>NZ_CP021377.1:2870885-3189872 GCF_002157895.1 Oceanisphaera profunda
ACTGCGAATATTCACTGGATATTCGATTAAACTGGAATGATTCGTCACGGCGAGACGAGCTCCCCCCTGCGAAGCTGGATGATCTAAAATATTCCCGCTGAGACGGGAGTGCCAGCTAAAGCGGCACACTACAAAAGACAGTGTCTCTTTACCTCCTCACGCCTCACTCTTTACCCCTCACGGGGCAGGCTGGCATGCTTATTGTATGAACAGTTTATCACCCCCTGATTGTGCCCCCTTATGCTTAATGACACGATAGTGCCTAATGAGTCGACAGCTGTGCTGCCGGAAACCTTGAGTATGGCCGCCTTAGTTAATGCCATACCCAGTGGCGTGGTGTGGCTGGATGGCCGTGGGCGGGTGGCGTTAGTGAATCCGGCGGCGCAAAGACTCTTGGCTGCATCGTTGGGTGAGCCGTTACAAAATAAGCCGCTATTAGGCGAAGCTTGGTCGGCAGTAATTGAGCGGGTGTTTGCGCCGCAGCCGGACGATGGACTGCAAGTTTCGCTTAAAGATGGTCGGCGTATTCAGTTGGCTATTTCTCATATTGAAGGCCAGCCTGGCCAGTTAATTCAGCTTACCGACCTTACGCCCACTCGTGCTTGGGTAGCGCAGCAAAGCCATGCCCAACGCTTAGCGGCACTGGGGCAGATGGCCGCCACACTGGCACACCAAATTCGCACGCCTTTATCTGCCGCCATGCTTTATGGTGCCAATTTAGCGTCCCCGCAGTTAACAGAAAGCCAGCGGGTGCAGTTTCAGCAGCGCTTAATCGACCGGCTTAATGATATTGAGCGTCAAATAAGCGACATCTTATTATTCGCTAAACCCGAGCAAGCGCCATTAGCAGATACTTTGGCGCTAAGTGAGTTATTGCCTGAATGCGTAGAGGCTGCAACAGCTTTGTTAGCCGCTCAAGGCGCGACCTTAACGCTTGTTCAGCAAGACATTACCTCAAGCCAAGTGTTGGGTAATCGCCACGCCCTAAAAGGCATAGTACTGAACTTATTAGAAAACGCCGTTGATGCAGGAGCGACTGAGTTGCGCCTTGAGTTGTTAATGGCAGGCAATGAGCTAGAAATTCGACTGCAAGATAACGGTAAAGGCATGGCGCCAAGCGTGCTGAAAAATATCTTCACGCCGTTTTTTACCACCCGCAGCCAAGGCACGGGTTTAGGGTTGGCGGCAGTGAGCGCAGTAATGCGCGCCCATCAAGGACGAGTATCCGTGCAATCGGTGTTAGGTGAAGGCAGCTGTTTCAGTTTGTGGTTACCGAAAATTGAAAATAAGCAGCGAACTAAAAGACAAAGCACCCTGTAGCCGCCAATTCATTCGGCGGGCCAGCGTAGCTGGATGTTTTTAAACAGCAAGCCAAACCGTGCCGAATAAATTGGCACACTACAAAAGAAAAACTTTTATCATTATGATTTTTGCTCCTCGTCCGTGTATTCCGTGGCAAAAATAGATTTATGTTTGGCTCTGTATTGAGTGTTATCTCGTCCGCTTTACACTTCACCCTTTACAGAATTAAGGAACCATATTTCATGACTCATGAAGTGCAGCCAGATGTGGTTGATATCTTATTAGTAGAAGACGATGCGGGCTTGCAGCAGGCGCTGCAGGATACGCTATTGCTGGCGGGCTTTTCGTGCGCGCCCGTAGACAATGCGGAAGATGCCATCATTTGGTTGCAACATCATGCAGCGAAACTAGTGATCACAGACGTGCAAATGGCGGGTATGGATGGCCTTGGGCTATTAGATTGGATTAATCGCCGTATTCCGGGTTTACCGGTGTTGGTGATGACGGCCTATGCCCAAGTGTCGGGTGCGGTGGCGGCCATTCGTGCTGGTGCCGTGGATTATTTAGCCAAGCCGTTTACGCCGGATACTTTGTTAAGCGTGGTGTCGCGCCATATAACTCAGCCGGTACTGGATGATGGTAATCCGGTAGTGGGGGACGCCAGCAGTATTCAATTGTTGCAGTTGGCCACCCGCGTAGCGGAGTCAGGGGCCAGTGTGATGATCAGCGGGCCTAGCGGTACTGGTAAAGAAGTGCTGGCGCGTTTTATTCATCAAAAGTCCGATCGGGCTAATGCTGCGTTTGTTGCGATAAATTGTGCGGCGATTCCCGATAATATGTTAGAAGCCACTTTATTTGGGTATGAAAAAGGTGCCTTTACCGGTGCCGTGCAAGGTAATCCCGGTAAGTTTGAACAGGCCAATGGCGGCACCATACTGCTGGACGAAATTACCGAGATGGACTTAAACCTGCAGGCTAAGTTATTGCGGGTGCTGCAAGAGCGCGAAGTGGAGCGCTTAGGTGGGCGCAAAACCATTGCACTGGATGTGCGAGTATTAGCGACCAGTAACCGCGACTTGCGTCAAGCGGTGGCGGATGGCCGTTTTCGAGAAGACTTATTTTATCGCTTAAATGTGTTCCCGCTGCATTGGCCAGCCTTGGCCGAGCGGCCCGACGATATAGTGCCGTTAGCCGAGTTTTTATTGCAGCGTTACGCCAAAGAGCTAGGTCGTGGCCAGTTGCAATTAGGTGAGTCTGCCAAAGCTAGATTGTTGACATGGCAGTGGCCGGGCAACGTGCGCGAGCTGGGTAACGTTATTCAGCGCGCTTTAATTTTGGCGCAAAGCACGGTGATTGAAGCACAAGATATTTTGTTAGATGAGTTGTTAGCGCCTGCGGCTGTACCTTTGAGTGTAAACCCCAGTATGCCGGTTGCAGAGTTAGCGATTGCTGAGGCGGCTAGTTGTTATGCGGCCAATGAGTCTGCGGGCGAAGTGAATAAAGCGACGGCTACAGATTTGAGCCAAGAGTTAGCCAGCCAAGAGCAGCAAATTATTTGGCAGACGCTGCAAGAGCATGGTGGCAGTCGCCAACAGGTTGCCGAACAGTTAGGCATTAGCCCACGCACTCTGCGTTATAAGCTGGCGCGCATGCGCGAAGCGGGAATGGAGGTTTAGCAAACCAGCGCCGAGCTTTAAAAACTTTCTTTGCCACGGAATACACGGAACAACACAGAAAAATAATGTGAAGGGGAAAAGATAGCGCCTAGCATAACAACCTCGGGATCTTGCACGTAGCACTAAAGCCAAGGGCGAGATCCTGACGTGCGTCAGGAAGACGGCTTAAAACACAAACACCGTATGTTGTTGGTTTTGTATCTCTTTGCCGTCTTGCCGGGCTTGACCCGGTATCTCGCACTTAGTACTAAAGCCAAGGGCGAGATCCTGACATGCGTCAGGAAGACGGCTTAAAGCACAAACACCGCTCTGGTCCTGTGCCGTCTTGCCGATACTGAATCAAGTTCAGCATGACGGCCACGGTATCTCGCACTTAGTACAAAAGCTAACAGCGAGATCCTGACGTGCGTCAGGAAGACGGCTTAAAACACAAGCACCGTTCTGGTCTTGGAATGGCCCCGAATAAGTAGACACTTCTTCAGAGTGAGGAAGTGTATGCAATACCGAACCAAACGTAAATTTAGTAATGAATTTAAGCGGGAAGCCGTTAAACTCTCTGTTTCATCACCTAAAACATTAGCTGACATCTCCAGTGAGCTGGGGGTGCATCCGAACGTATTAAGCCGTTGGCGTCGAGAGTGGATAATGGACAAACCAGATTCGAAACAGGATAAGCCCGTTAAAAATGAAGGGCCAGATAAAAGCCTTCGTCAGTTAGAGCAAGAGAATAAGCGTCTTAAGAAAAAGCTAGAGCGCGCTGAACTGGAGCTCGATATCTTAAAAAAGCTGGAAGAGTACGCTACCAAGACACGGCGATAAAATTTGCCTTCATCGACCGGTATCGCAGCATGAGCTGGACGGTACTGGTGATGTGTCGCGTACTCCAGGTATCTCGTGCGGGTTTTTATTGTTGGAAGCAGCGCCAACGAGAGCCTTCGGTTCAGGCGGAGCGTCATCGCAGTTTGCTCGCCTTTTTATTGGCTGAAGCTGAACAGCAACATGGTATTGCGGGTTATCGGAAATTGTGGCGCGAAGCGGTTGACCAAGGCTTTGCTTGTGGTAAGAATCAAGTGCAACGCCTATTACAGAGTGTGGGCTACCGTTCTTGTGTCGCGCCTAAGCCTGGGCATCGTAAACATAAGCCAGGCATCGCTGCGACGCCGAATCTGTTAAACCGACAGTTTACGGTTGCAGAAGAGAACCGTGTTTGGGTGTCAGATATAACTCAAATACGCTGTGAAGAAGGCTGGCTCTATCTGGCGGTGATAATCGATCTTGCTACCAGACAGGTAGTGGGCAAGGCTCAAGGGCCGGTTAATAGTGCTGAATTAGTGATTAAGGCCTTAAAGCAGGCTTGGAAGAAGCAGAAGCCTGATGGCCGAGAGCTGATGTTCCACTCAGACCAGGGCAGCCAATATCATTGTATGGCGACCATGACGTGGTTGAATAAACGTAAAGTGACTATCAGCATGTCTCGCCGGGGAAACTGCTGGGATAATGCGTGTTCAGAAAGCTTTTTTGCTTTACTGAAAAAGGAATGGACCCGTCGTTTAGGGCTGTTAACTCGTAAAGAGATGGCAGAAGAAATACACTTCTACATCACGCAGTATTACCACAAAGTAAGACAACACACTGCGCTGGGAGGATTAACCCCCAACGCATATGCGCAGCAACTTAATGCTGCTTAAACTGGTGTCTACTTTAGTCGGGCCATTCCATCTTTTCATCTTACACCTCACGCTTAACACCTTACTCCTCACGGTACTGTGCTGTGTTTTCTACCTCGTTGACTATATACTGGCCGCTTGCGTAAATTCTTCACCTGCATCAGGTGGCACTAAGATTGCATGCACTATTTACATGTGATGATTATCTTCCCCAATTAATTCAGGAGCCAAGGCAGATGGATATTCAAGCGACCGGCTTATTATCAGAAATGCAGGCCATGCGCAGTGAGCTGCAACCGCTGGCGGCGCCCAATACTGCTGTGCCACAACAGGACTTTGCCGCCTTGCTTAGCCAAGCGGTGAATAGCGTGAATGGCTTACAAAAAAGTACCGATGACTTGCGCACCCGTTTCGAGCTGGGTGATGACTCTGTGAGCTTAGAAAGTGTGATGATCTCGGCGCAAAAATCCAGCCTTGCGTTTGATGCAACAGTTCAGGTGCGTAACAAAGTGGTAGAAGCCTATAAAACCATCATGAATATGCCGGTATGAGGGCGTGATTGGTGGCTGATAATCAGTTGGCGAATACCGACAAGTCTGCACTTGCTACCCGCGAGACGAGCTCATTAGAGGCGGACGAGCAAAAAAGCACGCCTTTTGCTTTGCTCGGCAACACCGACATTTTACGTCAAGTTATTATTGTGCTGGCACTGGCCATTTGTTTGGCGCTGGCGGTATTTCTGTTGCTGTGGGGCAAAGAACCCGAGATGCGTCCTTTGGGCATGTACAACAATCAAGAACTGATTGAAACTCTTGATTATTTAGATACCCAAAAAGTCGATTATAAGATTGAAGGCAATACGGTACTGGTGCGCGCCGACCGTTTTTCAGACATACAACTCAATTTACGTCGTTCAGGCCTGCAACAAGCACCGCCTGAGGGCGACTCTATTCTTTTATCTGACCCCGGTTTTGGTATTAGCCAACGCTTAGAGCGTGAGCGCTTAAATCTGAGCCGTGAGCGTCAATTATCACGCGTGATTGAGCAATTTAACAGCGTGAGCAAGGCGCAAGTGCTGTTGGCCATTCCGCGTGAAAACGTGTTTGTACGAGATAAGCGCCAACCCAGCGCCACTGTGTTAGTGAACTTGCGCCGTGGCAGTACGCTGCGCCAAGAAGAAGTGGACGCCATTGTGGATACGGTGGCCTCTGCAGTATCAGAGATGACCCCGGATAAGGTAACGGTCACCGATCAAAACGGTCGGCTGTTAAATTCTGGCTCTCAAGATCCGCTGTCGGCGCGCAGCCGTCGAGAATTTGAACTACAGCAAAAACAAGAACGTGAGTATCGTCAAAAAATCGACGCTATCTTGAGCCCAGTATTAGGCTTAGGCAATTATACGGCGGAGGTGGACGTACGCCTCGATTTTACTCGCACCGAACAAACCGTTAAATCTTATAATCCAGACTTGCCCGCTGTACGCTCCGAGATGGTGATGGAAGACAGTTCATCTGGCTTAGGTGCGTTGGGTATTCCTGGCGCCTTAACCAATCAGCCACCGGGCGAGTCGGATATACCGGAAGATGCCAACGGCTTAGCCGCCCAAGAGCAGCGCCGTAACGATCGCTCGCGCAAAGAGGCGACCCGTAATTTTGAGCTCGACACCACCATTAGCCATAGCCAAAGCTCAACCGGTGATGTGCGCCGCTTAACGGTGTCGGTGGCGGTGGATCATAAAAATGTGATTGGCGAAGACGGCACTGTAACAAGGGTCGCTTTAGGGCCAGAGGAGCTGACGCGTATCGACCGCTTATTGCGTGGCGGTTTAGGCTTTGATGTGAGCCGTGGGGACGCCATTGAAGTGGTGGCCGTGCCCTTTAACCGCCCAGTAATGGATGACATTACGGGTACGCCGTTTTATGAAAAAGCGTGGTTTTTACATTTAATGCGCATTATCGGTGCGGTAATTGTGCTGGTGGTGTTACTGCTGATGTTAGTACGGCCCATGTTACGCCGTTTGTTGGGGGGCGAAGAGCTGCCCGATCAAGTGGATTTAGATAGTCAAAATGCACTGTTAGGCAGTGACGACCTTACTTTGCTCGCTCAGCAGGCAGAAAAAGACGAAGGCATGTTTGGTATTCGCGAAGGGCGGTTGCAGTTGCCCGATTTGAATAAAGATGAAGACGTGCTGTTAGCTATCAGGTCGTTGGTGTCAAATGAACCAGATTTAGCGGCGCAAGTGATACGAGATTGGGTGAAAGCCGATGAGTAATACCGAACAGCTAATGGTGACGGAAGATCAGCGCAAGGTGCTCGAGAAAATGACCGGCACTGAAAAAGCGGCTTTGCTGATGCTGAGCTTGCGCGAAGAAGACGCGGCACAGATTTTTCGCCACTTAGATCCTAAGCAAGTGCAGCGCCTTGGTATGAAAATGGCGGCAGTAGGAGATTTTGGGCCAGACAGGGTTGGCGCAGTACACCGATTATTTATTGAAGATATTCAGCGTTTCACCAAAATTGGTGTCGGCAGCCAAGACTTTGTGCGTAATGCATTAGTGGCAGCGCTGGGTGAAGATAAAGCTGGGCGCTTGGTAGATCAAATCTCGGCCGGTGCGGGCTCGCGCGGCCTAGACTCGCTGAAATGGATGGATGCCCGCCAAGTGGCGGGTATTATTTTGAACGAGCATCCGCAAATTCAAACCATAGTATTGTCATATTTAGACCCTGAGCAAGCGGCGGAAATTTTGCAGCTGTTTGCTGAGCCGGTGCGCCTAGATTTAGTGATGCGTATTGCTGAGCTTGAAGAAGTGCAGCCCGCGGCACTGCAAGAGCTAAACGACATTATGGAAAAACAGTTTGCCGGCCAAAGTGGTGCCAAGGCGGCGAAAATGGGCGGCTTGAAGGCCGCAGCGAGCATTATGAACTATCTGGATACTTCGGTTGAAGGCACCTTAATGGATGCCATTCGTGACGAAGACGAAGAAATGAGCATGAAGATCCAGGATTTGATGTTTGTCTTTGAGAATTTAATTGACGTAGACGATCGCGGCGTGCAAATGCTGCTGCGTGAAGTGAACGGTGAGTTGCTACAGCGCGCGCTAAAAGGCGCGGATGATCAGCTGAAAGAGAAATTTTTACGTAATATGTCTAAGCGGGCGGCAGAATTACTGCAAGACGACTTAGAAGCGATGGGGCCGGTACGGGTCAGTGATGTGGAATTAGCGCAGAAAGACATTTTGGCAGCAGCACGACGCTTGGCCGACAGTGGCGAGCTGATGCTGTCTAAAGGCGGCGGAGACGACTTTGTATGAGTCGGCATCCTTACGGCGCAAAACCTGGGCGCATCCCTGCTGGGCGCAACTCTGAATTAAGCAGAGAATTTGGCAGCGAGTTAGATGCAGAGCTAGCAGCAGGGCCAGATTCAGACAGCTGGCCTTGGCCTGACTTATCGGAGCCTAAGGTTAAACAATCTCAGCCTGAGCCCACGCAAGCTCTGAATATTAAGCGTCGGGCCATTGTGGAGGAGGTTGAACCTGAATATGACCTTAAGCCTGAGCCGTTAACCGCTGAAACTTTAGAGGCTATTCGCCAAGCCGCCTATGAAGAAGGTTTTGAGCAGGGCAAGCAAGAGGGCATGACCGCTGGCCATGAAGAAGGCCGCTTAACTGGCATGCAGCAAGGCCATGATACGGGTTTGCAACAAGGGCTAGAGCAAGGCTTGAATGAGGGCCGCGAACAAGTTGCAGCTCAAGTGCAGCAGTGGCAGCAACTCATCGGTCAGCTACAAGCGCCGTTGGCGCAGATTGATAAAGTGGTGGAGCAAAGTGTGGTGACGCTGGCTCAAGAGTTGGCGCGCAATTTATTGAAAATAGAAGCTACCACGTCTCCGCAACTGTTATTGGCGACGGTGCAAGAGGCTATGTCTGCCTTGCCCGGTGCCGATAATCACGGTGATAGCACCAAAATCACCTTGTATTTACACCCAGAAGATTTGGCTGTTATTGAACAGCATTTTGATCAACAAAGCCGTGAACAGCGCCATTGGCAGTTGATCAGTGAACCTGCCCAAGCTCGGGGTGATCTACGAGTAAAAACTGCAATGTCAGAGCTAAATGTGAGTTTGGCACTGCGCATTGATGAACTGATGGCAAATTTTCTTAAAGCTAATTGGTCACGTTTTCATGCCGCAGAGTAGAACATCACTTCTTCATCGATTGCATGCCTACCAAACCAAAGGCTTAGTACCCGCCATGGCCGCCAGTGGCAAACTTACCCGGGTGGTGGGCTTAACGTTGGAAGCCGTAGGTTGTACCGCCGCCGTGGGCAGTCTGTGTAAAATTCAAACGTTGTTTGGCGACATGGACGCCGAAGTGGTGGGCTTTTCTGACGATAAGCTGTTTTTAATGCCCAGCGAGTCGCTAAAAGGCGTGATCCCCGGCGCGCGCGTGACTCCTGTGGGCCAAGGCGAAGGGGTGCCGGTGGGCATGGAATTACTGGGCCGAGTGATAGACGGAATCGGCCAACCGTTAGACGGCTTAGGCCCAATTGTGACCAGCAAAACTGCTGATTTTACTGCTCCACGGTTAAACCCCATGGCCCGCAAACCCATTCGTGAGGTGATGGACGTGGGTGTGCGCGCCATTAACGCACTGATCACCGTCGGCCAAGGCCAGCGTATGGGCTTATTTGCGGGCTCTGGCGTGGGTAAAAGTGTGCTCATGGGCATGATGACCCGCGGTGCTAAAGCCGACGTAGTAGTAGTGGGTTTAATTGGCGAGCGGGGCCGAGAAGTAAAAGAATTTATCGATGAAATATTAGGGGATGAAGGGCGTGCACGCTCAGTGGTGGTAGCGGCACCTGCGGATTCGTCGCCCTTAATGCGTCTTAAGGGCTGTGAAACGGCGCTGACTTTGGCTGAATATTTTCGTGACCAAAATTTAAACGTACTGCTGCTGATGGACTCCTTAACCCGTTACGCCCAAGCCCAGCGTGAAATCGCGCTGGCCGTGGGTGAGCCGCCTGCCAGTAAGGGGTATCCGCCATCGGTGTTTGCCCGCCTGCCGGCACTGGTAGAGCGCGCCGGTAACGGCGCCGAAGGGCAGGGCAGCATTACCGCCTTTTTTACGGTATTAACCGAAGGCGATGACTTACAAGATCCGATTGCTGATGCCTCGCGGGCCATCTTAGATGGCCACATTGTTTTGTCTCGTCAATTGGCGGACAGCGGTCATTATCCGGCTATCGACATTGAGAAATCCATCAGCCGCGTGATGACGGCAGTCACCACCCAAGAGCATCAACAGCAAGCGCGAGCGGTAAAGCAAGCCTATGCGCTGTATCAGCAAAATCACGACTTGATTAACTTGGGCGCTTATCAGTCGGGCGCCGATCCGCGCATTGATATGGCCATTCAGATCCGCCCGCGCTTAGAGCACTTTTTAACCCAAAGCATGACAGATGCCATTACCATGCCCGCCTGTTTAGCTGAGCTTGAAGTTATAAGCAAACCGCTAATGCGAGCTAACTAATAGAGAGGGAGGGTAAAGGCGGAACTCACGGGCGAGTGTTGTGTTTTTAGTTATAAGTGTTGAGTTAAGTGCTTTCACTCAGCATTCAATACTCACAACTCAGCACTGTGGCTTTGTAGGTGTAAACCTGAAAACCATCCTGCTTCGCAGGACCCGCGAACAAGTTGCGGGCTACAAGAGACCTGTGGCTTTGTAGGCGAACGCTTGCTCTCGCATTACGCCGCAGGCGGAACTTACGGGCGAGTGTTGGGTTTGAGTGTTGAGTTAAGCTTTTCATCCAACATTCAACACTGTGGCTTTACCGGCAGCTACAAAGAACAGACCAAAACAGGGTGCATTATGGTTGAAGTTCATACGTAATCAGGTATTGGTAAGAGCCAGCAAAGACGTTAGAGGATGGTAATTAGGTTGTCCTCTTCACGCTTCACCCTTAACAGATTTTATTCAGATCTGATCACTCTTTTTCCGTGTTCTTCCGTGTTCTTCCGTGTATTCCGTGGCAAAAAGGGATTTAGGTTTGGTGTTATGTTTCCGCTTCACTCTCTACATTTCACTCAGTTGGGCGAGACCCTAAGCCATGAGCAGAGCATTACATTTGTTATTAAATCAGCTGGATATTCAAGAGCGTAAAGCATCGGCTGAGTTAGGTGCGGCGCAGTTGCAATTACAACAACTGGCACAACAGCAACAGACCTTGAGTGAATATCAGCGCAATTACAGTGAAGAGTTTCAAAATCGTGGGCGCGAAGGCTTAAGCGCTAATCAATTTAGTCACTTTCAGGGGTTTATTAATAAGCTAGAAGTCGCTCAAGAGCAGCAGCAAGATGGGCTTAAAAATGCCCGTGAGCAGATGGAAAAAAGCCGCACCGCCTGGATGGCGGTACGCGCGCGCAAGCAAGCCATTGAAACCCTGCTGGAGCGGGAAGCCGAGCGCAAACAAATTGAAAGTAACCGTCAAGAGCAGAAGATGCTCGATAACCTCGCTATTTACCGATTTTACAATCAAAAAAAACGCTAACAGCCAGCGCCCTAGCGTAGCTGGATGGTTTTAGATCCAAACCTAAACCGTGCCTCATACTCTTTGCCTACGAGATGCCACAAAAGGCACAAAATAAACCGGCCCGAATAAATTGGGCCCTACAAAAGACGGGTGTCCTGTAGCCGCCCCTTGTTTGTAGATAGAGAGTTTCGGCGGGCCAGCGTAGCTGGATAGTTTAAAGCTCACATCAAGAACCAAACCGTGCCGAATAAATTGGCACACTACAAAAGACACAGAGCAAACCGTGGCGAAGTTCTTTTCACCGAAGAGGCGGCCACCTTGTATGTTTAAGTGTTGCTGCGCAAAATCGGCCTCTACAAAAACCAAAAAATCGCTCCTGTTTTCATTCAACATTAAAAACTAAGCATTCAACATTGTTGCAGCGTAGCGCTGCCTTTACATCTTGGTTCGCTTCTTGCATCGATCTGGTATTAATCTTGGGTTGCTAGGCTATGGCGCCGAGGTGGAGCATTTTAGGCTGGTGATTTAGCCGCAGATTTATGGGGAACACTTCATCATGACTATGAACATAATGTCTGTAAGCGTTAATGCACGCCAAAGTAGTGGTGGCGGGAAGACGGATACTGCTGCTGAACATGGCGCAGAGTTATTTGCTGAAGTATTTACCCAAGAGTCAGACACACAGTCGGCAGAAAATGTAACTGCTAAGCCAAATACCGATGAGTATGACAAGCCGCGAGAGCAGGATGAGCAGAGTGAAGACTTGCTCTATGCAGCAGCGAATACGCAAGTGCCGTCGGATCTTGGTTCTGAAATAAAATATCCGTCAAACGTAGCATTGGCATCTAAGGCTGAGCGGGCTCAAGCAGCGCCTATTTCTCCTCCGGTGACAGACCCTGATGCAGCAGCCGAACTAGAGAGTGATGCTGTTAATGGATCACAGCGGCAAGGCGGCAGAGCTTTGCCGCCGGAGATGGAGCGGGTATCTAAGAACGACAATGAGTTGATGCTGTTGTCTGAGTCGCTCGCTAAGCTAAATAAAATGTCCACTGCACCGCTTGCTCAGTCTCATCAGACCATGAATATAAGTATTAATGCCGAGCAGTCTAGCGCCGCCCAGCGGTTGGTTGAGTCGGCGAACATCCCATTATCTGATCCTGACTCTGAAATTGAGCCCAAAAACCGAGCGGTTACCTCAGAGATGAAACCGCTAACGGATATGGAGTCATCTGAATGGATGGCACAAATTGAGCATGGGCGTCGTTGGGCTCAAACAAGTGCTGGAGATGCCCAAGCCAATTCAACGGTTGAGGCCGAAGAGGCCGGTGTTTTATTGTTTAATCGTGACAACCCAGTGCTTAGCACCTTACCAGAGCGCGCCGCTACATTAGATAAAGCGCTAACGTTACATGGCTCTGCCGAGCAAAATGCCAAGCAGCTGGCGCAGCAAGCGCAAGTGGTGGTCAGCCAAAACTTACAAGAAGCAGACATTAAGCTGAATCCGTCTGAGTTTGGCGCCATGCGTATTCAAATTCGCATGGAGCAGGGCGAAGTACAGGTACAGTTTGTGGCTAGTCACCCGCAAGCGCGAGAATTACTTGAGCAAGCCATGCCGCGTTTAAGAGAAATGCTGCAGCAGCAAGGTATGAACTTACACCAAGGGCAACAACATACGGGCCAGCAAGGGCAAGGCCAGCAATCGGGTCAACAGCAAACAGCGCAAGCGAATGCCAACTTTTTGTCTCAACAAGGTTTTGGTCAAAGTGAACATGGCCAATCTGCACAGCAGCAGGCAGATCAGCAAGATAGCCACCCAGCAGGACAAGAAAGTGAGTGGCGCAGTTATTCCGCCGCCGGTGACGAGCTACAACAGCAGGTCGTAGATAAGCGCACCCCCGCACTTTATGGTGCGGATGACGTCAGAATAGACTTTTTTGCTTAAGTGAAACGAGTACACTAGGGCTCGATAAATAAGGTACATAAGGTAATCATGGCCGACAATCTCACTATGCCTAAAATGGCATGGTACAAACGTAAACTTATTTTAATCATACTGGCGCTGATCATCGTAACAGTGGTTGTCGCCGCAGTAGGCTTTTTAAAATTCTCAAGTGAGCCAGTGGCCATTGAACCTGAAGTGGATAATACAACGCTGTATGTGGGGATGTCTCAACCTTTTATTTTCGCTGTAGTGGCGGGGCGGCGTGAGCGTTTAGTGCAGATAGAAGTGCAACTAATGGTGCGCGGCGCTCAAGGCCAAGTGTTGGCTCAGCGTCATCTTCCGTTATTAGAAAGCACCTTATTAACCGTATTTAGTGGGCAAACAGCCGATAACTATTTAACGGCGGAAGGAAAAATTACCGTAAAGCAAGAAGCATTAGATGAACTGAATGCAGTGCTTACCGACCAAGTGGGTAGTCCTTTGGTTGAAAAAGTGTTGTTTACCAATATCGTAATGCAATAGGTGAATCGTGAGCGATCTATTATCTCAGGATGAAATTGATGCCCTGTTACACGGGGTAGATGATGTAGAAGATGATCCGACCAGCAATGTTGGCGGCATCTCCATGTTTGACTTTTCCTCTCAAGATCGCATCGTGCGTGGGCGCATGCCGACTCTTGAGATGGTTAATGAACGTTTCGCCCGCCATATGCGCATTAGTTTATTTAATATGATGCGCCGCGCCGCCGAAGTGTCGGTAAATGGCGTGCAAATGATTAAGTTTGGCGAGTACGTGCATTCACTATTTTTGCCCACCAGTTTAAATATGGTGCGCTTTCGGCCGTTAAAAGGCATAGGTCTGGTGACCATGGAAGCGCGTTTGGTGTTTATTTTGGTGGACAACTTTTTTGGTGGCGACGGTCGTCATGCCAAAATTGAAGGCCGTGAATTTACGCCCACCGAGCGGCGCGTGATTCAATTGCTGCTCAAATTAGTGTTTGAAGATTATAAAGAAGCTTGGGCACCGGTCATGGATGTGGAGTTTGAGTATTTAGACTCAGAAGTGAACCCCACCATGGCCAATATCGTTAGCCCCACCGAAGTAGTAGTGGTGAGCTCGTTTCATATTGAGCTGGACGGCGGCGGCGGTGATTTTCACGTCACCTTACCCTACGGCATGTTGGAGCCCATTCGTGAGCTGCTGGATGCGGGGGTGCAAAGTGATAAAGGCGAAAATGACCTGCGTTGGAGCAAGGCGCTGCGCGATGAAATTCTCGATGTGAAAGTGGATATGTCGGTGCGGCTGTTAGAAAAAGAGCTGAGCCTTGGCAATATTATGGAGCTTCAAACTGGCGATATTATTCCCATCGATATGCCCGAGCATTTGTTAGTGTCCGTAGAAGGCTTGCCGACATTTCGTGGCCAATTAGGGCGCTCGCACGATAAAATGGCGGTGAGAATTAGTGAAAAGATCAAGAAGCCAGACACCATTAAAAACGAACTCAATCAGGTAACGCGCCGCGGTATTCGCATTGACGGTGAAGCCGAATTAGCAGAATTAGAAAGAACGATCGAGGATGCATCATGAGTGATGAACAAAACGAGATAGATGACGTTTGGGGCGAAGCCATGGCCGAGCAGAGCGTTAAAGAAAGCCAGCCGAAACAAGATGATGCACACTCGGTCAAGCCCGTAGAGCTGGATGACTTTCATCAGGATAATAATACGCCGTTGTCTGGCGACGAAAGACGCAAACTGGACGCCATCTTAGATATTCCGGTGACCATTTCGATGGAAGTAGGCCGCACTCAGATCAGCATTCGTAATCTGTTGCAGCTTAACCAAGGCTCGGTAGTTGAGCTGGACCGTTTAGCGGGTGAGCCGCTGGATGTGATGGTTAACGGCACATTGATCGCTCACGGCGAAGTGGTGGTGGTGAACGACAAGTTTGGTATTCGACTGACCGATGTGATCAGCCAAACCGAACGTATTAAAAAGCTTAAATAATGCGCGTATTTCTTATCTTATTACTGCTGCCTACTGCAGTGCTGGCGGAAGGGCCAGAAATTAAGTGGGACTCATGGGCCTTATCTTCCTTGTTAGTGATTGGCGTTATCTTAGTGCTGGGCTGGATCTTGCGCCGTTTGCGCGGTGCGGCATTATTGGGCGGCAGTCGCCAGATGAAAATAGTGGCTTCATTGGCACTCGGCCAGCGGGAGCGGGCGATAGTAGTGCAAGTGGGCGAAGAGCAATGGTTGCTGGGCGTTACTGCGCAACAGATCTCTCACTTGGGCAAATTAGAACAGCCGTTGGCAGTTGAACAGGCGAAAAGTTTCTTGACGAAACGTAATCCTGAGCCGCTCACCAAGGAAGGGCAATGAGCAGCACGATGAACCTTGGGTTAGCGTCTGGTTTGAGTGGCGGGGTTACTCGCCTTAAACGGAGCTGGCCAGTCTTACTGCTGATAATGCTACTTATGTTATTGGCCACCCCTGCTATGGCTCAGCAAGGCATGTCGGCGGTAACCGTGACTACCAATGCGGATGGTAGCCAAGAATACAGTCTGACCTTGCAAGTGTTAGCACTGATGACGGCGCTGTCGTTCTTGCCGGCGATCGTCATTATGATGACGTCTTTCACGCGGATCATTATCGTACTGTCAATTTTACGTCAGGCAATGGGCTTACAACAAAGTCCTAATAACCAAGTGTTGATTGGTATTAGTTTATTTTTGTCATTTTTTATTATGTCGCCGGTGTTAGATAAGGTGAACGAAACGGCCTTGCAGCCTTACTTAGCAGAAGAGATCACCTCGAAAGAGGCGTTGTCGTTTGCTGAGTTACCGATCCGCGATTTCATGTTGTCGCAAACGCGGGTTAAGGATTTGGAAACCTTCCTTAATATCGCCAATATTCAAGTAGATAACGAAGCAGAAGTGCCGCTGCGCGTTATCATCCCTGCTTTTGTAACCAGTGAGCTAAAAACTGCCTTTCAGATTGGTTTTATGCTGTTTTTGCCTTTCTTGGTGATCGATTTAGTAGTGGCCAGTATTTTGATGGCCATGGGTATGATGATGCTGTCACCGATGATTATTTCATTGCCCTTTAAACTGATGCTATTTGTGCTGGTGGATGGCTGGAGCCTAATTATGGGGACACTGGCCAACAGCTTTGGCTTAGGAGCCGGATAAATGAGCCCAGAAGTATTCGTCGATATCTTTCGCAGCGCCCTGTGGCTAGTAACGGTATTGGTGTCGGCGGTGATCTTACCCAGCCTGGCCATCGGTTTAACGGTGGCGGTATTTCAGGCCGCCACTTCTATTAACGAACAAACCTTAAGCTTCTTACCGCGCTTATTGGTCACCCTAGGCGGGCTGGCCGTAGGTGCCCACTGGGGCTTTGGCATGTTAATGGACTTCTTCTACGAGATAATCGAACAAATACCGCAGGTGATAGGTTAGTCGAAAGGCGTGAAGGGTGAAGCATAAGGAGGTGAGGGGGTGAAGAGTAAAGCGGACGAGATAACACCTAAACCTTAAAAAATGGCGGCGGCGTTTTTGCTTATGCCGTCATCCTGACGCAGGTCAGGATCTTGTTTGGCTTTAGTGCCAAGAGCGAGATACCGGAGCGAGTCCGGTAAGACGGCCAAGAAGAGCGGTGTTTTTGTTTATGCCGTCATCCTGCTGCACGTTAGGATCTTGTTTTGGTTTAGTAGGCGAACACTTGTTCTCGCATTGCAACCCAGGCGGAACGGTTTAAACGTTCAGCTTCAAAACCCAATATTTTTTTGCAACGGAACCCACGGAAGAACGCGGAAAAATCAAGCTGATACAAGCTCGAAAAGAGCCAAGAGATTTTCTTGGTAAGACCAATACCAATCCTAATCGATGATTTGGTTAAGCTATTACTAATTAAATATCTTTCAGATTTGATCTCTATTTTTCCGTGGGTTCAGTGGATTCCGTTGCAGAGAGTCTTTGAATGTTGTGTCTTTCGTCTGCTTGAACGTCGTCATTACGCTTCACCATAGTTAAAGGAACCGCGTGAATTTTTCCACTGATCAAATATTGCTGTGGCTGGCTAGCTACTTATGGCCGCTGTGCCGGATCGCCGGCATGATGATGACCATGGTGATGTTTGGTGCCAACCTCACGCCTATGTTTAACCGCCTGTTGCTGGCGGTGGCCATTACCATAGCGGTCGCTCCTGTATTGCCGGTGATGCCGGATGTGGCGCTGTTCTCTATTGGTGGCTTTTTGATCACCGCCCAGCAGGTGCTGATTGGCGCGGCAATTGGCTTACTCTCGCAGTTTTTAGTGCAATCTTTCGTGACCGGCGGCCAAGTGATTGCCATGCAAACCAGTTTGGGTTTTGCCTCCATGGTAGATCCACTTAACGGCCAGTCTACGCCGGTAGTCGGTCAGCTGTATTTGATGTTGGGCACCTTGCTGTTTTTAGCGCTCAATGGCCATTTGGTGATGATTGAAGCCATAGTGATGAGCTTTGAAACGTTGCCCGTGTCTATGAGTGGTATTAGCGTGGCCAGTTGGCAGCAATTGGCTGGGCTGCTGACGATGCTGTTTTATGCTGCGGTGGCCATGTCGTTGTCAGCAATCGTGGCTATGCTTTTGATTAACTTCACTTTTGGCATTATGACCCGTGCCGCACCCCAGCTGAATATTTTTAGTATTGGTTTTGCGGTGAGCATGGTGTGTGGCTTATTTATTTTATGGCTGACGCTAGGTGGCTTCTTGGGCCACTTTGAAAACCAGTGGCAGCGCATCCAATTGGTGATCTGCGATACCTTGCTGCTTACCTGCGAAGGAGGCTAAATGGCAGAGTCCGATGGTCAGGAAAAAACGGAACTCCCTACGGAGCAACGGCTGCGCCAAGCCCGAGAAAAAGGTCAAATTCCCCGCTCTAAAGAGCTAGGCACGGCGGCGGTATTATTGAGCGGTGCTTTTGGCTTAATCATGGTGGGTGATGCGCTGACCGTGGCGCTGTTTAAAGTTTTTAAAGCTAACTTTTCTGTAGAACGGGCGGTGTTGTTCGATCCTGACTCTATGATGCCGGCCTTTCGGGACTCCATATTGGCCCTAACGTGGCCCTTGCTCGGGCTGTTCGCCATTGTGTTGGTGGCGGCGCTAGTGGGCAACAGCTTGCTGGGCGGCATTAACTTTAGCACCCAAGCCATGATGCCCAAGCTTAATAAAATGAGCCCAGCTAAAGGCTTAAAGCGCATGTTTGGTGTGCAAGCTATGGTGGAACTGCTCAAATCAATTGCCAAGGTAGTGTTTATCGCCACGCTCGCCGTTTCGGTATTGTGGGGGCAATTCGATAATATTTTACGCCTCAGCAATGAAAGCTTACCCGCCGCCATGGTGGAGGCCACGGATCTGGTGTTAAACATGGGACTAGTACTGTGTTTAGCGCTGTTGCCAATTGTGGCCATAGACGTGCCGTTTCAAATTTGGAACCACACGCGCCAATTGAAGATGACGCTGCAAGAAATCAAAGACGAATATAAAAACAGTGAAGGTAAGCCAGAAGTAAAAGGGCGTATCCGACGTATGCAGCAAGAAATGGCCAACCGACGCATGATGGCCGATGTGCCCGATGCAGACGTAGTAGTGGTGAATCCGACCCATTTCTCAGTGGCTCTGCGCTACGATAAATTTACCCCAGGTGCGGCTCCTAAAGTGGTGGCTAAAGGGCTTGATGAAGTGGCATTAAAAATTCGCGAAATTGCCCGTGAATACGAAATACCGGTGATTTCGTCGCCAGCGCTGACACGGGCCATTTATTTCTCCACTAAGGTGGATGGCGAAATTCCTGATGGCCTGTTTGTGGCGGTCGCCCAAGTATTAGCTTACGTGTTTCAGTTAAATAACTGGCGCAAAGGCCAAGGCCGTAAACCCACCGCCCTAAAAGACGACCTGCCGATCCCCGACGAATATAAAGCGGACAGGCCTTTGTAAAGGCAGCGGTAAGCGCCTTTTTTGCCGTCATCCTGATGCCCATCAGGATCTTGTCTTAAACCATCCAGCTGCGCAGGCCCGGCTAAAGGCTTTGTAGGCGGCAATTTATTCGCCGCGGTTTTATGTTAGCTTTAAAAACCGCCAGCTGCGCTGGCCCGGCGAAGTCCTCTTTACCAAAGAGACGGCCGGCTACGCGTACGGCGTTTTTTTGTTTGGCTCAATTCTTGCATGTTTATAGCTATCTCTCTTTAGTGACAAGTTAGTGGTAATGGCATTTAAGGACAAAGTTCAACAGCTCGGGCCTTGGTCTACTTGGTTTAGCAAGGGCATAGGTACGCCATTATTGGTGTTGGCCGCACTGGGCATGGTGGTGTTACCCATACCTGCGCTGCTGCTCGATGTGCTGTTCTCCTTTAATATTTCTCTCGCCTTGGTCATCTTATTGGTGGCGGTATATAGCAAACGTCCGCTGGACTTTGCCGCTTTCCCGACTGTGTTATTGGTGGCAACCTTGCTGCGGCTGGCGCTCAACGTGGCCTCAACCCGAGTGGTGCTGCTAGAAGGGCACATGGGCGAGGGGGCGGCGGGTAACGTTATTGAAGCCTTTGGTAATGTGGTGATCGGCGGCAACTATGCGGTTGGTTTAATCGTGTTTTTGATTTTGATGATCATCAACTTTGCGGTGGTAACCAAGGGTGCGGGCCGTATTGCCGAAGTGAGCGCGCGCTTTACGCTGGACGCCATGCCCGGTAAACAAATGGCGATAGATGCAGACTTAAACGCCGGCTTAATTAACCAAGATGAAGCCAGAAGTCGCCGCGCTGAAGTCACCCAAGAAGCGGACTTTTACGGCTCCATGGACGGTGCCTCTAAGTTCGTAAAAGGTGATGCCATTGCCGGCATTATGATCTTGTTTATCAATATTATTGGCGGCTTTATTATCGGCATGGCCCAGCATGGGCTGTCGTTTAGTGAAGCGGCAAAAATTTATACCTTGCTCACTATCGGTGATGGTTTAGTGGCGCAAATCCCCTCTTTAATGCTCTCTATTGCCGCCGCCATTATCGTTACCCGCCAAAATAACAGCGAAGACATGGGTGAAGCCATGTTGGGCCAGCTGTTTGATAAACCCAAGGCATTGTCGATTGCCGCGGGCATCTTGATCATTATGGGGCTAGTGCCCGGCATGCCGCATTTTGCGTTTCTGCTGTTAGGCGGTTTATCGGCCTTTGCCGCTTGGTGGACCACTAAGCGCAATACCCGTGTGGCCCAAGAGTTAGTTGAACAAGAGCTCGCGCCCCCCGCACCCAGCACAGACGTCAAAGAGCTGGGCTGGGACGATGTGGCCCAAGTGGACACCATTGGTTTAGAGGTGGGTTATCGGTTAATCAGCCTGGTGGATCAAGCCCAAGGGGGCGAATTGTTGAGCCGCATTAAAGGCGTGCGTAAGAAGCTCTCTCAAGAGTTGGGCTTTTTAATCCCTGCCGTGCATATTCGCGACAATCTAGAGCTTGGCCCCAACCAATATCAAATTACCATGATGGGTGTCAGCTCAGGCTCGGCGGAGATTTATCCTGAACGAGAGCTGGCCATTAACCCGGGCCAAGTGTTTGGTCCGGTGCAAGGCATAGACACCCGAGATCCGGCCTTTGACTTAGAAGCCACTTGGATTGCTAAAGACCAAATAGAGCAAGCGCAAAGCTTGGGCTATACGGTGGTGGATGCGGCAACTGTGGTGGCCACCCACTTAAGTCAGTTGCTGACTAACCATGCCTCGGTATTGCTGGGCCATGAAGAAGTACAAAATTTGATTGATCAAGTGGGGCGCAATCAACCTAAGCTGGTGGAAGGCTTAGTGCCCAATGTGATGAGCTTAGGCTTGGTGACTAAAGTGTTGCAAAGCTTGCTTCATGAAGGGGTGACCATTCGTGATATGCGCACCATTTTACAGACCTTAACCGAGTACTCGACCAAGAGTCAGGATCCGGAAGTTTTAACGGCGGCCTGTCGTATTGCGCTGCGCCGTTTTATGGTGCAAGAGATAGCGGGCATCGAGCGGGAATTGCCGGTGATCACCTTGGCGCCGGAGTTGGAACAAATCTTGCAGAACTCATTACAAGCAGGCGGCGCTCAGGGCAGCGGCATAGAGCCAGGTTTAGCCGAGCGCATGCAACAATCTTTGGCACAGGCCGCAGCAAATCAAGAGATGGAAGGGCAGCCAGCCATATTACTGACCTCGGGCATGTTGCGCACCACCTTGGCGCGCTTTGTTAAACACACCATTCCCAGTTTGCGGGTGCTCTCGTATCAGGAAGTACCTGATGACCGGCAAATCCGCATTGTGGCGTCGGTGGGTGGCCAGCAACAGTAGAAAGCCAACAAGAGCAGAGTGGACAGTGACGCGGTGGCCAGTTACAGGGTGAAAGCTAAATGAAAATAAAACGTTTTTTTGCAAAAGATATGCGCTCTGCCTTGGCCGAAGTAAAAGAGGTACTGGGCAATGATGCGGTGATCATGTCCAATAAAAAAGTCTCCGGCGGCATTGAGATAGTGGCGGCGGTGGACGACGACGAAGTTCCTGTTACGCCACTGCAACGACCTTTGCATGACGACAATGTCAAAATATCGTCACATGCGCGTCAATTTGTGCCCCCTTTGAACGATCAGCAACAAGCGGAAACCTTGCAGTCGTTGTTAATGCGCGGCCGCCAAGTGCCGTCACCACAAACCTTAGCCGAGCAAGTGGACTGGAATGATCCGCGATTGGCCACCGAATCTGTACTCACGGCGGGCCTGCGAGCCGGGCGTGATGAAAGGCGTTATGCGGAGCGCGAGACTACACGTGGCGCTGGGCGTGAGCCATTAGATAATCCGCTAGCCGATCGCCGCGCGCTAGACAGTCAAGCCGCCGGTTATGGTCGACGTGAGGGCCGAGGTGCAGAACGAGCTGAAGGCCGCCGCGAGCCAACCTTGAGTCAGCCCCTCTCTTCTGCTCAGCCGCAGTTGCACGACAGTCGCGAATACAAGCGCAAAGAATCTGCCAAAGACAAAGAACTGCAGGGCATGCGCCAAGAAATTGCCAGTATTCGCCGCTTACTCGAACACCAAGTATCAGGGTTGATGTGGCAAGAAGTGGAACGTCGTGAACCGGTGCGCGCCTTGGTGATTAAGCAATTGAATGAGCTGGGCTTTAGCGATGGTTTTGCCGATCAGTTAGCCATGCGCATTAACGAGCAAGCACCGGCCCATGAGGCTTGGAGCCAGATTGAAACTGCGCTGAATCAGCAATTGCTAACCGGTGAAGATGAAATTTTACGCCAAGGCGGTGCCGTGGCACTGCTGGGGCCCACTGGTGTGGGTAAAACCACCACCATTGCTAAGCTGGCGGCCCGCTTTGCCGCCCGTTATGGCGCCGACCAAATTGCTTTGATCACCACTGATCACTATCGCATTGGTGCCCACGAACAGTTGCAGACCTATGGCCGCATTATGGGCGTGGTAGTGAAGCAGGCGCGTACTTATCAAGAATTGGCGCAAACCTTGTATCAACTGCGCCATCGACGCTTGGTGTTAATTGACACCGCGGGCATGGGCCAGCGCGATTTACGCTTGAACGAGCAACTCGACACCCTAGTGGGTGATAAGCAGATCAAAATTCGTAACTATTTAGTGTTGCCCGCTACGGCACAGCGGCGGGTATTGCAGGAGGCGGTGGATCATTTTCGTCGCATTCCGCTCGCGGGCTGCATTCTCACCAAGTTAGATGAGAGTTTGTCGTTGGGCGATGTGTTAGATATCAGCATTCAAAATAGCTTGCCTATTAGCTACATCACAGACGGGCAGCGGGTGCCAGAAGACTTGCGGTTGGCCAACGGACAAGAGTTGGTCAAGCAGGCATTGGGCAACGTAGAACAGCGTCGAGAAGAACCCTATTATTGGGAATCTTCAGAATCCGATGAAGAGGATGGCCGTTTTTATGAATAATTGGTTTCAAGACCAAGCAAGTGGACTGCGGCTTATGCAAAAAACCAGCAGAGTACAGGTTATTTCAGTCACCGGCGGCAAAGGTGGCGTGGGCAAAACTAATATCACGCTGAATATGGCCTCGGCCATGGCAGCTCAGGGCAAAAAGGTGATGGTGTTGGATGCGGACTTAGGTCTGGCCAACGTCGATGTGTTGCTGGGTATTCGGGTGACGCGTAATTTGTCACACGTATTGCGCGGCGAATGCAGCCTTGATGAGGTATTAGTCGAAGGCCCGCAAGGCATGATGATTATTCCGGCTACCTCGGGCAATCAGTCAATGACTGAATTGTCGCCGCTGGAGCATGTGAGTTTAATACGCGCCTTTAGCGAAATGAAAACGCCCATCGATATTTTATTAGTCGATACGGCAGCCGGTATCTCGGACATGGTATTGAGCTTTTCTCGCGCCGCCCAAGAGGTGATGGTAATAGTGTGCGATGAGCCCACCTCCATTACCGACGCCTATGCCTTGATCAAAATATTATCCCGGGATTACGGGGTATTTCGTTTTAAGATCGTCGCTAACATGGTGCGCAGTCAGCGCGAAGGCCAAGAGTTGTTTGCCAAGCTTACCCGCGTCACCGACAGATTCTTGGATGCGGCACTGGAGTTGGTGGCCTGTGTGCCCTTTGATGGCAACTTACGGTTAGCGGTGCGCCGCCAAACTTTGGTGGTTAATCAATATCCTACTTCGCCGTCGGCCATGGCCATTAAGCAGTTGGCCAGTAAAGCCATCAGTTGGCCAGCCCCCGAGCGAGCCGGAGGCCATTTGCAATTTTTCATCGAAAATCTATTAAAACCGCCGGTGGCAGAGACAGATGTCAGGAGCGAATAAAGCGCTGGTGTACGCCAGACAACAAGGCAACCAATTGGTGGAGCGCCATGCGGGCTTAGTGAGGCGCATTGCGCACCATTTATTGGCGCGTTTGCCAGATAGCGTGCTGTTGGACGATTTGATCCAATCGGGCATGGTGGGCTTATTGGAAGCGACCCGTAATTTTGACGCCAGTAAAGGGGCGAGCTTTGAAACCTTTGCCGGCATTCGTATTCGCGGTGCCATGCTGGATGAAATTCGCCGTGGCGACTGGGTGCCCCGTTCGGTACATAAAAACAGTCGCGAAGTGGCCGCCGCCATTAATACCGTGCAGCGCCGTGAAGGGCGCAATGCCACTGACCGCGAAGTGGCCGACGAGCTGGGCGTAAGCATGGAGGTGTACAATGCCATGTTGCTCGATACCAGCAATGGCAAAATCTTAGAAATGGATGAATTTGAAACCGGCATCGATGGCAAAGTAGAGCTGAGCCAACATGTGGGCAATCCGTTTGAAGACATGGCCAAACAGCGCTTCCAACAAGCCTTATCGCAACACATTAAGACCTTGCCTGAACGAGAAGCTTTGGTATTGTCTTTGTATTATGATGAAGAGCTTAATTTAAAAGACATTGGTCAAATACTTGAGGTGAGCGAGTCTCGGGTCAGTCAAATACATAGTCAAGCCATGCACCGTTTACGGGCCAAATTACAAGTTTGGCAAGGCTAGAAAGCAGCGCCCAGCACTAAGTATCCAGCTAAAGACGAGATAAGAACGAAAAGTGCCTAATATGGTGCCCCGCTACGCTCGCAACGACAACATTCCGTCATTGCGAGGAGTGTAACGACGCGGCAATCTCTGAATATGTAGTGCGCGCTGTAGTATGGAGTATGGATTGCCGCGCTACGCTCGCAAAGACAACACTCCGTTATTGCGAGGAGTGCAACGACGCGGCAATCTCTGATTATGAAAGGTGGGTGATAATCCACATCTGTTATGCAGTATTACTTATGTTGAGCGTTGTTTGTTTGTTAAATGACCATTATCAAGACTAAATCACCATTTAAATATGCTAATCACTCAATATACGATTTAAGTTAAGGTTTACTGGGTCGATATAGTTAATATATTAGGGTCTATTGATCTTTCGAGATGGTTTTTGCAGCAATTGATGGAAGCTTTATACAAGGCAGAGCTTATGCCATGTAGTGACTCTCCATAAATAGGCGATAACGCAGTAGAAAGTCTCCACAAGTGCTGCCCTTCGGGTTCGGTTAAACGCGTTTTTCTTTTTGTTGAGAGATGCTTGCTTAGAATGACTAAGCTACTCACCTCTCGCCGCAATAAAAACGCGTTTAACTCGAACAAAATTTAACCGCGAAAGGTCAACAGACCCTAGCCATGTTCAGCACTTAGAGTAGCTGAAGAAGGAGAAATTGCTTGGACAAAAATATGAAAATCCTGATCGTGGATGATTTTTCTACGATGCGTCGGATTATTAAAAACCTATTACGCGACCTTGGGTTTAATAATACCTTTGAAGCGGATGATGGCCTTACTGCATTACCCATGCTTAAAAACAGTGACTTTGACTTTGTGGTGACCGACTGGAATATGCCGGGCATGCAAGGCATCGATCTATTGAAAGCCATTCGTGCCGACGAGAAACTCAAGCACATGCCGGTATTAATGGTGACGGCAGAAGCTAAGCGTGAGCAAATTATTGCTGCCGCCCAAGCGGGAGTAAATGGGTATGTGGTTAAGCCTTTTACTGCGGGCACTCTGAAAGAGAAACTCGAGAAGGTTTTCGAGCGCATTGGATAAAAAAGGCAGCTAGATGGCACTCAATAAAAGTACGGTCAGCCTAGAACAAGCACGCATTTTAGTCGCTATGTTAGAGCGAGGCGATCAAGACGGCGCCGATCGCTATCTCACTAGCGTGTGCATGCCCCAAGCCAAAGATTTGGTGGAGCAAGTAGGGCAGTTAACGCGCCAATTACATGACTCATTACAAGAGTTCCGTAACGATCCGCGCTTGCCTGAGCTGGCAGAAAGTGAAATACCCGATGCCCGCGAGCGCTTAAGTTATGTTATCGACATGACGGATAAAGCCGCGAACCGCACCATGGATGCGGTAGAAGCGAGCCTGCCGATTGCCGATCGCTTAACTCATAATATTGGCAGTGTAATGCCGGGCTGGCGCGATTTAATGGGGCGTCAGTTAGAGCTCAATAAATTTAAAAATTTGTGTTTTGAACTCGATGGTTTCTTAGTGAACTCGGAAAAAGACGCAGGTCAGTTAAAAGAATTGCTCACCGAAATTTTGATGGCTCAAGATTATCAAGATTTAACCGGTCAGATGATCCGGCGCGTGATTAACTTGGTCCAAGAAGTGGAAGCCAAGTTAGTGGCTATTTTAACGGTATTCGGTCGCTTGCCCGGTATGGAAGATGTTCAACCTGAGCCTGCAAAAGCGAAGGTGGCGGACATTATTGCCGAAGGTCCAATCATGAATAAAGAACATCGTGATGATGTGGTCTCAGATCAGGACGGCGTAGACGATTTGCTATCCAGTTTGGGATTCTAAGGAGAGAACATGGGCTTTGAGGTAGACGAGGATATTCTTCAGGACTTTCTGGTTGAAGCATCAGAAATTCTAGAGCAACTGTCTGAGCAATTGGTGACACTAGAGCGCCAACCCGACGATAAAGACTTGCTGAATGCGATTTTTCGCGGCTTTCATACCGTTAAAGGTGGCGCCGGTTTTATGTCGCTGACGGCGCTTGTAGATACCTGCCACAAAGCCGAGAACGTGTTCGACATTTTGCGCAATGGTCAACGCCAGGTGACGTCTGAACTGATGGACGTGATTTTGCGCGCCTTGGATGCGGTCAACCTGATGTTTAGCGAACTGCAAAATCGTGAAGAGCTGACACCCGCTGAGCCTGAATTGCTCGACGAGCTGGAGCGTTATTGCCGACCGGCCAGCGCCGATGAAGTGGTCGCTCCTGTGGTTGCAGAGCCATTAGTTTCAGAACAAGTGGTCGCCGCTCAAGCTGCCGCCGCTGAACCCGCGGAGGGCATTGCCGGCCTTGACCAAGCTCAGTATCAGCAAATGTTAAATGAGCTGGGTCCGACTCCTCAGCCCGCTCCGAGTGCCGCGCCTGCAATTGATCTTAATGGTACGGACGACATTAGCGACGATGAATTTGAAGCATTATTAGATCAGTTGCACGGTGCCGGTAAACACAGCGGTATTCCGGCCACTGAAGTGAATGAACCTGCCAACAGCGAAGCCATTGTTGCTGCTAGCTCAGCCGCGACTGACAGCATGATTGATGACGATGAGTTTGAAGCTCTGCTGGATCAATTGCACGGCTCTGGTAAAGGTCCGACCTTTACGACGGATGCAGAGAATGAGGTAGAGAGTGAGGCACAAAGAGCTGTAAATGTGGAGCAAGCTGAGCCGCAAGCCAGTGTGGCCGCGCCAAGCATGCCAGCACCTGCAGTGAGTGCTCCAGCTAAGCCAGAAGAAAAGCCTGCCGCCAAGGCTGCGGCCGCACACAGCCCAGCGGCTGATACCACGGTGCGGGTAGACACCAAAATTCTCGATAACATCATGAACATGGTGGGTGAGCTGGTATTGGTGCGTAACCGCCTGCTGAGCTTAGAAGCCAATCATGATGATGAAAATATTTCTAAAACCGTGGCCAATCTTGACTCGGTCACTGGTGATTTGCAGGGTGCGGTGATGAAAACCCGCATGCAGCCGATCAAAAAAGTCTTTGGCCGCTTTCCACGAGTGGTACGTGATATTGCCCGCACCATGAAAAAAGAAATTAATCTGGAAATGGTTGGCGAAGACACGGACTTGGATAAGAACCTAGTGGAAGCACTGGCGGATCCTTTGGTGCACTTGGTGCGAAATTCTTGCGACCACGGCATTGAAATGCCCGAGTTGCGTGAGGCGGCCGGCAAGCCGCGCATGGGGACCATTCGTTTAACCGCGTCTCAAGAAGGCGACCATATCTTACTGGGTATCGAAGATGACGGTGCCGGCATGGATCCAGAAAAGCTAAAGAGCATCGCCATTAATCGCGGTATTTTAGATACCGATGCCGCGGCGCGTATGTCCGACAACGAAGCCTATAACCTGATTTTTGCACCGGGCTTTTCGACCAAGGTCGAAATCACCGATGTCTCTGGCCGTGGCGTAGGCATGGACGTAGTAAAAACCGGCATTACCTCGGTGAATGGTTCTATTTATATCGACTCGGCACTGGGTAAAGGCACTACGTTACAAATTAAAGTGCCGCTGACCTTGGCCATTTTGCCGACACTGATGGTGTTAGTGGGCCAGCAAACCTTTGCTTTGCCGCTAACCAACGTCGATGAAATTTTTCACCTCGACTTAACCCGCACCAGCATGGTGGACGGTCAGCTGACGATAGTGGTGCGTAATCACGCTATCCCCTTGTTTTACTTACAAGACTGGCTATTAAAAGGCGAGCGACGTGCGCGTCAAGACCGCGGGCATGTGGTGATTGTCGCGGTGGGCAATCAGCAAGTGGGCTTTGTAGTCGACGGTCTGATTGGCCAAGAAGAAGTGGTGATTAAGCCGCTGGACCAACTGTTACACGGCACGCCAGGCATGGCGGGGGCCACCATTACCAGTGACGGTGGCATTGCCCTGATTTTAGATCTCGCAGGCCTTATCAAAGCTTACGCACGGCGCTACGTCTAAATAATAAAAACAAGCATGAGGTATGAATGGCTATTCGGGTGTTAGTGGTTGATGATTCAAGTTTTTTTCGCCGCCGTGTCAGTGAGATCTTAGAACAAGATCCCATGCTCACCGTGGTGGACACGGCCGTTAATGGTCTTGAAGCCGTTGAAAAAGCCCGCGCCGGACGCTTTGATGTGATCACCATGGACATTGAAATGCCGGTCATGGATGGCATTAGTGCGGTGCGTGAAATTATGAAAGCGACACCTACGCCGGTGTTGATGTTTTCATCGCTCACCCATGATGGCGCCCAAGCCACGCTGGATGCGCTGGACGCCGGTGCCATGGATTTTTTGCCTAAACGCTTTGAAGATATTGCACGCAGCAAAGAAGAAGCCATGTTATTGCTGCAGCAAAGAGTGAAAGCCATTGCTCGTCGGCGCAGTTTTATCGCGCCCAGAGTTGAGGCTAGAGCGACCACCAGTACCGCGCCAGCTGCGCGCTCGACATTGGCTTCGGCGGGCTTAGCGGCTAGACCCCGCATGGGCAGTGCGCTTGCTACCAGTGGTCGTACTGTAAGCAACACACTTACTCGCAGCACGCTTGCTAGCACTGCTGCGCCTGCGGCTGTAAGTGGAGCTGCGCCGGTTGAGCGTAAAACGGTGCCTAGGCGCACCGGAAAAAGTTATCAGTTGCTGGCTATCGGCACTTCTACCGGCGGACCGGTGGCACTACAAAAAGTGCTGACTGCCTTGCCGGCCAATTTCCCCCATCCGATCCTGTTAATCCAGCATATGCCGGGCACCTTTACTACCGCTTTTGCCGCACGCTTAAACACCTTGTGTCAGATAACAGTAAAAGAAGCCGAAGATGGCGATGCATTGCGCCCGGGCTGTGCGTATTTAGCGCCCGGTGGTAAACAAATGTTGCTGGAAGGGCGTCCGGGTGCGGCGCGGCTGCGCATTATAGATGGCAACGATAAGGTGAATTACAAACCTTGCGTGGATATTACTTTTGCTTCTGCGGCCAAAATTTATGGTGGCAAGGTGCTGGCGGTGGTGTTAACCGGCATGGGGGCGGACGGTCGTGAAGGTGCGCGATTGTTAAAAGATCAAGGTGCCAGCATTTGGGCCCAAGACGAAGAAACCTGCGTGGTGTACGGCATGCCCCAAGCGGTCGCCAAAGCGGGCTTGGCATCTGAGTCACTGCCGTTACCCTTGATTGGTGAAGCCATTCTTAATGAGATGAGCAGCTAACATGGCGTTTTCCGGGCTGTTACTGGCGCTGATTTCTATTGTGGTGGCGCAATGGTGGCACGGGGGCAATTTATGGGGGCTGCTGGATGGGCCCGCGTTATTGATTGTGCTGGGCGGCACCTTAGGCGCCGTGTTACTGCAAACGCCTTGGCCGCAATGTAAGGCGGCGGTGCTGGCCTTGAAAGGCTTGTTTAATGCCAAGCCATGGCCTTTTTATGAGCAAGCTTCGCGGCTGTTGCATTGGTCTCATCAGGCGCGCCAAGAAGGTTTTTTAGCTTTGGAGTCGAAAGCGGAGTTGACGACGATTGATGACTTTACTCGCCAAGGCTTGCAATGGGTAGTAGACGGCACCGAGCCCCAAGCATTAGAACAATTACTGGATAACGAACTCAGTCGCATCGAAGAACAAAAAGAGCTGGAAGCCCAAGTCTATGAAGCCATGGGCGGCTATAGCCCCACTATCGGTATTATTGGTGCCGTGTTGGGCTTGATCCAAGCCATGTCGAACTTAGATGATCCCAGCCAATTGGGCACAGGCATAGCGGTGGCTTTTGTGGCCACCTTATATGGTGTGGGCTTGGCCAACTTATTATTGCTGCCGTTGGCGAATCGTTTGCGCTCTGTGTACCGCTTAGAGTTGCGTTATCGGGAGCTGACCGCCATTGGTTTATTGGCCATTGCACGCGGCGAGAGTAGTTTGAGCGTGAGCCGCCAATTGGCGCAATATCAAGGTCAGCGCCAATGAGGCGTCGCTCGCTGGCTACGCGGGCGGGGGGCGGCCATTACGCCACGGGGGCGGATCGCTGGTTGGTGTCCTATGCGGATTACATGACCTTGGCCTTTGCGCTATTTGTGGTCTTGTATGCGCTGCATGCCAATAAAACCGAATTACAACAACCGCTGCTCGATGGTATGGAGCAAGCCTTTGTGCGCTTAAGCGGTGAGGCCAAACCGGCACAAGCGGCCAATTCCATGGTCAGTAACACCGATGAATTAGAGGCACAAGGCACCGGCAATCCGTTAACGGCAGAGGATATCAGCTTAGCCAGCGTCAAGGCACAGCTGGAGTTAAGACTGGGGCCTTTGCTAGAGAAAAATATGTTGGCCTTAGAGCAAGAAGGTGACTGGCTGACTTTAAGCTTTGATGGTCGCTTAGTGTTTGCCAGTGGCAGTGCGCTGCTCAGTGGTAATGCGGACACCATTTTAAACGCGGCCTTGCCCGTTTTGGCTGAGGTGAATCATTTTATTCGGGTGCGCGGCTATGCGGACAATCTGCCGGTGAGCAATGAGTTATATGCCTCTAATTGGCAGCTCTCGGCCGAGCGGGCGCGAGTCGTGTTGGAATGGTTGCAGCGTCACGGCATCGCCGCCCCGCGTTTAAGCTTGGAGGCGTTTGGGGAATTTCGGCCGCAACAAAGCCAATTACTCGATGATGCTCTTACTAACTCAAATCGAGCAAACAACAGACGCGTAGAAATTGCGATTGCTACGCAAACATGGCTTGCGCCCACGGCCTTGCCATCTCGACCTTTGGGCACAGAGCCGAGTGCTGAACCGGACTCTGGTCAAGGTTTGGGCCAAGGTTCAGGACAAAAATCAGAGCTTAGAGTATATGAGTTACCCAATGGTGGTATTCGTATTGGTACTAGTGCGACACAAGATGGGATAACACAGTGATTGTCTGGACAGTAGCAAATCAAAAAGGTGGCGTTGGCAAGACCACAAGCGTGGTGGCGTTGGCCGGTTTGCTGGCGCAGCGCAATAAACGGGTGTTGCTAATCGACACAGATCCGCACGGCTCATTGACCTCCTATTTTAACTACGAAATGGACAGCCTGCCTTATAGCCTGTTCGATTTGTTTCAAGCGCCGAGGCCGACGCGGGAGCTGTTTTCTAAGGTGGCTTTGGTCACCCGCTTTGATGGTTTAACTTTATTGCCGGCTTCTATCTCGCTGGCCACATTAGAGCGTACTTCCAGCACCCGCGAGGGCATGGGGCTGGTGTTAAAGCGCTTATTGGTGGAAATAAAAGATGATTTTGATGTGGTGATCATCGACTGCCCGCCGGTGTTGGGCGTAATGATGGTCAATGCGTTGGCCGCCTGTGACCGCATTGTAGTGCCGGTACAAACCGAATTCTTAGCGCTCAAAGGATTAGAGCGCATGGTCAGCACCTTTAAGCTGATGCACAGAGCCAAGAAAGAGGGCTTTAAATATACGGTGGTGCCGACTATGTTCGACCAAAGAACTAAGGCCTCGGTACACAGTTTGGAAAGCTTACAGCAGGATTATGAGGGTAACTTATGGCCGTCTTGTATTCCGGTGGACACCAAATTTCGTGATGCCAGCTTGCGCCATGAGCCGCCTTCTTATTACGTAAAAGGCAGTCGGGGGGTGTTCGCTTATCAAGGCTTACTGCGCTATTTGTGGCAGCTTGATGGGGTGGAGACGGCCTTATGAAACAGCCTTATGCCGATGTACTGGAAGATTATTTTGGTGCCCTGTTGGATGAGGGCACAAGGTTGGATGAACAAGCAAGCCCAGCGGTGGCGCTTGCGCCAGAACTTAAGCCTGAGCCTGAGCTTAAGCCGGCTTTAGCACTTGAGCCTCAAGTAACAGCCGCCCCCGCGCCTGTGTTGCCCTATGCAGAACCGACAGAGGCTGAACGTCGCTTAGCATTAGAGGCCTTGTTAGCACAGGTGGCCGAGCTTAAAGAAGAAGAGGCGGCGGCCAGCACTCTGGAACTGCCAACGCTCACGCAGCCACTCACGCAACAACAAGTATTGCCAGAGCCGTTAGCTGAGCCAGCGCCATCAGTAGAGCCTAAACCGTTAGTTGAAGAGGTGCAGCCCGAGCCTAAGGTTGAGCTCTTAACTGAGTCGTTAGCTGAACCAATGGCTGCGCCGGCCATCATTGCGCCTGAACCAGAGGTCGCGGTTGATCTTGAACTGGAAGCCCAATTAGCTGGCGAACAGGCATTGGCCGCCCAAGACGCCGCTTGGCGTAATATGGACACAGAGCACAGCTTTCAAGTGTTATTTTTTGAAGTAGCGGGCATGACCTTTGCCGTGCCGCTCACCCATTTGGGTGGTATTTATCAAGTGTCTAAGCTGACCAGCTTGTTTGGTAAGCCGCACTGGTTTGCGGGGGTACAAACCGAGCGAGATCGCCAAATTTATGCGGTAGACACGGCGCGCTGGGCCATGCCCGGCCATACCGAGAAAGAAGAGTACGCATACCTAGTGACACTGGGCGAGAGCCAATGGGGTTTGGGGTGTCATCAGTTGAAAGGCACGGCGCTATTAACTCGAGATCAGGTAAAATGGCGGGCGACACCCGGTGCTCGACCTTGGTTGGCGGGCATGGTAAAAGAAAAAATGTGTGCCTTACTGCATGTAGACGCCTTGATTGCGCTACTGGAGCAGGGTAAGAATATTGACGGACAACAGGTCTGAGCAGGCATAAGGGTAATCTATGAACAAGAATCGTAATGTAGCTGAAAGTCTTAGCGATGATGAAGTATTGCAGTGGGTCACCTTTTGTTTAGACAATGAGACCTATGGTATTAACGTAATGCAGGTACAAGAAGTGCTGCGTTACAGCGACATAGCGCCGGTGCCGGGTGCCCCTAACTATGTGCTGGGCATCGTTAACTTGCGCGGCAACGTAGTGACGGTACTGGATACTCGCTTGCGCTTTGGTCTGCCCACGACCGAGGTTAGCGATAATACGCGGATCGTTATTATCGAAGCGGAAAAGCAAGTGATCGGCATTATGGTCGATAGCGTGGCTGAGGTGGTGTACTTAAAATCATCAGAAATTGAAACCGCCCCTAACGTGGGCACCAGCGAAAGCGCCAAGTTTATTCAAGGCGTGTGCAACCGTGACGATCAGCTGTTGATCTTGGTCGACTTAGACAAGTTATTGTCTGATGACGAGTGGGACGAGTTGGGACAACTGTAATGTGGTTTGAGCCTGCTTTTATTCTGGCGGCGCTGGCCTTGGTAGTCGGCATTGTCGCCTTGTTTGTGGCCTGGTCTATGTGGCGACAAAGTCAGCGCAAGCTGGAGGCCATGAGTCGATTAATGCGCGAGCTCACCCGCACCCGAGAAAGTTATCGCAAGCAAATAGAAGAATTGCAGGCGGCAAACATCGGCATGGGTAATAAAGTGGGTGAGCTGTATCGCCAACAAGATAAACTCAGCGAACAACAGCAAGAATTAGCGCTCAAAGATCCGCAAGGCAAGTTGTACAGTCGCGCCACGCGCATGGTGCAATTGGGCGCCGATATCGATGAAATCATGGCCGAGTGCGAAATGCCCCGAGCCGAAGCTGAACTGCTGATCACCTTACATCGGCAATAGTTTAAAAACAGCTGATAGCGCCGAGCGCCCAGCACCTAGCTTAAGACCAACACCGAGCCCTGCGCTCGGTGTTTTGCTTTGTGGCTAATGTGAATGGTGAGAGCAATGTTGAATGCTTAATTTTGAATTTTTAATTAAATAAATAGAACGGCCCCGTTCGATAAATATAAACAGTGTAAAGCCGTGCCTCATACTCTTTACCTACAACATGCCACCTACAAAAGACGTACCTTGTAGCCCGCAACTTGTTTGCGGGGCCAGCGTAGCTGGATGGTCTTAAAATCTAAAAACCAAAACAAACCGTGGCTCATACTCTTTACCTACAACATGCCACCTACAAAAGACGTACCTCGTAGCCCGCAACTTGTTCGCGGGGCCAGCGTAGCTGGCGGGTTTAAAGATTTACGCCTGCGGCCTAATGCGAGAACAAGCTCCTGCGTGGAGGTGTGCTGTTCGGTCAACGCTCTGCGATCGGCTTGTGGCTTCCACGCCGTAGCGTGGGAAAAGGCCGTGGCTAAGGGTAGAACTTGTGCGCCAGATCCTGCTGCGCAGGATTTCGCGGCTGAAGCATGGGACTACATTCGTGCAGTAAGTGAATATCCCTCCGTTGCTTCAAACGCGTATGTAGGCGCTGCCACATCCCCACTCCGATGTTTCGTATACCGCCGTATTGTTATCTTCATGCGGTAGCTAATGTCGGTTCGTACACTAGAACCTGCGTTGCAGGTTTTAGCTGCGCGATATCTTTGCTTCGCTGTTTTATGTGTTGCTCCATTTCCTTAAAGCTGGATTAAGATCAATGCATTAACAAGGTTATCGGTATCACGCTTCTTGCTTTATCACGTGGTTTCTTTCTGCATATATCAGTGCTCTGTGCTAAACTGGCGGCCATTTTTAATGGTCTATGTTGTTGCTGGCGAAGCTCGCCACATACGGTTGCCACAAATGGTTGTCAATTATGCTAGAAGCTAGAAGCTTAACCTGTGTCCGTGAGGAGCATACGCTGTTTAGCGAGCTATCGCTGAGCTTAGCGCCCGGTGATCTGGTGCAGGTTGCAGGCCCAAATGGGGTAGGTAAAACCAGCTTATTGCGGTTGCTGGCGGGCTTGTCGCGCCCTTATGGCGGCGAGATTTATTGGCAGGGCAACAACATAGAGCAATATAGAGACGAGTATCACCAAGACTTGCTCTATCTGGGCCACCAAGCGGGCATTAAACATGAGCTGACTGCACTGGAAAATTTAGCGTTCTTTCAGCGCATGCACCACAGCCAAAGTGACGCTAATTTGTGGGATGTCTTGGCGCAAGTGGGCTTAGCGGGTCTGGAAGATCAAACCGCGGGCCAGCTGTCGGCGGGACAAAAGCGCCGTGTAGCCTTGGCCAGATTGTGGCTGGGCGGCCCTAAGTTGTGGATTTTAGATGAGCCTTTTACCGCCATCGACAAACAAGGGGTGAAGGTGCTGGAGCAATTGCTGTTGGATCATACCGCCGCAGGCGGCATGGTGCTGATCACTACCCACCAAGACTTGTCTTTGTCGGCACAGCGTGCCCGTATCTTGCAGATGACACCCCATGAAGAGGAGCCCGCATGAGAGCCATGTTTAGCGGTGTGCTCCGCCGAGAGTTAACCTCGGCCTTGCGCCGGCGTGGGGACATCTTAAACCCCTTGTGGTTTTTTATTATCGTGATCACCTTGTTCCCACTCGGGATTGGCCCTGAGCCTGCGCAATTAGCGCGTATTGCGCCGGGTATTGTGTGGGTGGCGGCGCTGTTATCGTCGTTATTAGCGCTGGAGCGCTTATTTAGAGATGACTTTTTAGACGGCACCTTGGAACAATTAATGCTGATGCCCTGTCCTTTACCGGTATTGGTGTTGGCTAAAGTGGTGGCGCACTGGTTTTTAACCGGTTTACCCTTGTTGCTGTTATCGCCCTTGGTGGCGGTGTTACTGAGCTTAGATATGGTGGCCTTTAAGGCGGTATTTTGGACGCTATTGTTGGGCACGCCGATCTTAAGCTTGCTGGGCGCCATCGGCGTGGCGCTGACAGTTGGCATTGGTAAGGGCGGGGTATTGTTGAGTTTATTGACGCTACCGCTGTATATTCCGGTGTTGATTTTTGCCACTTCGGCCATAGATGCGGCAAATTTTGGAGTGCCTTATGACGGACAATTGGCAATTTTAGCCGCCATGTTAGTGGGCAGTATTACCTTGGCACCATTTGCCATCGCCTCTGCCTTGAGAGTGAGCGTTAACTAGGCTGGGTTAAGGTGTTTTGCCCGGCCAATATACGATATCTTATGCCTAAATATACAAGTGCCGACGTGTACAAGTGCCTAAATATACAAGTGCCGACGTGTACAAGCGCCTAAAACGCACAATGTTTAAACGTACAGTGTCTACAAGCGCCAATGGTCTTAACGGCATAAGTCAGTGAACAATAACTAATACTAAATAGGGTCTGTGAGCACTATGTGGAAATGGTTACATCCTTACGCTAAACCTGAGCAGGCTTATCGGCTCGCAGGATTATGGCTACCTTGGTTTGCCGCGCTCAGTGTGGTGACATTCGCCGTTGGCTTGGTGTGGGGCTTGGCCTATGCGCCGGCGGATTATCAGCAAGGTGATGCCTTTCGCATTATCTATATTCACGTGCCTGCTGCTATTTTGTCGATGGGCGCTTATTCGTCCATGGCCATTGCCGCCTTCGTGGGCTTGGTCTGGCAGATCAAAACCTCGGATATGGCGGTGGCTGCCATTGCGCCCGTGGGTGCGGTGTTTACCGCCATTGCCTTATTTACCGGTGCCGCTTGGGGCAAACCTATGTGGGGCGCTTGGTGGGTGTGGGATGCACGCTTAACCTCTGAGCTTATTTTGTTATTTTTATATTTAGGCGTGATTGCCTTATATAACGCCATTTCCGATAAAGTATTGGCGGGGCGCGCGGCGGGCATTTTGGCGTTGGTAGGGGTGATTAATTTACCCATCATTCACTACTCGGTAGAATGGTGGAATACCTTGCACCAAGGAGCCAGCATCACTAAGTTTGACCGGCCTTCCATTGCCAACGATATGTTGTGGCCGTTACTGCTGATGATAGTAGCCTTCAGTGCCTTCTTAGGTGCCGTGACTTTGATGCGCCTGCGCAATGAATTAATCCGACGCGAGTCGCATCGCCCTTGGGTGCTGCAGTTGGCGGAGAAAGAACATGAAATTTGATACTTGGTCAGCATTTTGGGCCATGGGCGGCTACGGCTTTTATGTGTGGCTGTCGTTTGGTTTCACCTTGGCCATATTGCTTGCAATTGTGTGGTCAACCTTGGCAACGAAAAAAAGCCTGCTGCGTGGCGTTAAACAAAAGCAGCAACGGGCAGAACGTCGTAAGGCCGCTCAGAAGTTGGAGAATACGTTATGAATCCTAGACGTAAGAAGCGCATGGCACTGCTGGTCTCAGTGGTGTTGGGGTTATCGCTGATGACCGGATTAGTACTGTACGGCCTGCAGCAAAATATCGACCTGTTTTATACCCCTACTGAATTAGTACAAGGCAAAGGCGATACTAAGGTTAAACCCGAAGTGGGCCAGCGTTTGCGCATTGGCGGCATGGTCGTGCCAGGCTCGGTGAGCCGTGACCAAGAAAGCTTAAAAGTCAGCTTTGATTTGGTGGATGCGGGCGGTGAAGAGATTACCGTGGTGTTTGAAGGCATTTTGCCGGACTTATTTCGAGAAGGGCAGGGCATAGTGGCCCAAGGGCATTTAGCAGATGCCCGCACCATTACCGCCTTTGAAGTACTGGCCAAGCACGATGAAGAATACATGCCGCCGGAAGTGGCCGAGGCGCTCAAGGGAATTGAGCATGTGAAACCCGAGTATTCCCCAGAGCAAATCAAAGGAAGCCGTTCATGAGCTCCACCCTAGGTATTATTCCCGAATTAGGGCAATTTAGTATGATACTCGCGCTGGCCGCGAGTTTAATCCTAAGTATTTATCCGCTAATTGGCGCCTCTCGTGGTAACGCCAGCATGATGTTGCTAGCGCGCCCCTTGGCTTATGCCATGTTTGGCTTTTTGCTGTTTTCATTTGGCTGCTTAACTTGGGCCTTTATCGACCACGACTTTAGCGTTATTTATGTGGCCTCTAACTCCAACAGCTTACTCCCCCTGGAATATCGTATTTCTGCGGTGTGGGGTGCCCACGAAGGCTCCTTACTGCTGTGGGTACTGATCCTCGCGGGTTGGGCGGCAGCCGTGGCGCGTTTTAGTCGCACCTTGCCGCTGGATGCCGTGGCGCGGGTGTTAAGCGTAATGGGCATGATAGCTGTTGGCTTCTTGCTGTTTGTGATTGTCACCTCTAATCCCTTTGCGCGTACCTTGCCGTTTTTCCCGATCGATGGTCGTGACTTAAACCCCATGCTGCAAGACCCTGGACTAATCTTCCATCCGCCTATGTTGTATATGGGTTATGTGGGCTTGTCGGTGGCGTTTGCCTTCGCCATTGCCTCATTGATGACCGGTAAATTGGATGCGGCTTGGGCCCGTTGGTCACGCCCGTGGACCATGGCAGCTTGGATATTTCTCACTGCAGGTATCGCACTGGGCTCATGGTGGGCGTATTACGAGCTAGGCTGGGGCGGCTGGTGGTTCTGGGATCCGGTAGAAAACGCTTCCTTTATGCCATGGTTGGCGGCCACCGCCTTGATCCACTCACTGGTGGTTACTGAAAAGCGCGCCACCTTTAAAGCGTGGACCGTATTGCTGGCCATTATGGCGTTCTCACTGAGCTTACTCGGTACTTTCTTGGTGCGCTCAGGCGTCTTGGTATCGGTACACGCCTTTGCCTCAGATCCTACGCGTGGTTTGTTTATCTTAATCTTCTTTATGTTGGTGGTGGGCAGCTCCTTGTTGCTGTACGCCATTAAAGGCGCTCAAGTTAAAAGCCACGGTAAGCATGAATTAGCCAGTCGCGAAAGTATGTTGCTGGGTAACAACATCATGCTGATGGCCGGTCTATTTGTGGTGCTGGTGGGCACTATCTTGCCTTTGATCCACAAAGAAATAGGCCTTGGTAGTATCTCCATTGGTGCACCTTTCTTTAACGGCATTTATGCTTGGCTGATTATTCCCTTTGCCCTGTTAATGGGTGCCGCACCGCTGTTTCGCTGGCGCCGCCAGAGCATGAAAGAGATCAATGGCAAATTAGTGTTGGCATTGGTGGCGGCCGCCGCCATTGGTGTGGCACTGCCTTGGTACTTTGCTGAAGAGTTTAAAGTGTGGGCGGCTATCGGCTTGAGCTTGGGCGCCTTTATTGTGATCACCAGTGTGCAAGAAACTTGGGTGCGCGCCACCCACAGGCACAGCTTTGGCACCGGTATTCGCAAACTCGGCAACAGCCACTGGGCCATGTTCCTCGGCCACTTAGGCATGGCGGTGACCATTATTGGCATCAGCTGTACTCAGCTGTATAGCATTGAAAAAGACGTGCGCATGGCCACTGGCGATAGCGTGACTTTCTCTGGTTATACCTTCACCTTTGAAGGCACCAAACACGCAGACGGCGCTAACTATCAAGGCTTTAAGGGGGTGATTGCGGTCAGCAAAGACGGCAAAGTGCTGCCACCGCTTAAGCCTGAAAAACGCCTGTATTTAGTGCAGCGCATGCCGATGACTGAAGCAGCCATTAGCGCCGGTATTACCCGTGACTTGTATGCGGCATTGGGTGAAGAGTTAGACGATGGCTCTTGGGCAGTGCGTCTGTATTACAAACCCTTTATTCGTTGGATTTGGTTCGGTACTTTGTTTATGGTCATCGGTGGCATCATTGCCATTGTGGACAAACGCTATCGCATTGGCGGTAAAACTTTTGCCAGTAAAACTATTACCGGTAAAAAAGAGCAGGAGGCGCTATGAACCGCCGGGTATTAATTTTATCCATCCCGCTGATCATTTTTTTGCTGGGCTGTGTGTTCTTGTTTAAGGGCTTGTTTTCCGACCCACGAAAATTAGAGTCGGTATTGCTGGACCAGCCCGTGCCGGAGTTTGCACTGACCTCTTTGCAAAACCCTGCTCAAGAATACAGTCGCACTATTTTTACCGGCAAGCCGATGCTGCTTAACGTGTGGGCCACTTGGTGTCCTACGTGTCGGGCGGAACATGAGTTCTTAAATGAGCTACAGGCCAAGGAAGATATTTATATTGTCGGCATGAACTACAAGGATGAACGGTCTAAGGCTTTGCGCTGGTTAAAAAACCTCGGCAACCCTTATGCCATCGACTTGTATGATCCCGACGGCATGTTAGGGCTGGATTTGGGCGTGTACGGTGCGCCGGAAACCTTTCTTATCGACAGTAAAGGCATTATTCGTTATCGCCACGTGGGTGATTTAAACGACCGAGTCTGGCAACAGACGGTAAAGCCAATTTTTGAGCAGATGGAGTAAAGCCATGCGTTTATGCTCTATGTTGATCGTATTAATGAGCCTGTGGGTTACGCCCGCCATGGCCGCGATTGATGTCTATGAATTTAGCTCGCCCGAGCAAGAAAAGGTGTTTCATCAGCTGACTCGCGAGCTGCGTTGCCCTAAATGTCAGAATCAAGACATCGCCGACTCGGATGCGGAGCTGGCCAAAGACTTGCGTGACAAAACCTATGTGATGTTGCACGAAGGCAACAGCAAGCAAGATGTCATCGATTATATGGTGGCCCGCTATGGCAACTTTATTCTCTATAGGCCGCCTTTTATGGCGTCAACCATGATCTTGTGGTTTGGTCCTGTGATAGTGATCTTGCTGGGCATTTTCCTTGTCATTAGGCGCACGCGTAAGCAGCCACGTAACTTGGCCGATAACGCGCTGAGTGCAGAGCAACAAGCGCGCTTAAATGAATTGCTGAAAAAAGACAAAGAGAATTAATATGATATTATTTTGGATTGGCAGCGCCTTGCTGACGCTGATTTTGGCGCTGGTTATTATCTTGCCGCTCACCCGTGGGCGCGCTGAGTCTAGCCACAGCCGTAATCAGCTGAATACCGAGCTTTATAAGCAGCGCTTACAAGAGTTAGAAGACGATCGCGAGCAAGGCTTGCTGGAAGAGGGTGAATTAGCCACTCAAGAGTTACAAAAAAGCCTGCTGGACGATGTGGTCGTCGAACAGCCTCAGCACTATAAGCGCGGCATGTATTTGTGGTTGCCGGCGGTGCTGATAGTAGTATTGGTGGGGTATTTGGGTTATTTCCAGTTTGGTGCCTATGACCGAGTATCAGAATGGCAGCACAACAGTGGCCGTTTAAGTGAACTGACGCAGAAAGTGTTGCTTGAGCCAGATGGCGATGTGACCGAACAAGATATGATGGACTTGATCCAAGCGCTGCGCACTAAGTTGTATACCGATGGCGATGACTTTCGGGGTTGGTTGCTGCTGGGTCGCTTAACGCTGGAAATGCGCGACGGTGAAACCGCCCGTGATGCCTTCGAGAAAGCCATGACTTTAACTGACGATCCAGAGCAAGTGATGGTGCCTTATGCAGAAGCCTTAGCCATTAGCGGTGAAGAACTGCGCGCCGAGAGCATGATCAAGCAAGCATTGGCTAAAGATCCGAATAACCTGGAAGCATGGTCGGTGTTTGCTTTTATGGCCATGCAGCAAAATAATTTAACTGCCGCCATCGCCCGCTGGGAGCAAATTTTAAAGCGCATGGCACCGGATAATCCGCGTTACGCCATGATTGAACGCTCGGTCGACTATGCCAAAGAACGTTTAGCAGAAGATGATCAGGCGCCCATTACCGGGCCTCGTTACCAAGTGGAAGTGAATACCAGCACTAACACGCCGTATCATCCGGCTGCGGTATTATTTGTGTACGCCATGGATGCAGCGGGTGATGATGTGCCATTAGTGGCCCAGCGCATTGAGAACCCGTCGTTCCCGCTCACGCTGACTTTGTCTAACAAGGACGCCATGCGCCCAGATGTTAATATGAACGGTCGTGATAACGTGATCATCAAGGCACGTTTAGCACCAAGCGGTAACGTGACCGATAAAACCGGCGCTTGGGAAGGGCGCAGTGGCGTACTGAGCACGGCGAAAGACCGAGAGTTGATGGTGGTGATTGACACCGAACTCTAATTGTTAGCCTTTGCAGGCTATTTACTGATAAAACCGGCCCCTGTGGCCGGTTTTGCACGATAATAAGATAACCACACCGCGATAAGGCAATCATATATGTGGCAAAAAATTCTAATCATCTCCAGTCTGCTGCTGGCAGGGTGTGCGGCTCAAGACTCAAACGGGGAAACGCAGCCGTTAGTCACCAAAGATGCTTTTAATGACTACAAGCCGATAGATGGTGCGACCTCCACGGCCGATGACGCTCGTGACCCCTTCGAGCCTGTTAACCGCTTGTCTTGGGTGATTAACTACGATGTGTTGGACCCCTATTTAGTGCGCCCAGCAGCCCATGCTTATGCGGGTTATGTAGCGGTGCCGATACGGGAAAGCGTGCAAAATGCGGTGCTTAATCTTGAAGAGCCCGCCAGCTTTGTAAACCACCTGATCACCGGTGATGTACAAGGGGCGGGCACAAATCTGGTGCGCTTTGGCATTAACAGCACTGTGGGTGTGTTGGGCTTTTTTGATGTAGCAGAAAAAATGACCTTGTCGCGTCGCAGCAAAGACTTTAGCCAAGTATTGGGGCAAATGGGCGTGGGCAATGGGCCATTTTTAATGGTCCCCCTCTACGGGCCCACCACCTTGCGTGAGTTATCGGGCGATTTCGTTGATGGTTTATATTTCCCCTACGACTTGATGACCTTTGGCATGCGCGCCGGAAAATTTGTTCTCAATGGCTTGTATGAGCGCAGTGAGCTGATTGACCGTGAGCCTATTATTGATAATGCCCTCGACCCGTACGGCTTAACCAAAGATCTGTATTTACAGTATCAAGATGCCAAAATCGGCAAAGAGACCGTCACCGACTTGGATGAAGGCCTAGCAGACTTTATGGATGAGATAGACGGCTAAGCCAAAGCGGGTAGCTAAAAGTAAAACCCAAAGAGCCACCTGATTACGTATGAACCTCAGCCATAATGCACCCTGTTTCGGTTTGTTCTTTGTAGCTGTCCAATTTATTCGGCAGGCCAGCTCTGCTGGCTGTTACTGAGGTTTAGATTTAAACCAAAACACCAAACCGGGCCGAAGTCCTCTTCGCCGAAGAGACGGGCCCCTACAAGGTCAAAATACCAAACTGAGCCTCATATTCTTTACCGAAGAGCCGGCATCTCCCTGTAACCTATTAAATTCATTGGTGCTGAGTTCACTGAAACATGGCTGAGCTTTGTGGGTAATCAGGAAGCGCCATAAGAGTGTTGAGTTAAAGCTCAACACTCTTCATATCACATCCTACACGCTACACCTCAGCCCCCACACTCTTGGACTTGTACTAGTCCGCCGAGACATACCGCTCGCGCTCTATAAATGCCTTCATCAGCTTGTAATAAATGAGCCAGACTGTCGGATAGCTTCCCCTAGATTACGTATTTGGCTGGCATAATTTTACCTATATTGTCCGACTGCGTTCCGCAGATCCTACTACCATTAAGCTGTTCTACAAAAATATGCACTAGTCAGCTATCTCTAACGCTGCACCACAGTCGGCAAGTTACTGCGTTTATTCATTACCTTGGAGAAAATCCAAGCAGCCAGCTCGGTGACCGCCGCCATAGATGACCATGTATAGATGCGAAGATGAAAAAGGGCCTCCTTGGGTTTTTGGGGCATATCTTGTGACTTATCAATGGTGAGCCAAGCCTGACTAAATATAAGGACATGTCGATGGATCAAATAGATATGAATGTTGGCCTGATATTCAGCAAATTAGATGGGTGGCTGGACGGTTTTTTCAAATTATTACCGAATATCCTAGTGGCACTGGTCGTGATGGTTTTGTTCTGGTTCTTAGGGCTGGGCCTCGGAAAGCTGGTAAGTCGAGTTGCGAACAAACGAGGGCGCAATAATTTAGGCAACGTGGGTGGGTCACTTATTCGGTGGGCGATTGCCGTAATCGGTATCATGCTGGCCGTCACCATCGTCGCCCCATCAATAACACCGGGTGATCTGTTTGCCGGTCTTGGGGTTAGCTCTGTTGCAATCGGTTTTGCGTTTAAAGATATATTGCAAAACATGCTGGCCGGTATTCTTATTCTTTTACGCCAACCGTTTGAGGTTGGCGATCAGATTGTATCGGGCGGGCATGAGGGTACGGTTGAGAAGATTGAAACCCGCGCCACCATGATCACCACCTATGACGGACGTCGCGTCGTCATTCCAAACTCAGTTATTTATACCGCCAGCGTGGTTGTTAATACTGCGTTTGAGACGCGCCGCTCGGAATATGACATCGGCATTGGTTGTAACGACGATTGGGACGTAGCGCGAGGAATTATGGAAAAAGCCTGCGCTTCCGTTGAGGGCGTGAGCAGTGAATCTCCACCAGAAACGATTCCCATCTCGCTTGGCGACTTCGCCAATGTAGTGCGGCTGCGTTGGTGGACAAAGTCGGACCGAGCGTCACAGATCCACACGTTTGGTGCGGTATTGCAGGCCGTCTACATTGCCTTAGATGAAGAAGGTATCGACATGCCTTATCCGACACAGGTTCATCTGTTCCATGATCAGACCGAGGAAGTTGATGGCGACCGCGCACGCCAGCGCGAAGGCTGGCCTGCTGGCCGTGGCGAAGTGCCAAAACCGCTGCGTGCTGTTAAAGAAGACAAACAGTCCAACACATAATCTGATGAGGGGCTGTTTAGTTTTTCCCCGTGATCCCGCCGCTAACGATAAAGGTGGTCACTTTACTGGCAGGGGCGTCTAGCAGCTGTATTTTGTCTTTATCGACCAAAATCAAGTTACCAGCAAAGTTATAAGACTGAGGTAAATACACGGCTACCTTGCCGGGCAGGCCAAATTCCGCCATGTCGTCACGAGTAATAAAGCCCAGCAGTTGCAGCTCGCCATTCATCAGACTAACCGCTACCGGCTGATTTAAGCGTTTGTTATCGCCGATCAATGCATTAAATAAATCCGTTAGCGAGTTATACAGCAACCTCACTAACGGCACCCGGTTTAGGGCTTTGTCGAACAAGGACAGAAAAAACTGGCCAAAGTAAAACGAAGCAAACATACCGGTGATAATGATCACACTTAAGGTGAGCAAGCCGCCGGCTAAATCGGCAATCCAACCTGCGGCTAAGCTTGGCACTAAGATGCGCAGCAAAGAGCCGATGGCGGAAAAAAGTGTCTCGTTAAGTACGGTGAAAATGAGATAAACCAGATATACCGTTAATACAAACGGCAGTAAAATCAATAACCCTTGAAAAAAGTAACGCACCAGTCGTTGCATTGATAAGCTCCCGTGAATAAGGGCGGCATGATGGCAGATCCTTGACATGGCCGCCATGTGAAAGCGCATTGTTCAGTCGTGAACTGTCAGCTATAGATGAACGCAGAGCTGACGCCAGAGCGCAATTCATCACGCATTAGCGCCTGTTTTAGCACCTGAGTTAGAACCAGATTTAAGAATTAGTTTTCTGTGCTCACCCATCTCACCACAGTCTCCCATCACTACCTAGGTAGCGTTGACGCTGTTTTTATAGCCAGTTTCGCTAAACAGGCCAAATAAACGGGGTTTTAGCGCGGTTCACGCTTTGCAAGTTGGCCTTGCCTTGTTAAGGTAAATAGCTCAGATAAGTGTGGTTGCGTAGAAAATAAATCACTAGATGTCAAACAAGACACGGTATTTGTTTTTATTGGATGAAAATGTTTTGTTTACCTAGAGGATGTCGTCATGCAGAAAGACACACTGAATAATATTAATATTCGCTCCGAGAAGATTATGATCACGCCAGCAGAGTTGAAAGCCAAGTTACCGGTTTCAGAAAAAGCGCTCAACTTCATCGGTGGTGCCCGTCAAACTCTGTCTAATATTATTCAGCGCAAAGATCACCGCTTGTTAGTGGTGTGTGGCCCTTGCTCCATTCATGACATAGACGCCGCCAAAGAGTACGCAACCCGCCTCAAAAAACTGCATGATGAATATAGTGATAGCTTATATATAGTGATGCGCGTCTATTTTGAAAAGCCGCGCACTACCGTGGGTTGGAAAGGCTTTATTAACGATCCGCACCTAGATGGCAGCTTCGATATTGAGCACGGCCTGCACCAAGCCCGCGAGTTATTATGCTGGTTAGCCGAGCTAGAGCTGCCACTAGCTACTGAAGCTTTAGACCCGATTAGCCCGCAATACTTGGCTGAATTATTCTCGTGGTCAGCCATAGGGGCGCGCACCACTGAGTCGCAAACCCACCGCGAAATGGCCTCGGGCTTATCCATGCCAGTGGGCTTTAAAAATGGCACCGACGGCAACTTGGGCACCGCCATTAATGCGTTAAAAGCGGCGGCAGAGTCCCATGCCTTTATGGGTATCAACCAGCAGGGACAAGTGGCGCTATTAGTGACTCAGGGTAACCCAGACGGCCATGTGATTTTGCGCGGCGGCAAGCAGCCTAACTACGATTCTGTGAATATCAACTTGGCAGAAAAGGCCATGACCAGCGCCGGTCTTATCCCGAACTTGGTAGTAGATTGCAGCCACGGTAACTCCAATAAAGATTACAGCTTACAGCCATTAGTTACCGAGAACGTGGTGGGCCAAATTGAGGAAGGTAACAAGTCAATTTTGGGTATTATGCTGGAGTCGCATTTGTTTGAAGGTAACCAGTCTAGCGAGCAGCCTCGTGGTGATATGGACTACGGCGTGTCCATTACCGATGCCTGTATTGATTGGGATACCACAGCGGACTTATTAGCGCGTTGTCATCAGCTATTGGCCGAGCCCCTTAAAGCTCGACTCGGCTAACTGCAGCTGCTTGGCCCTATGGGCGAATAACATTAACAGCCGCCAAATACCGATCGTGACTGTCTCCGTATTGGGTTTGTAGGCATAATAGAGCACCGCGTCCGGGAAGGGCCGGTGCTTTTGTATTTGGGATGAATCCAATGGTAGATGAGTTAGACGTCCTTCGGGACCAAATAGATGAAGTGGACCAAGAGCTGGTGGCACTGTTTGCGCGTCGCCTAAAATTAGTGGCGGGCGTGGGTGAGGTGAAAAGCCGTCAAGGGGTGCCAATTTATGCGCCAGACCGCGAAGCCAGCATGTTGGCGAAACGCCGTGCCGAAGCCGTCGCTCAAGGCGTACCCCCAGATTTAATTGAAGACGTGTTACGCCGTTTTATGCGCGAGTCTTATGCCAGTGAAAAAGACACCGGCTTTAAATGCATGAACCCCTCCCTTGGCAAAGTGGTGGTGGTGGGTGGTGCGGGCCAACTGGGCAGTTTATTTGCGCATCTGTTGTCTTTGTCTGGTTATCAGGTGTGTATTTTAGAGAAAAACGATTGGGCTGATGCCGAGTCACTGGTGGCGGATGCGGGTTTGGTGGTGGTGGCCGTGCCTATCGACCAAACCGTCGCCATTATTGGCCAATTGCCACCCTTGCCAGAGCATTGCTTACTGGTTGACTTAACCAGCATTAAGGCCGAGCCCATTGCTGCTATGCTGGCGGCGCACTCAGGCCCTGTATTGGGTTTACACCCTATGTTTGGCCCAGATATATCCAGTCTTGCGAAGCAGGTGATCATTTACAGCGAAGGCCGCGGCGCCGGCCAGTACGAATGGCTATTGGCGCAAATGCGCATTTGGGGCACCCGCTTACAGCCAGTAGACGCCGCCGAGCACGACAAGGCCATGAGCCTAGTGCAAGCACTGCGCCACTTCACCAGCTTTGCTTACGGCGCGCACTTGTGTGCCGAGCAGGCGGATTTAGCGCAACTGTTGCGCTTAAGTTCACCTATTTATCGCTTAGAATTGGCCATGGTCGGGCGCTTATTTGCGCAAGATCCGCACTTGTACGCGGATATTATTTTATCCTCGCCCGAGAATCTGGATATGATCCGCCGTTATCACCGCCATTTTGGTGAGCTGTTAAGCCAGTTAGAAGCCGGTAAGCGTGAGGCCTTCGTTGAGCAGTTCAGCACTGTAAGTGAGTTTTTCGGTGATTATGCGGACACTTTCCTTAAAGAAAGCCGCAACCTGCTCGCCCAAGCAAACGACAGCCGCCATCATGGTGATGAATAATAGGACTTAGCGCCCAGCTTTAAGGCAATGTTGAATGTTTAATTGTGAATGTTGAATTAACGGCAAACACAGTGGCTAAGCCCAAATAAAAACACCGAGCCTATGACCTAGGCTCGGTGTTTTTTTGTTTAAGCCGTCTACGCCGATCTGCCCTCTGTTGTTATGTGTCCTTATTCCGTCTTTGCGAGCCTAGCGCGGCAATCCCTGCAGCGGCGCGGTAGATAACCATGGATTGCCGCGTCGTTGCACTCCTCGCAACGACCAAGGTTAGGGTTTGGCTCTAGCCTTTTGTAGGGTCGATTTCAATCGACCAAGTGGTGCACAGCTGTGCCGTTGCTAAACCTACTTCGTCACGGTTTAAAACCTAAAAATAGCCAGCTTCGCTGGCCCGCTGAAGTCCTCTTTACTAAAGAGACGGGCGGCTACTCTATGCCGTCTTCCTGACGCACGTCAGGATCTCGCTTTGGTTTTGTGTCTTTTGTAGGGTCGATTTCAATCGACCAAGATCTGGATACCAGGATCAGCCCATGAGTTCGCAATTAAACAAACCAAACGGTAGCGGAGACCCACCCGACATCTCCACGCAGAGCATGGGTATGAGGAACCGCACCATGGGATGAACATTGCTTTGGAATGGCGCGCTGCGCCATTTCGCGGTTGAAACCGCGGCTACAAAAACCACAGCTATTTTAAATGTGGTGTGATGTTAACGTAAGGCGTATAGCGCTCGGCTCCAAGCTACACCCAAATCGGTTGAATGCTCTTTGTTCAACACAATCGACCCACCCAAAATAAAAAAAGCCCAGCTCTTTAAAAAGCTGGGCTTAATATTTTGCTTGGCGCTTGGCGCTTGGCGCTTGGCTCTGGCGCTTAAATCAATCCTGATATAAGCGCTGGGCCAGTTGTTGCAAGGGCACTAAGTTATCGTCTTCGCTTATGGTTAAACAAAAGCCTTGTACACCGGCGCCTTTAAGCACTACGCCGAGCTCGGCTAATACTGCATCGGCTTGAGTCAATTGGCTAAGCAAAGGTAGACGGCTGTGCTGCTGTAAACGCAGCAAGTCAGCTAGCGGGCGCGCTTGAGTGTCAATTAAGGCCAGCTGCTGGTTACCTTGTGCTAACACCTGCTCGGCGTCAGCCAGGGTCTGGGCTTGGGTATCAGCCAGCGGTAAGAGGATAGGGCGAGTACTGCGACCGGCCGCGGCCAATAGCTCGTTATGCTTAGCGGTGATGGGCTCTAACAGCAAGACATCGAGTGACTCGGCAGCACGCTGTAATTGCTCGGGCGTGTGCACTGTGGTCAGGGGGGCTAAATCAAATTGCTGGGCCACTTCGCGCAATTGCTGCAGGCGCGATTGTTCAAACTGATTGTCGCCTTGGCCAAAACAAGGCACGCCTAATACTTGGCCGCCTTGCTCTTTAACTTGGCGTGCTATCTCTTGCAGATCATGACGCTCTGGCCACTGGCTCAATAACACCGCTAATAACGGCTCTTGCTGACTAATGGTAAAGCGACCCACTTGCAGTGCTAAACCTGCCGTTTTTGTTGGCGTTGCTGCCTGCTCGTGCTGAAGGCTGGGTTTAGCGGCCAGTGGGGCGGGCACTTGGCCTTGATTCAGCGCTTTGGATGACACGCGGGTGGGTGCTACTTCGGCGCTGGGGTAACAGCCCAAGATTTTAATGTAATGCACTATGTCTTTGAGTTCAGCCAGTGCCGAGCGCATGGCCGCGCAGTTTACATTGGCCGCCACATCCACATAGAACATTTCTTCCCACGGGTTGCCAATAATAGGACGCGACTCTAGCTTGGTCATGGGAATGTCGTGATTGCGCAGCACCAATAAGGTTTCTACCAAGGCGCCACTTTGCTGACCGGTCGACATAATAAAGCTGGTTTTGGCCGGAATTTGCTCCGCCACTTCCACCGGCTTTCTTGCCACCACTATAAAGCGGGTCATGTTTTGTTTTTGGTTGGCCAAGCCTTTCACTAATGGCGTTAAACCATGCAATTCGCCGCCATCGGCGCTGCCCATGGCACCTATATCGGGGCGCTGCAGTTGGGCCACTAGCTCCATGGCGTTAGATGAAGCCGCACAAAACTCCACCTTAACCCCGGGCAAGGTCGCCAAATATTGTGAACATTGCTGATACACCTGTGGGTGCGTATACAGAGTGGTCAGCTTGCTGACGTCGGTATCAACCGCCACCAAGATGCAATGCTCAATGGGTTGAGTAAGCTCCCCCACAATCGACAAACTGGTGTGCTGAATTAAATCAAACACATCGTTAATGGCGCCTGAGCTGGTGTTCTCTATCGGTAAAATACCGTATTGCGCTTGGCCTGACTCTACGGTGTCAAAAATTTGCTGAAAGGTATCGCAGTTGTGCTCCACCATATTGGCTTTAAAGCGCGATAAGTACTTGCGCGCCGCCATATTGGAATAAGAGCCGCGCAGTCCTAAAAACGCCACACTAATGGCTGGCGTGTCATCTTGTGGGTTGAGTAACTCTTGCAGCAGCGCTTGTTGCGACAACACAGAGTCTTCAATAATAGTGTGATAAATCTGAGTGACATAGTGGGCATCTAGGCCCAGCGTGCGGCCTTGATTAATCAGCTCTACCAAGAGCGCCTGCTCGCGTGCTTGGTCACGAATAGGGCGCGGGTTTTGCAATTTGCTACGCGCCACGTCTAGGCTTAGGCCCTTGCGTTTGGCCAGCAAGGTGAGCAGCTCGTTATCTAGGCTGCTGATGTGGGTTCTAATCTCATCCAGATTTATCAATGGAGCTTCCTTATTACTTAAAGAATGTCACCTAAGACAAGTGTCATCTAATCGCTGTTATCTAAAGAGTGTCACCTAAAATAAGTGTCATTTAACAAAGAGTACGACGTCATAAAAAAGCCTCCTAGTAGGAGGCTTTCTGTTCGTCTTTCACTCATTTTTTGAACGCTAATGCCGGACTTAGCGCGGCTCAACCGTGGCCAGCCACTCAAGCCGTGATTGCACCATAAACAACGACAAAAAAGCAGTGAAAGAAAAACACCAGCCTACAAATACTGAAAAGCACACACACTGGCAAGCACTTTTAAGAAATTCAGCTAAAACTACCACAGTTAGCCTAAAACATCGAAAAAAGCGCTTGAGTCAGCGGCACTCAAGGCTATTTGCCACGGAACGCACGGAAGAACACGGAACAATAGAGATCAGACCTGAAAGAACCTCTAATTGGTAAGGACTAACACTAGAACGCAATAAGCCGAGCTCTTACCATAAAAAATTTGGCTTTTGTCGCCTGTGAACTGTGTCCGTGCCTTCTGTGTTCTTCCGTGGCAAAAATGGCTCTGGCTCTAATTTTTAGTTGCTCTCTTATCGCTCCTCAAATGCCGTATTTCTACTTACCTGATTACGTATGAACCTCAGCCAAAATGCACCCTGTTTCGGTTTGTTCTTTGTAGCTGCCAAATTTATTCGGCAGGCCAGCTCTGCTGGCTGTTACTGAGGTTTAGATTTAAACCAAAACACCAAACCGGGCCGAAGTCCTCTTCGCCGAAGAGACGGGCCCCTACAAGGTCAAAATACCAAACTGAGCCTCATATTTTTACCCAAGAGGTGGGCATTTCCCTGTAACCTATTGAATTTATTGGTGCTGAATTCACTGAAACATAGCTGAACTTTGTGGGTAATCAGGTCTACTTATTGTAATGCTGGTCTACTTAGCAATAAAAAAGAGGCCGAATCGGCCTCTTTTTTTGGTGTCCCTGTTATCAGTAGCGCTTCACTCAATGCTGACGGCTTAACGTTACTCGGTGAGGTTATTCTTCTTCATCAAATTGCTGAGCAAATTCTTCACTTAAACCTTCATCTAAGTTGGCGGCGACGGCGGCTCCTACTACACCGGCAGCAGCTGCTTGACCGGCAACGGCGCGCTGGGCGAGGGGTTTATCTGCGTAACGATTTAGCTGGCGCTCAAGCTTTTGGCCCAAGTCTTTAATCGCAGCATATAGGTTATCGTCTTCTGCCTTGGCGAACAGGGTGTCATGGCGCACACCAGCAGTGGCTTCAACTTGGTACTTCAGACCTTCTTTATTGATAATCACATGAGGCGTGATTAAGTCGACTTGGCGACGAGACAGTTTTTCAAAGCGACTCTCAATCCGTTCACGGATGGCGGGAGAAATGTCGATGACGGTACTGGTAATAGTGATGGACATAAAATAACCCCCTGGGTGTGCTCTTGTTTGTGTACAACTTCAGACTACCCTGACCGACGTTAAATAATGTGATCCATATCAACCTTTGGCGGCGCTATGGCGAGTGGGTTAAAAATCTGTGACCCAGTCGCCGCTACCCACATTTTAGTCTTGTCAGAGTCGTCCGCTTTAAGTCAGACTCGAATGGATAAATCCCTGCCTGTACTCTTAACCTATCAGCTGTGCTTTATTCTGGCTAGTCGTTCTTTACCTTGCCTACTTTCATTGTGCATTTCATCCTACTGCTCTGTATCCAGCACTTAATGGTGCGCATTTGGCGCTGTGCGCCGCCAATTGTCTGGTTTAAGCAGATTATTTCGCGATCCCCATTGGCAGTGTTGACACTATTACATAGGATAGCTCTCTATTCGTTATTAAGGGGTGCGTTTGTGAAAGTTTGGTTAGGAGTAAGTTTGCTGCTATTAGGCATGAGCGTCAGCGTGCAGGCGTCTTCACTGCGCGAACAATATCGCCAAGCCGAGCAGGCGCTAAATAAAAACGACGTGGCAAGCTTTAAGCAACTGCGCCAAGGCTTGGATGCCTATCCGTTAACCCCTTACTTAGATTTTCAATTGCTGGCGGATCGTATCACTAACCTGAGCACCCCTCAGGTGGTGGAATTTATGCATCGCTACCCCGACTCTTTAGTGGCAGACCGGTTAGAAGGGCGTTACTTGCATCGCTTAGCCCGTGAACAGCGCTGGCGTGAGTTTTTAACTTTATATCCTCAACTGCCCTCGAGTGAAGTGCTGCAGTGCGCCCATTATCGCGCTAAGTGGGCCACCGGCGATAAAAACACTGCGCTGGCCGGTGCCAAACTAATGTGGCTGCATGGCGGCTCACGGGCCACGGCTTGCGATCCTTTGTTTGATGCCTGGCACACCGCCGGTGGTCGCAACGATGACGATATTTGGCAGCGCATGCTGCTGGCTTATGAAAAAAATGATCACGGTTTAGTGACCTATCTGGGCCGTCAGCTTAGCCCTGCGGCCCAGCCGGCCAGCGAGCTGTTGCAGTCGTTAGACAAAAATCCCAATCAGTTACTTAAAGGTGACTTAGTGCGCGTCTCGGGCGAGGCGCAGAAGACGGCGCTCAGTTTGGCCTTGGCGAAATTAGCCGATACCGAATATACCCAAGTGATGAGCTTGTACCCTAAATATCAGCGCCAAGCGGGCTTAACTAACGCGCAAGTAGCACGTATTGAGCAAAAGTTAGCGCAACGGTTAATGTATAACCGTACTCATGACTATCGCAGCTGGCTGGACAGTCGTTTGCCTGCCATGGGCACAGAGGACTTATTTGAACTGCGTGCGCGCTTAGCCATTTGGGAACAAGATTGGCAACATCTGCCCGGCTGGATCGCGCGTTTGTCCGCCGAAACCCAACAAGACAGCCGTTGGCAGTATTGGCGTGGCCGTGCCCTTAAAGCACAAAATCGCCATGGTGACGGTGACAAAGCCTGGAAATTAGCGGCCAGTAATCGGGATTATTACGGATTTTTAGCGGCCCAACAGAGCAAAGTACCCTATGCCTTAATGAAGAAGTCTTTACCCTCTGCACCGACTTTGAGCCAAGCCCGCGCCCGCTGGCCTGCTTTTTCCAGAACCGAAGAGTGGCTGGCGCTCGGCAATAAAACCGCTGCCCGTAGCGAGTGGTATCATATGCTGGGTAAAGTGAGCGAGGCAGATGGTTTGGCGCTGGGCAGCCTAGCGCTGCAGCTGGGCTGGTTTGATAAGTCTATTCAGGCCAGTATTCAACTGCGGGCTTGGGATCACTTAGACTTACGTTTTCCTATTGTGTACCGACCGGATTTTCAACGCCAAGCACAGTTGTTAGGCGTGAATGAAGCCACCTTATTTGCCATTACTCGCCAAGAAAGCGCCTTTTATGAACAAGCGCGCTCCCCGGTGGGTGCTGGCGGCTTAATGCAATTAATGCCCGGCACTGCTAAAGAGACGGCGAAAAAGTTTAATATTAGCGGCTTTAGACAAGCGTCAGATGTGTACCGTGCCGACGTGAATATTCAGCTGGGCTCCAGTTATTTTAAGCAAATGCTCGACCGCTACAGCAATAATCGCGTGGCCGCCATCGCCGCTTATAACGCAGGCCCAGGCCGAATTGATTCATGGTTGCGTAACAGTGGCTCACGGCCGTTAGATGTCTGGGTAGAAAATATCCCATATCGAGAGACCCGCGGCTACGTGCAAAGTGTGCTCTATTATTCGGTGATCTACCAAGATATGTTGGGCCAACCGAAAACCTTTATCACGCCTAATGAGCTGAATTATGTCTACTAACTTAACCGTGGATAGCCGTGCGGCTAGTACTGTCGATAGTTGCAGCCATAGTAGTGGCCATAGCGTGGCCATTGTTGGCTTGGGCTGGTTGGGGGAGCCATTGGCGCTCACCTTACAACAGCTTGGCTATCAAGTGGCAGGCACCACTACCACCGCGGATAAAGCCAGTCGGCTGGCCGCATTAGGTATTCAGACATTATTGTGGAATTTAGATGCGCCGCTGCCTACGCAGTGGCCAACAGCGCTGGCGGCGGACACCTTAATTGTATGTGTGCCGCCGGGCAAGGTTGATAATTATGCCCAGCGCCTCGGTGAAGTGGCGCGCTTAGCTGCAGACGGGGGAGTGCAACGGTTACTTTTTACTAGCGCCACCTCTATATACAGTGGCCTAGGCGCGCAGCGAGAAGCCGATGCTAAACCAGACTCAGAGCGCGGCGAGCGCATGCAAGCCACTGAAAATGCCATGCATGCTAGCGGCGTTCTTCAAGTTATGTGCCTGCGCTTATCAGGCTTAGTGGGGGGCAGCCGGGAGCCGGGGCGCTTTTTAGCAGGGCGTAGCTTTGAGGGCGGCGAAGAGCCCATTAATTTAGTGGCGCAAGAAGACCTGCTGCGCTTTATGCCGGCATTATTGGCGCGTAACGATTGGCCGAGTGTGTTAAACGTGAGTGCGCCCCATCATCCAAGCCGCCGTGAGTTTTATAGCCAAGCCGCTAAGCTTCGCGGCTTGGCCCCACCGCAATTTAGTGGTGGCGGAGAGGGGAAAACCATAGATGGCTCGGCCATTAGTCGCTACCTAAGCTTAGATTATCTGGTCACCGACTGGTTTGACTGGCTAGCAGAGCGCAATAGAAGCTGAAACACCAATATTCACATACAGCACGGATGTAGGCACGCGCTTTAGCCGTGCAAACCTGCGCAGCAGGTTCTGATGCACAAGTTCTACCCTCGGCATTCGTAAGCTGTAAGTTAAACAAAAAATCACCGTGCTCGCACAGCCCTTAGCGATACAGCTGCGGATTAAGCCATGGCGTCAGTACCAAGATCAGGGTGTCGCGATACACAGTGCGTCGTGTTAAATGCTGCTGAGTTAACATACCAATGGCGCCGCCTGTGGGCTGGCTGTCGCTTTGCTGATATAAGCGGTCCATGGCGGGGCCCAGTGCTTCGCCGTTCGCGAGTGCCTGCGCTACTATGGGTGGCAGCGTTAAGCTAGCACTGCGGCTGGCATTATCCAGTGCCTGGCCTAATACCTGGATCCAAGCAAAGGTGATGCAGTGCCGAGGGGTAAGCTGAGCATCACTAAACTCGACGCCGCCTTCCATGCCAATCCACAAGTCCGCCTCGGGCACTAAGGTTTTAGCGGCGAATGCGCGCTGCCGTGCCCCTTGATAGGTTTCGGCGTCGCTCATCGGTTGCTCAGCCACTCCTGAATCCACGGCTACACCGGTCACAACGAACGGAGAGTCAGGCAACAATTGCGCTAAGGCGAGGCGAGCCGCCGCAATTTTAGCGGGGTTTAATGACGCAACAATTACCTGCAGCATGCGGTTGTCCTCTGAACTTGGTTTTATGGCTGTGATGACCATTCATGCTATATAAAAGGTCGGTAGTGGTCGGCCGCTAGCCGAAGTATCATTATGCCAGTTTTAGCTTTAACAATTTAACTCCAGCAGTTTATTCGACAATTTTTTAACAAAGAGAAAAGTGTAATGAGTGATCAAGCAGATCCAAGAGGCGATTTATTGATGCGCACCATGGCCATGCCTGCCGATACCAATGCCAATGGCGATATTTTTGGCGGGTGGATCATGTCACAAATGGACTTAGGCGGCAGTTTGCTGGCTAATGAAGTTGCGCTGGGTCGCGTGGGCACGGTGGCAGTCAGTGAAATGAATTTTTCTCGGCCCGTGAAAGTGGGCGATGTGGTCTGCACCCATGGCGAGCTGCTTAAAGTGGGGCGCACCTCTATTACCGTACAAGTGGAAGTCTGGGTGAAGCCGATATTAACCCCAGAAGGCGGGATGCGTTACAAGGTGGCACAGGCGCAATTTGTGTATGTGGCCATTGATGAACACGGCCGACCGCGAGTGATTAACCGCTAATCAAGTGGCTGCAATAGAACGCGATATGTGAGTTTTAGCCGTCTTCCTGATGCACATCAGGATCTCGCTTTAGCTGTTTGGTAGTGGGCACTGTTTTATATAAAGGGTGCTACGCCAGTTTGGTTTGACGTTTTGCTGCGCAAACCTGACGACTAAAGTGGCTGCTACAGAGTACGATATGTTTTGCTTTAGCCGTCTTCCTGATGCACATCAGGATCTCGCTTTAGCTGTTTGGTAGTGGGCACTGTTATTTATAAAGAGCGTAGCGCGGCAATCCATGCAGCGGCGCGGTAGATAACCATGGATTGCCGCGTCGTAGCACTCCTCGCAACGACCAAGGTTAGGGTTTGTAAAAATCTGATCAATTAGTTTTCCACAATGGTATTACCCCAGCATGCGGCGTCATTTTTCTCTGTGCTGCACAAATAAAAACACCGAGCTTAGGCTCGGTGTTTTTTGTTTAGTGTTCGGCGCTTTCGCTTACGGCTTTATCTTAACGTGAATTGGCCACGATTAAGCTTTGTCCGGCGCGCAAGCTGTGTCTATTGGCTAACTGGTTCCAGCTCAGTAATTCATTGATGCTGACGCTAAAGCGGTTAGCTATTGCAGATAAAGAGTCGCCTCTTTTCACCTTATAAACACTGCCTGATTTGCTTGCCGTTGGGGCAGCAGCGGCCACATAGGTGCCCGACAGTACCAGCGATTGACCAGTACGGATATTATTGCCCCTGATATTGTTCGCTTGGCGCAGGGCTTCTACGGTGGTGCCATGGCGTTGCGCAATTACACCTAAGCTGTCGCCACGGCGCACAATATACTGACCTTTAGGAGCGCGCTCTGGCTCTGGCAGGTCGGCCATGGCGATTTCAAAACCTTCGGCATGTGCCACAGGGACTAAAATTTCCGCACTGCGTGAGGGTGAAGTCGACGCTTTCTTATAGGCGGGGTTCAGCTCTTTCAGTCGACCACGGTTCATGCCGGCTAAATCTGCCGCCATATTTAAATCTACTTGGCCTTCTACTTCAATCACCGCTAATTGTGGGCGATTAGGTAGCGCAGGTATGTCCATGCCGTAGTGCGAGTCGTGCTTTAAGATGGCGGCTAACGCCAACAGCTTAGGTACGTAATTTTGCGTTTCTTTGGGCAAAGACAAAGACCAATAATCCGTGGGCTTGCCTTGGCGTCGGTTGGCTTTCATGGCGCGCTGTACGCGGCCTTCGCCTGAGTTATAGGCAGCCAATGCCAACACCCAATCACCGTCAAAGAAACCGTTAAGGTATTCGAGGTAGTCCAGTGCTGCACGCGTCGAGGCCATTACGTCATAACGACCGTCATAAAAACTATCGAAATGCAGGCCAAAGTTCTTCCCAGTGCCTTGTAGCATCTGCCACAAGCCGGCCGCATGACCGTGCGAATAAGCTTTCGGGTCAAAGGTACTTTCAACCACCGGCAATAATACCAGTTCCATTGGCATGTTCCGTTTTTCTATCTCTTCCTTGATGAGATAGAGAAACGGTCTGGCGCGTTCTGATACAGAGCGCATATAGCTGGGGTGCTTGAGGTACCACTGACGCTGAGCGACCACTCTAGGGTGATCGAGGGGCACATCGAGTTGCATTTGTTCAGCTAAGTCGAGCCACAAATCTGTTTGTTTTGCCTCTACTTCCACTTCCACCTGTTGGCGTTGTTGCCGATTAGATGATGAGTGGGGCACAGTGCTGTAGGCTCGACCTAAGTCGGCAGTTCGATTGTGTGTTTGTAACGATGCATGGATCGATGATGTTTGGTAAAGCGACTTATCCGCTTTATTATCGGTGCTGTCCTGGTGGCCAGAAGAATTAAATCCTTGGCAGCCCGCCAGGAGTAAAGCACCTGTAATGATACAGAGTCTTCTCATGGTGTCCGCGTCTCTTTAAAACGGCGGCCAGTGTATGCTTTGTGAACAACAGAAGCAAGTTCGTTAAAAAACGTCCTTCCAGCGCCTAAGTGCAGCGAACACCTTGATGTCTTCATCTAGCTCCAATCCAGTATGAGCCTGTAATCGGGCCTTAACCCCCGCCACATGGGGGCGCAGGAACACATTGATGGCTTTTTCTAGACCGATAGAAGAGGGCAAACTGGGCACGCCTTGTTGGCGTAATTTCGCTATTTTTTGTAGATGTTTTTTCAATTCAGCGTTGTTTGGCTCCACAGAATGACAAAAAGCCAAGTTAGATTGTGTGTACTCATGGGTACAATAAACCAAGGTGGCGTCGGGCAGGGCAGCCAAGCGGGTTAACGACTGATGCATCTGCTCAGGTGTGCCCTCAAACAAGCGCCCACAACCACCAGAAAACAGCGTATCACCACAAAACAGCAAGGGCTGATTAGCGATCCCCGTGGGTTCATAAAAGGCAATGTGGCCTAAGGTATGACCCGGCACCGACAGCACCGAAAATTCCAGCCCGAGCTCTGGCACCAGCACAGTATCGCCGTCGCTCACGCCCATGGCGCTTGAGGCGGGCAGCGGCTCGGCACTGGGCCCATAGATTTTGGCGTTCGGCCACTGTTTTAGTAAGTCTTTAACGCCACCCGTATGATCATAATGGTGATGGGTTATCAAAATGGCGCTTAATTCCAGCTCGCGCTCGGCCAGCACCCGCGCTACTGGTTCAGCCTGACCTGGATCTACCACCACGGCTTGCTTGTTATTGGCAAGCAGCCAGATATAGTTGTCTTGAAACGCCGAAATTCCACTAATGTGAATCGGGTCTTCATTAAGTACATTGCTGTTAACCATATTTCTATCCTTGCACAGAGGAAAAGCGTTAGCTTATCAGAGGCGTAAATGTGATGAAATCAGCCCACAGTCCCAAACATTGGCAACAGGTGCTGCGCGGGCCTTATTTAGCCGAACAATTGCAAGCGCGACTCACGCAATGGGCGCCTACTATGTTTGGCTTTAATCTGCTCACCGTTGATGCACTCAGCGCGTCTTTTTCATTGGCGGGTAGCCGTTTATTGCACTCGGTACACCTTAGCCAAACACAGCCGCCTTGTACGGCTGCCGATATTGTTGGTGACGCGACTGCCATGCCCTTTGCCCCCGGCAGCCTAGATGCTTGTCTTTTGGCCCATGTACTGGATTTTAGCGACCATCCCCATGCCATCTTGCGTGAAGTAGAAACCGTGCTGCGCGATGACGGCTGGCTGATTATCTCGGGCTTTAATCCATACAGCAGTGCGGGCTTGGCCAGTATCTTGCCCGGCATCAGTCATAAGTTGCCCTCATTACGGCACATGGTGGCACCGGAGCGGCTAGAAGACTGGCTTAAACTGTTGGGCTTTGAAGTCTTGCAGCGCGACTATTTCGGCCTAACGCCAGTATTGGAATTTCCGATGCTCAGTAAGTTGCGCCAACAGCTAGTCCCGCATTATTGCCCGTCTTTTGCTGCCGTGTACGTGATGCTGGCGCGCAAACGACGCTACCCGCTCACGCCCATTCGCCAAACCAAACGTAAGCAACACGTACTGCAACCCGGCATGGCACGCCAAAAGCAGCAAGTAAAAATCAGCGCCGAGCATCAAGCTAAAACTCAAACCATTTTTGCAACGAAATCCGCAGAATCCACGGAAAAATAGAGCTCAGATCTGAAAGATAGCTTTAATGGTAAGGACCTTGTAGCCGTCAAGTGTATATAAACAGAGAGTTTCGACGGTCCTGCGAAGCCGGATGATTTTTAATGGTCCACTCTAAACCCTATTTACCACAGTTCTTTGCTACGAGAGCCACAAACGCACGTAACAATAAAGATCAGAACTCAAAGGAATATTGATGGTAAGAGCGGGAGTTCAGCGCCTAGCTAGAGCCAACAATAGACGCTACTCGTATTTTTGCCCGGCGCTAAAGTTACCCCTCATAACCTACATCATCATGAATGGCATCGGTTTCGGCGGCCACGCGAGCTAGCACATCACAGCGTTCGTTTTCAGGATGCCCAGAGTGGCCTTTCACCCAATGCCAGCTTACGTCATGGCGCTGGCTAAGTTCATCGAGCCGTTTCCATAAGTCCACGTTTTTCACCGGCTTTCTGGCCGAAGTCTGCCAATTTTTTTGTTTCCAGCCGTTGATCCATTGAGTGATGCCTTGGCGTACATATTGGCTATCTGTGGTTAAGTCCACCACACAGCGATCACTTAACGCCGCTAAGCCTTCAATGGCCGCCATCAGCTCCATGCGGTTATTAGTGGTTAGCCGATAGCCGCCGCTTAGCTCTTTACGGTGCGCTTTATAAATTAATACCGCGCCATACCCCCCAGGACCTGGGTTACCCAAACAGGAGCCGTCAGTATAGAGTTCAATTTTTTTCATTATGAATTCGCTATCGTTATCAAAATCGAAGAGGGCGGCAGTCTGCCACAGCAACCGCTAAAAAACAGCCTGCCGGTGGCGAGAGAGGCGTCAAATGCTTTAGCAAAGCGCGCTAAGACCTTTTTAGCAACGGAAGAACACGGAATTCACGGAACAATAGAGATCAAATCTGAATAAAATCAGTTAAGAGCGAAGCGTAAAGAGGGCGGGCCAAACACCAAACAGTCAGAGGCCAGCTCTTACCATTAAAATTATTATCTTTTGTCGCACGTGAATTGCGTCCGTGAGTTCAGACCTGCTTCCGTGGCAAAAGTAGCCCTCGCCCTGGGTCTTACCATCAAAGGCTCTTATTACTCGTCGAACTTATCTCAGCTTAATTTTTCCGCGTCTTCTGTGAGTTCCGTGGCAAAAATGTTTTGTTGTTTTCGCCTTTGACTAACAGCTTAAAACAGCCGCTTGGTAGCATAGCCGCAGGCAGTTACTTATACTGGCCGCAGTTTGGGTATAGGAAGCAAGGCTAATGAATCAGCAAACACATGCGCGCCAAGTCATTTTGGACACAGAGACCACGGGTATCAACATGGACTCGGGCCCTCATTACATGGGCCACAAAGTCATTGAAATTGGCGCGGTAGAGGTAGTGAACCGTCGCTTAACCGGGCGTCATTATCATGTGTACCTCAAACCCAACCGTAAGATAGATGAAGAAGCCATTAAAGTGCACGGTATCACCGATGACTTTTTGGCCGATAAACCGCCATTCTCTGGGCAGGTAGAGGAGTTTCTAGACTTTATTCGCGGCGCTGAATTGGTCGCCCATAACGCGCCCTTTGACGTGGGCTTTTTAGATTATGAGCTAAGCCTCATTGGGCGCAAAGAGCGGGTGGCCGAGCTGTGCAAAGTCACCGATACCTTAGCGCTGGCCCGCAAACTCTATCCCGGTAAGCGAAATAACCTAGACGTGCTCTGTACGCGATATGGCATAGATAACAGCCATAGAACCTTGCACGGTGCGCTCTTGGATGCGGAGATTTTGGCCGATGTATACCTGTTAATGACAGGTGGCCAAACCAAGTTAAATTTGCAAAGCGACAGCCAACAGCAAGATGACAGAGGCGGCATCCGCCGCTTAAATACTGCCCGTGCGCCACTCAAAATTATTCGGGCCGATGCCCAAGAATTACAAGATCATGAAGCCCGCTTAGATTTAGTGATGAAAAAAGGAGGCAGTTGTTTATGGCGCAGCTAATCAGCCGCTCTTTATTAACTGTTTGTTTAAGCTTGAGCTTGCTGTTTACGGCGTTGAGCAGTCATGCATCCGAGCAAAGTGCCCGTTGGTTAAGTAATACCTTTCGTATCGATCCCTCTATTTCTTCCCTGACCTTGCTGATTGAGCGCGAGCCTAACAGCGCTCCCGTGGTGTTAATTCGCCCCGATGGCAGTAAATATTACCAACATTCACACCCCAACCATATTAGCTGGGTGAGCACCCATGATCGCGATGTGATCACCCTTTGGCAACCCGAGCCTGGGCCTTGGCAAGCGACCGGCAAAGTGACCCCTAAGCGCGGCATCACATTGGTCAGTGAATTTGAACTGGCGCTTAGCCCGTTGGCGGAGCGGTTATATCAGCAAGAAATCCTTAAACTGGACGCCGAATTACGCCACGGTGCTACCCGTTTAGATGCTAACTTTTACCTACAAGATTTAGCCTTGCAGGCGCAGCTCATTAATTTGCGCATCGACCCAGATGCGCAATTTGCTCCCGCCCCCGTAGTGGTGGGCGAGTTTAAAGATGACGGCGTAGGGCTGGATGCCATCCCCAACGATGGCAAGCTCACCGCACAAGTGATCTTGGATATATTGCCCGGCGAGTATTTATTTCAAAGCGAAATTAGCAACCAAGTGCTGGCGCGCACCAAAGAACAACAGGTGATGATTTATCCTATGCCGCTGAAACTGAGCTTTGCTAAGCCAGATGAGCAAGGCCAATGGCATATTACCGTTACCGCTGATCACGAGCTAATTGCCAGTAGCTTGATTATTACCGGCGAGCTGGTTACGCCATCTCAACAGCGTATTCCCATTTCTGGCACCGGCACGCGCATTTCACTGCCCGACGCCCTAGAGCCCGGTAACTATTATTGGCAAGGCCGAGCCTTTGCCACTAATCAAGAAGACCGTGAAATACAGCTTGAGCTGGTCGAGCAAGTGATCCGCGTTAGTCCTGCTGTTACTGCAAGCGAAGAGCTAAGCCCAGTTAAAGATAGCAACACCTTAACCTACAGCATCGCCGGCGTTATCTTGCTGTTAGTGCTGGCATTAATAGGCTGGATTTTAAGAAAGCGCGCAGCTAAAAAGCGCTTAAACAGAGATAAAACGCTAAGCTAATTGTATATTTATAAGGTTAGTGATTGAAAGTTAAGCAAGTGGACTAAAAGAACAAGTTTGCGGTTGACCTCTTACTTGCTCGGTACTATTATGGCCCTCGTCTGCAGCACGCTGCTGACGAGGAGTGGTAGTTCAGTTGGTTAGAATACCGGCCTGTCACGCCGGGGGTCGCGGGTTCGAGTCCCGTCCACTCCGCCATATTTAAAGAAACCTTTAGCTATTGATAGCTAAAGGTTTTTTGCTTTTCCATCCCCGCTAAAACTCATCATTCCTACTTTGTCAAACCCACCTCCGTGACCGAACCGTGACCATTTGGTGACCAAACACTTGTTTTGACCGGTGTTCAAAATCATGAGACTAAGCTCGATTACTCCTACCTTAAATTTGCAAGACTTTCAGTTGTAGCTTGCTACTAAAAATACTGACCTCGCTTTATTTTATTCACACCCTGCCGTACACAAGCTTGCGTCAGACCGAGCCACTCATTCCTTTTGTTATTCTTTATCCCATCGAAGCCAAACGGCTTGCCTCCCCCTCAACAGCAAAAGGAATAACGCCATGTCATACGACTTAATACTGGCCAACGACTTGATTGAGAATCCATCTGCCCGCTGTGCGGTCACCATGGTGTTGGATACCTCGGCTTCTATGTCGGGCAGTCCGATACAGCAGCTTAATGAAGGTTTTCAATTATTTTTGAATACCCTCAGCGAAGACGAAGTGGCCGCTTACTCGGTAGATGTGTCAGTGATTACCGCCGGTGGCCAAGTAGAGCAGCGCTTACCTTTTACCTCACTGAGCAGCATTGATAACTGCGAACAGTTTTCGGCCAATGGCATGACGCCGTTAGGCGGCGCGGTTGACTTAGCACTTGCTCAACTAGAGGCCCGAAAACAGCAATACAAGGCGAACGGTGTGGCGTATTACCAGCCTTGGTTGGTGATTATTAGTGACGGTGAACCCAACGATAATTGGCGAGCAGCGGCGGCCAAAGCGCGCGATTTATCCGCCAATAGAAAGTTGGTGAGCTTGGTGATTGGCGTAGCGGGTGCCGACATGCAGATTTTGGGTGAGTTTTCTAACCGCCCAGCTATTGGCCTGCAAGGGGTGAAGTTTAAGGAGTTCTTCACTTGGTTGTCCGCCAGTATGAGCCGGGTGTCTGCTTCTAGCAGTACCAGTGCCGGCGTGAACTTACCGCCCATGGACAGCTGGGCCAGCATTTAAGCGCCACTGCGGTGCCTAGGGGCAGAGCGCCCCTTATTTCCAGACCATTCAATGACCCACTCATTTTTACTGCGAGGTGCTTATGACTCAACTCCACCAGGTATTCGACTCTTATGAAGAAGAGAAATGGTTAGCGCCAGAACTCGCGCGCGGCGGTGAGGGGGCGGTATATCCGCTGCAAGATAGGCCCAATGTGCTGGTTAAATGCTACCACAAGGACTATTTGCAAAAGAGCGGCTCCGCCCAGCTCGAGAACAAAGTCAGCGCTATGCAAAGTGTGGCGGCGTTAAGAAATTGGCCTGGGGTGAGCTGGCCGCTGGTGTCTGTGTATGACCAACAGCAGCAGTGGTTGGGTTATGCCATGCGCCGCGCGGTAGGCGTACCTATGCATTTAATGGCGCACCCTATGCTGTATCAAAAGCACTTTCCTAATTTGGATCGCCGCAAGATTGTGAGTTATCTCATTAATTACTTGCAGCAGGTGCAAGCGTTACACTGCCACCAAGTGATGCTAGGCGACTACAACTTGCAGAACGTGCTGTGCGATCCGCACTCCGATAAAGTCACGCTGATTGACTGTGACAGTTATCAACTGGAGTTGAATGGCCAGCTGTATCCGTGCCCCGTGGGCAGCGCCGATATGACCGCCAAAGAGCACTTAGGGATAGCCTTTAACCAAATTAGGCGCACGCCCGAAAGTGAAGCGTTTTCTATGGCCATCATTTTGTTTAAGTGTCTGATGCTTGGCCGTCATCCCTACGACATTGTGGGTGGGGCAGATCCGGTGAGTAATTTGCAGCAGGGCAACTTTGCTTATGGCATTGGCAATAAAGGCGTGCCTAAAGGCCCTTGGTATAACATTTGGAGCCATATGCCGCACCGCATAAAAAGCCTGTTTATTGCCACCTTTACCGAAGGCGCAGGGCAGCCTAATAAACGGCCTACCTTAGCAGAGTGGGAAAAGTCGCTGGCCATTTACGCCAATGAAATCGATAAAGGCTGGCACGAAAATGCCATTAAGCCCGCGGCGCCCAAAGGTCGCGATTATCAGGGCGACAGCCAACGCATTATTCAACTTTAAGGGGTAACGCAATGAACAATGACACTCAACAGGCCGAGCAAAAAGGAATTATTATGCGCGCAAAAGAATCAGCATCAGCGGGCGTCACCCACTTAGAGCCGGAGGCTAACGAATTCGTTGTTAGCCATGTAGACCCGTTGGCCAATAACGCCAAAATACCAGATTCGGCTACCGCCGACTCGGCCCCCAATGAGGTAAAACGGATACCGCACACGCCGTTTGGTACCTTCCCTTTGGGTGTGCTTCCTTTTGGCTTTGGGATGACATTTACTCCCTCTCATATTGCAAAGCTGATAGCGGGTGGTGAAGGTGCTGTTGATTCAAAAACTGAACAAGAGGCGAGCATTGCAATGGAAGTAGTAGCAGAAACAGCTTTTGAGAAATCGATAGCGTCAGATCAGGTTCTTGAAGGAGTAGCCGCACCAAGCGTCATTATTCCAGAAGCCAAATCTTTAAAGCATAAGGCTCAAGAAAGCACTGCTCAAGAAACTATGGCTCACGAGCTATCTGCGTCAGTATTAGAGCAACAAAGTAAAGTAGAGCCTCAAGAGGCCGAACCTGCCAAAACCACGCATTCACTGAAGAAAACTAAGGCTGCTAAAAAGGCATCGCTCTCTAAGCCATTAGCGTGCGTGATTAATCATCAATGGCAAAGCATGCATGAACAAGTGGCAGGGCGTAGCCATCGTAATGCACTGCAACCCATGCCATGCCAAGATGTGGCCTTTAGCGCCATACAGCCCCGGCCTATTTTGTTATTAGCTGACGGCGCAGGTAGTGCGGCGGTGTCTGAACAAGGAGCGCAAGCCTTGGTATCGGGTATTTCTCGTTTGCTGAATACGCTTGAACAGCAAGTGGCAAGCTTACTTGATCAACCAACCAGTACTGCAGCAGAGGCCCGCCAGTTTTGTTTGTTGCTGATTAAACACGGTATTGGCTTATTAACAGATAAAGCCAGTGAACAGCGCCGCGCCGTTAAAGACTTTAATGCGACGTTTCTTGTGGCTATTTTAGGCAAAGAAAACTGGCTGTGGTTAAGAGTGGGAGATGGCGGGTTAGTGATGGAAACCATGACCGTCGAGCAGAATGCGGAAGCTACTGCGGGCGCTAAAATGCAGCTTAGCCCTACGCTCACCGTATTAGGTAGCAGCGGCAAAGGGGAATTTGCTAATCAAACCACCTTTGTAAATGCTCACTTGCAGCCAGAGCAGGTGCAAAGCGGTTTTATGCCGATAGCAGGGTTGACCGGTTTGGCACTGATGAGTGATGGTGCCGCAGAGCGACTGGTGGCCTATGACGGCAGTAGAGCGTCATCGCAATTGAGCCAGTGGTTTCACAGCCTGCGCGCCGGCAAACTCAAGCGGCATACTTTAGTGCAGCGCTTAGTGGCTGAAGAGTTTGTCACCGGCATGTCTGGCGACGACTGCAGCCTGGCCTTACTAGCCACCGAGTTTGTTATGGAATAAGGAAGTAGCGATGGCGTTGGATACCGACAATAATCCTAGCCATTTGAAAAATGCACATAAAAAACGCCTGCACTAGCAATAGTGCAGGCGTTTTTATTTCCGCGACTTGTAGCCGCCAATTTATTCGGCGGGTGGCGCGAAGCGACACGCTGTAAACCAAGCTTAAACTCACAGTAGAGAGTTGACCGACCAGTGCACCTCCACGCAAGAGCGTGCTGCACAGTGCTGCCTTTCTATTCAAAATTCAACGCTAATAACCCTTTAAATCAGGGCTGGGTTCAGAGAATGCACCATGCCAAGAAGAACGATAAGCCACAGTCTTAATCCCTTTTAAGTCAGGGCGGCGTTCAGAGTAAGTATTATCAGTACGATGAAGCTGAAGACACGTCTTAATCCCTTTTAAATCAGGGCTGGGTTCAGAGTGAAAAATGCAGATCCTTTAGGTGCTTCACTTTCTGTCTTAATCCCTTTTAAATCAGGGCTGGGTTCAGAGGCCATCATCTCCGCACAAGAAGTTCTAGGGGTAGAGTCTTAATCCCTTTTAAATCAGGGCTGGGTTCAGAGAGTAACGCACTGTTAATTGGACCAACTGGTAGTGTCTTAATCCCTTTTAAATCAGGGCTGGGTTCAGAGAGCTGTAGTTGCAGTTGTTGGCTTGTCTCTTTTTGTCTTAATCCCTTTTAAATCAGGGCTGGGTTCAGAGATGAAAGTAATAGAAGTGCCGATTATCGAAATGAGTCTTAATCCCTTTTAAATCAGGGCTGGGTTCAGAGGGTAGAGCGTTTTAACCGCTTTACAATCAAACACTTACAGAGGCCTTTATTGACGATTGTTAAATCTAAAAATCGCTGTTCGATTGAGTCCTCTTTTTACTGCTGAATTGCTCAATAAATAACCTAACTGTTTGAAAGTAAGCAAAGCACTGTGCTTGGCCTTACTTGCCAACAAATATTAACTAACCAAACCAGTCTTTTAAAGAACAAAACCGCCTGCATTATCTGCTGTTGGGCGCGGTAAGTAAAGGGTGCGGGCGTAGATCTGTTAGTGAGTCACAAGCTTGCATGGCTAATAAGAAAAGTGTGACTGAGTAAGCTTCTCCTATCAACCGACCCCCTTGGCCTGACTGGAGTAAACATGCGAAATCCCATTCCTCATTCTTCTATTACTGCTTGTAACGATATCGACATGATGCAGTCATTTGTTGCTCAAGTATGGGATTTGCTGGTTGCCAGTTATGCTCAAGTGAGTGGCGGCTTAAATTTTTCTTCTAAAGAAGATTTGATGGCGAGTAGCGCCAGCTGGAAGTTGGTGTTGCACCACAGTAGGAAAGTGTTGGCAGTAACGGTTTATAAAGCTAAAAAAGGCTTAAAATTAGTGGCCATGGCCACAAACCAGCTTTTTAAAGACTTGGCCCGTAATGCCTTGCGCCTGATTATTAGTGCGGATTTGGCCAGCTGCTGGATGGAGTTGTCGGAGCAAGCCGAGCGATTTGTGCTTAAGTACTGTAATGGTCACCGCTACATTATTCATGGCAGCTTAGTGGCGCGCCTACTCGATAAGCCCATTAGCATGACCGATGGCGATGGCTTTCATTATAGCCGCGCCATAAATGCCCAACACAAGACTAAAATTGCCTTGGGCACGCCACGATATTGGTAAGTAAAACGAGCCAATATTTATTGTGGAAAAATGATCTCTATCCGGTCAGCATCCAGTGGTAGGCCTTGTTTTTTGGTGTTTTCTTCATTGCCTTTTGCGTTAAGCGAGCCATTAGGCATAATTTCTTTGAGGATATGTTCGCCAAATTCTAGACTCATGCGATTTTTCAGCGCATTTCTTCTGGTATCCATGTATTTAGAGGTCATGCCATTATTTTTTAATAGCGCTTCTAAAAACTGATATTTTTTTCCTACGACTTCTTCTAGGTTTAGCTGTTTGTTAAAATATTCATCAATACGATCTTTAGGTTGTTCTTGCTTTAGTTTTTCATCTTTTTCATCACTTGCTATTAAGCTAAGGACCTGATCTCGCAAGTTGATGAAATTCTGGTTGTTTATAGCGTGAGGATTGTTTTTTGGTAATTGTTTATCAATTAATAAGTAGCTATTTATAAATGAAATGGCTGCTTCATGAGTATGAAGTTCATACTCTTTTCTTGGTGCATCTTCGTTGGGCTTAATAAAGTAATCATTGTTTTTGATTTCTCCTAAGTTTTTGTTTTTCTTGGCGAGGGCCATCATCAATAAATACGCAAGGCTAAGTGTATCTTTACTAAAATCGACAGTCTGATCTAACAAGCTTACGGTGCGTTCAGGGATGTTAATGATGATGACATAATCATCAGCCTGACGATACTTTTGTACATCAGCTACCAGCCGGCCAAAGTCTACGCTATTTGCTTCAAGGTATTTACCCGGTACCAGGTCGCGCAGTGCCAAGAAGGGAATGTTAGCCAGCTCTACATTAGCAAGCTTGGCATCTATGTCTCTTGGTGCCTCGCCTTTTTTCACAAAAGCAGGAATAAGACAAGTTTCAGGCGTGGGATAAAAGAACTGACGGTTACCTTCGTATTCTGCATCCACCAAAATATGCGACAGCGTATCTTGGGGCGGCCAAATAACGATAACGCAAAGCCGGTGTAATAACCTTGGGTTTTACGGCCGCCAGCAATAGAAACATGCAAGGCGCAATTATCGTTAGAGGTATATTGACGAATAATATTAGCAATAAAATCTGCCGCGTCGGCATTGTCTTTGCTATTACGAATGTCGTCCAAAGGTTCATTGTTGGAAGTCACAATGGTTTGATAGTCAATGGCGGTCGGTAAGTCGGTTAAATGATAGTCCTGGGCTAATTTGGTGTAGTAACCGTTGGCTCCGTCTAGTCCTTTTTTAGCTTCTATGATGCCGGTAGTGGTAGACACGACCACTATTTTGCTCGGCATAAACATAGGTAGCTGTTGCCGTTGGCGTTGCACGGTGAGCGCATAAATTACTTCGGTAATAATTTGTGGCGAGGTGCCCACAGAAATAAGTAACACTTTTTCTGGATGTTCTTCAGGTCGCATCAGTATCTAATCCTTATTGTTTCTTTTATGAGTAATAGGGTGTTTCTTACAAGCTTGTAAACGGCATATCCTTTATTTATATCACTATTATGTATGCATCTTAAGTTATTCACTCATTGTCATCCACAGAGGTATCTTTATGACTCATTCACGCAGTTCGAATTCTTCGCAAGATCACCAAGAGCACTACAGCGAAGGTGCGTTTTGGAACAAGGCTAAAAAACTGGGCCGCAAAGTATTAATGCCGGCACTTAAGCTGTATTACGCCGCACAAGATAGCGACACCCCCGCCTGGGCTAAAGCCATTATTTATAGTGCCCTAGGCTATTTAATTTTGCCAGTGGATGCTATTCCCGATGTGCTGCTAGGCGTGGGATACGTAGATGATTTTGGCGTCTTGCTGGGTGCATTAGGGGTAGTTGCTGCTCACATAAAAGATAAGCACGAACAACTTGCCGCTGCCGCCTTAAATCGCTGGCTGGGTAAATAAGCCAAGGCGGCGATACAGCTGCCGCCTTGTTTAACTTTTTCAACTTTTGGCCCAATTTATTCCGAAAAATAAGGAAATATTATGACCACAAGCATCATAAATGCCTCTATAACCACAGCTGCACCGTTAGAGGCTAATACCGAAGCATTTGCCTCCCGTCAGCAGTTAATGGCGTTGTTTGCTGGAGTTGCTGAGCAGTTTGCTCAGGCTAAGTTAACGGTTACCGAGCAAGAGCTGCAGCTTAATGCTGGTTTGCAACAGTTAGACGGGGCGTTGCAACAAGCGATGGCAAGCGGTAAAGCCAATGGTTTAAGCGCCGATCATCCGTTGCAACAGCATTTTAATGGCTTGCTGGCACAGTGCGCCGATACCCAGCAGCAATGGCTAAGCCAAGTGCAGCAGCATGAAAAAGGTACCGAGTTTCGTGAGCAGCTTGGTGATTCTTTGCTGGTGTTTGTGTATGGCAAAGTGAAAGCCGGCAAAAGCTCGCTCAGTAATTACATCGCGGCGGGGGCTTCTCAACCTACGCCTGCACAGATGCAAGCTGCTTATCAACAAGGTCTGCAGTTAGCGCAAGCTGAAGCCAGTGGCATGAATACTGATCAAGGTGATTTTCGCCAAGGCTTTAGTGTGGATCGTCAAGAGTGCACCGATGCCATTCAGTATTTTACCTTGCCTGGTCTGACATGGGTGGACTCACCCGGATTACATTCTAAAAATCCAGCCAATGGTGAGTTATCTCGACAATATGCCCGTAGCGCCGACCTGATTATTTACATGATGAGTGCGGCTAACCCTGGGCGAGGCTCAGACTTGCAAGAAGTTGCAGAGCTTTTACAGCTTAATAAACCGTTATTAGTACTGATCACCGGCTGCGATGAAATTGAGCTTGATGAAGACGAGCAGGGCCAGCTGAGCAAGCGACAAGTCATGTACAGCCAAGAGAAGCGCGATCAACAGGTGGCGTTTGTGCAGCAACAGTTAGCAGAGGTTTGTGCTCATAACCCAGCACACCGTGAATTGTTGCGCTCGGCGGTGTTGCCGGTATCGGTACATATGGCTGAACGTGCACAGACCCATGCTGAGTTTGCCGACTCAGGCATGCAGCAGTTACTTAGCCAATTGCAGCAGATTGCCGCCGGAGAAAGCGTGCAATTAAAGCAACAAACGCCGCGCAATAATTTAACGGCGTTTTGCCAACGACTTACGCTGTCGGTCGCGCAATTAGACCAGCAAGTTGGCGCGCTGAATCAGGCTTGTGCCTCGTTTAAGCAACAGGTGCAACAGCAAGAGCCGGTGCTGGTAAGCCAATTACAATATCACTTGCACCATTGTTTGCAGCAGCAAATGCGCAACTATAGCGGTAATAACCAAGCGCTAAGCCAAGCCATGAATAAAGCGCTGCAACAGCATTTAGGCTCCTTGATTGACCAAGCGCTGACGAAGCAATTAGGAGATTTAAGCACGGCTGTGGATCAAGCCTTGCGTTTTAACCCCGATGTGACTTTACCGGGCTTTAGCGCACGTTTTGAAAAGTGCAGCATTCCTGTGACCCATCACGGGCGTAAAACGCTGAGTCGATTAGCCGGCGGGCTAGGTGGAGCCTTGCTTGGCTTCTTCGTGGGTGGGCCAGCTGGTGCGCTAGTAGGCGGCTCGGCGGGCTTAGCAGCCGGAGATAGCTTATCGGGTAGCGCACAAAGCACGCGAGAAGTATCGATTCCTGATGGTGATAATCGCGACGAAATTATGGCAGCAGCCCAGCAGTTATTTGATGAGCAAGCCCGCCGAGCCGTGGCGCTGTGTTATGGCCAGCCATTGCTGAGTGCCTTGGCGACCTTGCAACATAGTGCTCAGCACAGTAAACAAGCTTTGGCGGAATTTCAGCGTTGCTTGGCGCAGCTTTAGCTGCCCGTTCGCGAAAGGTCACTTGGCATACAAGCTTGTTTGCCACACCGTAAAAAATACAGTTGATAACATCTCTTTACTCACTCACTTAGGCAACCAAGAGGTAAGCATGAACATATCTAAACAGCACGCCATGCTGCATCAGCTAGTACCCGACACCGCCCCTTTGCTTGAACAGCTGTTAGATCTTGAACAGCAACCAAATCATGAAGTAGTGGTTGCCGCCTGTGGTTTATATAACGCAGGGAAAAGTACCCTGTTGAACGCCTTGGGTGGTTTTGTTGAGCAAGAGCACTTTAAAACCGCCGCAGCGCGAGAAACACGCCAATTACAAACGGCCAGCATGCAGGGCTTAACCTTGTTAGATACCCCTGGTTTAGATGCAGACTGTGATGACGATAACACCGCATTTAAAGGCGTGTTACAGGCAGATTTATTGCTGATGGTACATAACCCGCGAAATGGTGAGCTTGATCAGCAAGAGCTGGAGTATTTAGCCAATATTCAGGCTCAGTCTGAGCAGCCTTTGCACCAACGCTTAATGCTTGTTTTAAGTTATGGCGGAGAGTTATCCGCAGCTGAAGAGACTCGTTTGCTGGCGACCATTCATCAGCAGTTTATTGAGCTGTGTGGCGATAAACCCGTGACCAAAGTGGTGTCTGCCACTACTTATTTAGACGGGGTTCGCCGTAACAAACCGGCGCTCATCGCGCACAGTGGTGTGGTGGAATTACAGCAACATCTTGCAGAGCAACATGCAGACTTACAAAGCCAGCGGGTGATTATTCGCCAGCAAAAACAGCAGCGGTTACGCCAGCTGCTGCAAGTAGAAATAGACCATGCTCTACAACAAAAACACCAGCTACTAAAGCAAGCGCGTCAGCAGTTGGCTAGCGTATTAACGCAGCAAGAGCAAAGTGCTAGCGCGCTACGGCGCATGTTACGAGAGCGTTTAACGGCGTAACCATAATGGCTGTCGTGTACTAAATGTTATTTTCTCATCCTTGCTGAAATAGAGGTGCCTATGAGCCAGAACCCCGTTTTACAGTTGTTTAACCAAGCAGCGCCATTGTTGCAGCGCTATTTGTCGCCAGATGACGTGCAGCAAGCGGCACAAAATTTGACGGCGAAAGCCCAGCAAAGTAGCCCAGTTATTATGCTGTATGGCCTATTTAATGCGGGTAAAAGCACTTTAATTAACGCCTTAATTGGTGACGAAGTGGCGCCAGAGGGCAGCGTGCCCACCACGGCTCAAGTGCAAGCTTACTACTGGCGCGGCTATCAAATACTAGACAGCCCAGGCATGGATGCCAACCAAGCGCACAGCGCCACCACTCAAGCCCAATTATTGCAAAGCGACGTGGTCATCATGGTATTAAACAGCCGCGGAGCCACAGAAGAGCAAGCCAGTTACCAAGGGATATTGCAGTTGTTAGCGCAGGGCCGCCAAGTGTTGGTGGTGATTAACAATACCGACGATGTTGATGTGGCCAGTGGTGAAGTAGCCAGCATTACTGATGCGGTAAGGGCGCAGTTGGTGCAACAAGCTGTGCACTATCCAGCAAATGTGCAAGTGCACTTATACGCGCTGCCATTGTTGTGGCTTAACGCTCGGGCGGGACTTAACGGCAAACTACAACACAAGCAGGCGTTGTTAGATTACAGCGGTTTACCGGTGTTTGAGCGCACCTTACAACAGGCTATTGAGCGCACCGCCAAAGCTGATTTACTGCGCGTACAAGCCTGCCAGTTGCAGCCGTTATTTAGCCAAGCCTTGCAGGGTATTAATGAACAAACACAGCCCAGTAAAGCGGCCTGTGTGGCAGAGCAGTCATTGGTTTTACAGCAGCAACAGCAGTTAATTCAGGGGCAGCTGTTTGGTGTGATCCAGCAACAAAGCCGCCATTTAAAACCAGGGCTTAAAGCCGCATTGCAACAGCCCGACACCGCAGAGCATTATTTAGTAACGCTCAGTGCAGAGCTTGGGCAAGCATTACAACGCGCCTTTGAGCAACAGCTTGCTCCTTTAGCGGCCCAGTGGGAGCAAGCAGAAATGCAGTTACAGGCAAACAATGCCTTGGCGTCTGTGATGCCTGAGTGTGACTGGCCTAGAGATGCGGATAATCTCTTTGCTGAGCAAGGGCAACTATCTAAGCCCCAAGTGGCTGAGTTGGTTAATAGTTTGAGTCGTCAGCAAATTGAACAAGCATTGGCGGTGGCGCAAAAAGTGTTACCCAACTTATTTGGCAAAATGGCTAAAAATGGCGCGGGGCCCTTGGCGGATAAACTAGTGATAATGAAAGCCAGCCCTTGGTTACTTGTTATTCAAGAAATGCTCGGAGGCGTGTGGCGTTATTACCGTAGCCAACAGCAGCAAGATGAACAAGTGGCACAGAGCACGCGTTATCAACAGCAGCTTAATGACGTGGTAGAGCAGTTTGCTGCGCAATATAGCGAGCAAGCAGAGCGCGCAGTTAATGAGTGTTTAACGCCAATTTTTGCTAATGCCCAGCAATGGCTAACACAACAAAGTAATCAGCAAGATACGCAGTTGATTGATGACCAACAACAGCTCGCAAACTACCAGCATCAGTTAGCACAGCTGGCGGCATAACCACACTTTTTTACAGTACATACAGCACTGCACATCACAACATAACCTGGGAGGTTATTATGGTATTACCTGTTATTGGTTGGGGTATTATTGTGCTAGGTACAGCTGCGGTCGCAGCTTGGAAAGCCAACAGCTCAAGCTCTGATTCCGACTCTGACTCGACCTATGACGATCAAGCGGAGCGTCGTGCAAGGCAAGCGGCCACTGAGCGTCAACAAGCGGATGAGCGCCAACGTAAACAGCTCGCCGAGCAGCAGTTGTTTAAAGACAGCAGTACTCAGGTGAAGCAAATACTAACCAGCTTAGGCCTTGAGCACAGCCAGATCCTCAGTAATTCAGCCCTTAGCCACATGGCGCGCAGTAACGGCTCAATTAATAGCTTGCTGCAAAAACTGGCGAATGCGGCAGAGCTAGCGCCGCAGTCGCTGAGTAACCTGAGCAATATTTTGCAGCAGGTGCCGGCCACCCCAAGCCATAATCTGCAACGTCAGTTGCAGGACATAGCGCAATTAGAGCAAGAAATGGCTCAATTGCAGCAATTTTCCAAACTCGGCTAAGTAATGTTGCGGAACTAACGTGGATTTTGCTCGGCTTGCTCTTAAAGATTCAAGACTCCTTAGCCACTGTCTTAGCGCTTGGTTTTGAACTTGTAGGTGCAAATTTATTCAGCACGGTTTGGCTTTAGGTTTTAATCTAAAACTATCCAGCTACGCTGTCCTGCCGAATAAATTGGCAGCTACAGAAAACAGAGAGTTTTTTGGCTTTGGATCTAAACCATCCAGCTACGCTGGCCGCCGAAATTATCTATAGAACAAAAATAGCGATGACAAGGTAAGGTCATACATATCAAGGTCTTTACAATTGACGCGCTGGAACTAGTCCTTATCCGCACGCTCCATGCATTTCGTAGCAAATAATCATGGCAAAATAGGGCTAAGAGTTAGATTTTTATCACGTCAACAGCAATATCTACAACAGTTATGATGGGCTGCTTAAGACGGCTGGCAATAATAATGAGCGCATCTGCGCTCGTTATTATTTACGCGGCTATTAACCGCGCTGTTCAGCACAGAGCTAAACCGATAGGGAGTTAAGGCGTAGTTAGTGGCTCAGTATTAGGCGTTAGTGTTATGGTCGCTAGCAGTCGATAAAATAATGTATAAAAATAACGCTTTGGAGCCATGAATGCTGATCCTGCCGAATACGCCTAATGTTTTACCTGCTGAATTAATCGCCGTTCAATCACATTCTTTATCTGCTATTCACTCTGCTAGTTGGAAGGAAGTTAACAATCACTGTGCAGCGCTTCTACAGCAAAGCTCATATACCGTCATTGTCGGTGCATCGCAAACTCCAGCCGTATATTGGCTAGCCGCTCTACAAAGCTGGCCTAAGGCCAATGTTTGGTATTGGGATGGTGTAGAGCATCAAGGGCAGTGGCAACAGCTGAGCGCCCAAACGGTATACGCTGCGGCCTCTGGTCAATTAACAACAGCGCAAGAACAAAGCCCGAAAACTCAATCTCAACCTGCGTCTAACTCTCAACAGAGTGGCGACAGCGATCATGTTTTATTGGGTAAAGGCTTTAGGTTTGCGGCATGGGGCTTAAGCGATAAAAATAATCTGCAGCGTTTAAAAGATGTGGAATATCAGGTTAGTTTACAGAATAACCCTGAGTTAAGTCGTAAATTGGTAAAAGCAGTCGCAAAAGGTAAACACGCCTTTGAGCTATGGCAGCAATGCGAGCAGCAATTAAAAGAGCAGGGCGACAGCGTAAGTTTTGCGGCTTGGTATCAAGCCCTTTATCAGCAGCAAAATAATGACATTCAACGCCACCTTCGTATTCAATTAGAAAAAACGCGCAATTTTAGAGCTAAAAAACAAGCTACGCAGAGCACTCGCGTGCAATATCACAGTAACGTGCGTGGGCCTGACTTAGAGCCCCATCATCCGAACAGCATGGCCCACTTAGCACATCAACCGTGTTGGGAAGTCTTAATTGATGAAACCGGTTGTGAATTTGGCGAAGCCATCAGCGAACTTGCCGCTTCCGATCAAAAAGTAGGCCGTATGGTGGCGCTTGCGGTGCCGGGCAAGCAGTCGATATTACCCCCCATTGCGTTGGGTTATCACGCCACCGAAGTGGGGCATGAAAGTAACGATGCCGTGGTGCAAAGTTTGCTGGATGCCAAGGTGGGTATTTTGGGTTTTAGTGTAAAAGACCAAAACTTACCGCAAGCTTACTCGTGGTTTAGTGCCGTGCACACCTTGTGCCGTTGGGTGCTGCGCAGCTTGCCGATAATGGCAGGGCAAACAGTAACCGTCGATTTTTTAATTGAAGAGCGCGGCAATAGCCAACAAGACTTAACGGCAGTCAGTGAGCTGTTATCCGCCGAGCTTGCGGAGTTGGATGCCCAGCGCTTTGCAAAACTCACTGTCAACATGCGCTTTATTAAGAAAAGTGAACACCCTTACAATGGCTATGTAGATGTAGTGGCACACACCTGGGGCAGCCCTGCCGCCGCCAGTAAAGACCGACTTAAAAAATCGGCTTGGTTGGGCCATTGCTTACTGCGCCCAGACGATGAAACCTTAAGTCGTTTACTGTTGGCACTCGAGGGCATAGCGCTTAATCGCCATGATTGGTTAGCGTTAATGAGCCACACCAATCAGCTACCCGAACACAGTTTGGCCGGCAATATGTTGCATAAACTGGGCGCGCAAATTCAGCAAACGCCAGCGCTTTGGCACAGTTATGTGAGCGAAGTCAGCCAGCAGCTAGATAATAAAGGCTATCAATTATCGCAATTGGTACCGGCACTAAGCTGGCTGCAGCGCTATCAGCCGAGCAATGAAACGCTGCCCCCCATTTTAGAATTACAGTGGTTGTCCGGTAAGTTGGCTATTAGTAACCATCAAGGCCAATTAGACATGGCCACCGTAGAACGCTGCTTTACCTTGTGCTCTGCGTTAAAACAAGAAGACGCCCGCCGCGTGAGTGAGGTGTTGTTGCGCTTATCGGTAAGTGCCACCAACAGTTTTCAGTTTGCGTTGGCGGAACAAGTACTTAACTTCTTATCTGATATTCCTCAGCTGGCGATGGGCGTGCGCAACTATGGCAAGCTGCTTTCTAGCCGTGGCCAAGTGGCAGCTTTTCAAGGCGAGGTTACTCAAGCGCAAGTGTGTTTTGATGAGGCACTTGCCTGTTTTTCCCAGCTGTCTGATCCCCAGCAAGCGCGCCAAGAACAACAACAAACTCAAATTTATAAACTGTTTGCTCAATTAGATGACCGCCAACTCACAGACGATCAGCTTACTGATGTGCTCACTAAAATTTGCCAGCAGAGATTAGATAAAGACGTGGCGGCCAGCTTGCGCAGCCTTGCCCATAGTTCACAAGAAGACGAACAACGCTGGTTACATCATGTGTTGCTACGCGCCATGTGCGTGCGCCCAGCCTTGGCCAGTAAATGGTTGGCCGACTACGCCGCACAAGCACACCAGTGGCAATCTGGACAGTATCACCCTTGGCCATTAATTAACTTTTATCGAGCTTGGTTACTGCTGCAATTAGATCAAATTGCGCAAGCTGAGCTTTATTGGCAACAAGCCATAGACGGCTGTCAACAGGGCGGCACTACGTTGCAGTGGATGGGGCACGTATTAGCCACAGTGGCGCAAAGTTTGGGCAGCAAAGTGGCATGTTTATCGAGCGAGAATGTGACTGAATTACAACACAAAGCTCCTGAACTGCCGGTCGGCGAGCTTGCACAGTTTGTAACGCTTAGCTCCTGCAGCCATCAAGACCGCATGCATTGCTTAGCGCGCTGCTTGCCCTTTAACTTTCACTAAGGCGAAATGATGTCTCTTATTCCCATGACCTATGTGTGTGTGGTGTCTGAGCATAATCTGCCTAATCTAGAGGCCATATTATGCTACCGACCACAAACGGTGATTCTAATTGCCACGGCTAACTTTACTCAAGCCGCCAAGCGACTAAAGGATCAGCTGTTAGCGACACCGGAATTTGCTCGGACTGCGGTGTTGCTGGCAGATACGGAGCATTTGGCGGGCAACACTTTGGCTAATAGTCAGCATTGGGTACAACATGCGTTAGTGCCTTTATTGCAGCGTCATGCCACGCCTCATTTTTTAAATCTAACTGGTGGCACCAAACCATTGGCGGTTGCACTCTTGTATGGGCACGCTTGGCAAGAGTGCCATTACAAAGCACTGGGTATTCAGGACATTGAGCGCTTTGTTATTACCGAGCGTGGGCCGCAGGTGCTCACCACTGCGAGCCCGCTGATGCCTACGGTCAGCATTGAACAGGCCATTGGCTTATATTGCGAAGCACTCAATAACACCTCAAGTGCGCCTAGTGCCTTAGAGCAACAATTAGCCCAGCAACTGTGGCAAGGGCTAGTTAGCCAAGACGTAGGATTAGGCTCGTTGTTTGAGGTACTCAACCGAATTTGGTCTCTTGAACGGGAGGAGCCAAAATGGCAAAAAAAGGTGATAACACTGCCATGGTCATCGTTTACCCATACTGCACATGTCACGCCTTGGCTTACAGCATTGCAACAACTGGGGGATCAGCACTTTTCATTTTCTGATCTCAGCGTTACTTTGCCAGGTAATGCAAGGGCCAATAGTAGGCAGCAGAAACAAGCCGCTCAGCTAAAAAGTTGGATCGCCGGTGGCTGGTTAGAAGACGTAGTCTATAGCTGGCTGAGTGAACACATTCCTGCCTCACAACTGAGCATTAATCTGCAAACCCAAACCAGTGATGATCGTCATTCCCAGCGCGAAGCAGATATCTTGCTTTTGCATAAGGGCATTACTTGGGTGATGGAAATTAAAGCAGACTTACCGCCTAATCAAACGCTGCCCGATTTAGAAAATCAGCTGAGCAGCAGCGCCAAACGGTATGGAAACACCAATAAAATATTATTTATTGGCCCAGAATTAAAAAATAAATTAGTAGGGAAAAATAACTTCGATAGCTTTAAAGGCCGTTGCAAAGGTAACCACGTCACCTTGTGTTATGACAAAGCCAGCCTATATAAAGCGCTAGGCGTGTAAGAAAAATAGGCTGCTGGCCTAGCGCACAAGCTTGTACTCACAGTATTTAAGAGCTTGGTGGTTTATTCTGCTTTCCGTAATTGATAGCAGCTAACGGGCAGCGGATTTTTTTCTTGTGAGGTTATTATGATTACCTATTTTATTACCCGTCATCCTGGTGCCTTGCAGTGGGCTAAACAAAAAAAGCTGCATTACGACGTGCATGTTGAGCATTTATTGTCGTTATCACTGCTTAACAAAGGTGATACCGTAGTTGGCACGCTGCCCATTAACTTGGTTTATCAAATCAACCAAAAAGGGGTGATTTACGTGCATTTATCTTTAGAAATACCGCCTGCGCTGCGTGGAGTAGAGCTAACGGCGGAGCAACTAGATAACTGTAAAGCCACCTTAGAAAGATATGAAGTAATAAAAAAATAATATTCACAAAGCGTGCCTGTCGAACAAGGTCATATTAATGTCACAAAATAACTACCAGTTTGCCTACCATGTGAGCCAGATAGCGAAGCAACTCTCTCTTGGTCAAACTTCTAAAATTAAAGAGTATGTCGCCAGTTTAGATGCCGCGACCCAAGAGCAGCTTAGCCCTTGGCTGGCTTATGTTTTGTTAAATGAGAGCGTCGGTCAAACATGCGATAAAAATACCTCATTAAAAGATTATGAAGCCTGTACTCAAGGCTGGACCGCTTATTACCAACATGACTACTTGCAAGCACATCAATTTTTTACGCAAGCCATTCAGCAAGATAATTGGCAGCACTATGCCCTAAATAGCGCACTCGGTTTAGCTAAGGTATATACCCGCACCGGCCATTGGCAGGCGGCGCGAGATTGGTGCTTGTACTATTTAAGCTTGGCACGCCAAGAGACTTATCATTTTGAAGTAGCCAAAGGTTACGGCGCGTTGGCCGAAATTTTCTTAAGGGCTTCTTGCGCGAATGAAGCGCTCGCTTGCTTTCAAACCGCCTACCACTTAATGCCATTAGGGCAGGGCCAACAGGCCAAGCAATATAACTTTATGGCCTCGGCATTATTGCGTAATAAAGAAGCGCTAAGAGCAGAAGTGTTGTTGCATACCAGCCGCCAAATTAGCCGTAATCAGTTAGATTTAGACCCGAATAATCAAGATGCGTTGGCCAGCTTATGCCACAGCACGCTGCGTTTTTATTATTTAAATATATCGAATCATGAAGGCTACGAACCCGCAGAGGTCAATGCTGACGATGCTCAGCTAATGACACAAATTAGCGACTGCAATCGTTTAACCAGTGTCCCTTTAGGTTTGCTGCAGGTCGCCAAAGGCATTGCTTGTTTAGCGCAAGATTTAGGGCAAGCGCAGGCGCACTTTACACAAGCCATGCACCACTTTGGCCCCAAGCTGGTGATGGAATACCAATGGGCGGCACGTTTAAAAGCCAGTTGTATTGCAACTGCCACAGACCAAGGCGTAGCAGAAATGATGGCGCTATTTGAATTGCAGCCCATACAGCCACCGGTGTTTGCAGTGGTTGCGGATGCCACTTGGCAAAAAGTACCGCTGCATAATCACGGTTTCTTGCCTTTAACCACGGCGCAAACGCCTGAGCAACTCGCTGCATTATGGATGCTGTTTTTTATCTAAATTTTAAGGGGAAATTCCATGCAAACGCCACAACCTAAAAACCAAACCGTAATTGTTACCGGTGCCGCCGGTGGCATGGGCCGTGCCTGTTGTCAGTACTTTAGCCAGTTAGGCTGGCAGGTATTAGCCATAGACCGCAACCAAGAGCGCTTGCCTGCGTTAGCGTCTGCCACTATTACCACCTTAAATATCGACATTGCCGATGCAAAGCTGATTAGCGCGCTGCACGATAAGTTGGCCACACTGCCTCCGGTGTGGGGCTTGGTAAATTTGGCGGGCATTTCTCAAGGCGACAGTATAGAGCAGTTGACTGATGAAGATTGGCAGCGCTCATTTGATGTGAACGTGACGCCAGCTTATCGCCTCACTCAAGCCGTGGCCCCACTGATGCAAAAAAATGGCGGCGGCAGCATAGTGAACGTCAGCTCCCCCGTGGGTTACATCGGTGCGAGAAAACCCAGCTACGCTGCCAGTAAGGCTGCTCTGCATGGGTTAACCGTGAGCTGCGCACGCAACTTAGGCGAGCATCAAATACGCGTTAACCTACTCTTGCCCGGCACTACCATAACCGAAATGACCAAAGACTGGAGCCAAGAGCGCCAAGACGCCATCGCCCAAGAGAGCCTACTAAAGCGGCTATGTACCCCTCAAGAGATTGCCGAAGGCATCGCGTTTTTATTAGGCGAGCACAGCCGTTATATGTCGGGCAGTGTGTTAGATATGACCTGTGGCAGTATGTGGGGACACTAAAATGCAAGTAACTACCAAGCCAAACACCGCTAAAATTCAGTGCGCCATTCTCGGCCTCGGTAATCAAGCATTTGAACACCTGCAGGCCTGTATTGATCACCCCGATATTACGATTGTGGCGGGCATTGAAAGAGACCCCAGCATTTGGCATAAAGCCGAACACGCGTTTCCCAGTTTAGACCTGCAATGCTTTAGCGATCTTGATGCGCTTAAAGCCAGCGATTTGGTGATTGATGCCTTTATTTTGGCGTTACCACATCACATTTACCAAGGTATTTGGCCAAGCCTAATGCAGTGGGGCAAGCCGCTGCTAAAAGAAAAGCCGCTTGGGCGAGATTATCAAGAAGCCAAGCACTTTATGCAGCAATCCAAAGCTGCAGACTGTGGTTTGCAAACGGCAATTCAACGTCGCCAACATCCTAGCTATCAGTTTTTAGCCCGCTATTTAAAAGAGCACAAACTAACACCCACCGAAGTGCATGCTCATTTGCACTTAGGTAAAGGCCAAGCGGTACCCAGTGCTGAGTTTGATTTAGGCTGGCGCGGAGACCGCAGCCAAGCCGGTGGCGGTGCCTTGTTGGATGCGGGTTATCATTTAATCGATTTGGTGCAGTTTTTAATTGGTGATTTTGAAGTGATTTCATCTACCATGTGGCATGGCAGTCAAGCCGATAACGGTCAAGACATAGAAGACCGCAGCTGGCTAACGGGCTGTTCCAGTGACACTTGGTTGATGATTGATACTTGGGTAAAAGGCGAGAGTAATCATAAAGGCGGATATTTAAAATCCGAAAAAGTGATCTTACAAACCCACCAAGGCGTGTTGTCGGCCAACCGAGAAGGCGTATGGTTAAATGAACAACAACTGTTTAGTAGTGATCGCGAATGGCAACATGCCATGCGCCAACAACTGGCAGATTTTGCCAAAAGCATCATCACGGATAACTGGCACAACGACGTAATTTGGGATCAACTGCCCGCCATGCGCAAGATAGAAGAAGCCTACCGTCTTTCTTCACGTTATTAATGATTAACCTAAGCGCACGTCAGCAGTAAAAGTGAGGGGCGCGACCGTTTAAAGCCGCGTGCTCATCTTATTCCCATGTTTGTGCATGGGAATATATAATATTTAGCATGAATTTAATTATATCTGCACAAGCTTGTATCACTCACGATTATTTTATTTTCGCATACAGTATAACTTCTTGCTTAGGAGTAAGTGTATGCAACCTTATATTGCTTGTTATGATATTAGTTGTTCGCGGTTACGTAAGCGTGCATTAACCGAATTGTTAGATATCAGCCACAGCCGTCAATATTCAGTATTTGAATGTAACTTGACGGAACTTCAGGCCCAAACACTTAAAGACAAACTATCGTCATTATTAGAACCTGGCGATAGCTTTATGTTGTTCAAGGCTAGATCTTCGCCCGCCATTAGGCTAGGTGCTGTTTATGTTGATTTACTAGATATCGGCTACTTGGGGTAAAAATCATGATGGATACCTTGTTTATTGATCGCAAAGACTCAACATTAACCGTTGAAAGTAAACACCTAGTTATTCGCCACCCAGCACAGCGGCAACTCATAACCGCACCACTTGCACAGCTACGCTCAGTGATAGTGGCCGCTGAAGTCGTGATGAACAGTAAGTTGCTGTGGCAGTTATCTGCACACCAAGTTAATTTAGTGGTGCTACACCCAAGAGAAGCCAAGTTTAGTGCGCAACTCTTCGCCAATGGCCAACATGGCAACATTCAGCGCCGTTTAGGCCAATATCGATTAAGCCAACAGTTACCGCAAAACACCTTGTTGGCCAATAGGTTGGTGGCCAGTCGCTTATTAGGTATGAGTCGATTACTGCAGCAGGCACTGATTAAAAGGCCTGATTTGCGCTTACCATTATTGTTGGCAAGCACCCGCCAACGCAAACAGCGGCAACAATTGCTTCATGAGCCGTTGTCTATTCCCAGCTTGCTGGGGGTTGAGGGCAGTGCCACCGCGGGCTACTTTGATGTTTGGGGGCAATTACTGCCCAGAGAACTCGCTTTTTCTGGCCGTAAACGACGCCCGCCACCGGACCCTGTTAATGTGGCGCTCTCATTGGGCTTTACCTTGCTGACTAATGAGCTGAGCAAGCAACTGGTAGCAAAAGGACTGGAGCCTATGTTGGGCTTTTATCATCAACCCAGTTATGGCCGCGATTCTTTAGCTTGTGATGTATGTGAAATATTTCGCCATCGCGTTGAAGGCTGGGTATGGCGACTATTTGCTGAACAAACACTGACGTTGGAACACTTTGGCCAGCAAGAGCCGGCTTGTATATTAAATAAGACCGGCAGGGCAGTGTTTTATCGAGAGTGGTATAAGTTTCGTAGTAAGCAATTGTCTTCAATGCGCCGTATAGTCCGTTTGTTTGTGCGCTATATAGAGCACAGAGAAGCCTTATTTGAACGTGATAGCCATGAGTAAGAGGCATTATTTAATTTGTTACGATATTCGCCAACCTCGTCGCTTGCAGCGTATTCATAAGTGGTTAACAAAACACGCGACGGCGCTGCAGTATTCGGTGTTTTTAGCTAACTTGAATAAGGCTGAGCTAAACCAAGTGCGCCAAGGGTTACAAAAATTGATGGAAGAGAGTGAAGACGATGTACGTATCTTTGCGGTGCAAGCCCCCGAACACGCCTTTATCATCGGCAAGCCGCTTCGCTTTTGTGCGGCTGGGCTAGTATTTGTGCATTAGTTAAAAAAATCAACCACATAGGCTTTACTTGGCAATGCTTATCTTAGACAATACGCGCTAAGCATTGCTCTTTAATAACTCGCTGTGTTTTTTATCGTGATGCTGTAACAAGTTAACGAGGCAGTCATTGATGAGCAATAATAGGGACTCGATCGAACAGCGCTTTTTAGATTTAACAATCTTCAATAAAGGCCTCTGTAAGTGTTTGATTGTAAAGCGGTTAAAACGCTCTGCCCTCTGAACCCAGCCCTGATTTAAAAGGGATTAAGACCAATGAGTGCGGGCAATAAACAGCCTTTCCCACGTCCTCTGAACCCAGCCCTGATTTAAAAGGGATTAAGACTCTGACAATCTTGGGCACCGAATTCCTTGCTGATCTCTGAACCCAGCCCTGATTTAAAAGGGATTAAGACCCTCGGCTTCTTTGCGCGTTTGAGCATGCAAGTGCTCTGAACCCAGCCCTGATTTAAAAGGGATTAAGACTACAAGGCCCGTCATCGGGGCCACAGGAGGTGTTCTCTGAACCCAGCCCTGATTTAAAAGGGATTAAGACAGCGGAATCTAAGCTAGCTGAGTTCTGCCACATTCTCTGAACCCAGCCCTGATTTAAAAGGGATTAAGACTCAATGGTCATGACGTTGCCGTGCTTCTCCCACAACCTCTGAACCCAGCCCTGATTTAAAAGGGATTAAGACCTGTTCAGGAATCACCCCCATGTTAGCTGTCATTCCTCTGAACCCAGCCCTGATTTAAAAGGGATTAAGACGTTGGGGTAGCGCTTTAATTGCTCGTCCAATTCTCTCTGAACCCAGCCCTGATTTAAAAGGGATTAAGACACTTAAATCTGGCGGCATAGATAAACTTAAATCTCTGAACCCAGCCCTGATTTAAAAGGGATTAAGACGGTAAACCGGCCAAGACCAGCGCCACCGAGCAACTCTGAACTCAGCCCTGATTTAAAAGGGATTAAGACTAAGTCCGGTATGTTGCATGTCGAACAGTCGGTCGACTCTGAACCCAGCCCTGATTTAAAAGGGATTAAGACTGTCTGAGGCTGGCACCCACAGCAGGGTATCTTCTCTGAACTCAGCCCTGATTTAAAAGGGATTAAGACAACATCACATGGCCGATGTACTTGAAGTGGTCATGCTCTGAACCCAGCCCTGATTTAAAAGGGATTAAGACAACATCACATGGCCGATGTACTTGAAGTGGTCATGCTCTGAACCCAGCCCTGATTTAAAAGGGATTAAGACATACTTGTAGATGTCGTTATATCCGACTGAATTGCTCTGAACCCAGCCCTGATTTGAAAGGGATTAAGACTTCTTGGGACTGAAGCCAGAGGTATATGTCTCCACTCTGAACTCAGCCCTGATTTAAAAGGGATTAAGACCCTTCATCACCAGCTCGAGTGTCTGTGTAGTGTTATTATTCAGCCTGCGGTGAAATGCGAGCACAAGTGTTCGCCTACCAGTACCAAAGCTAAGAACGAGATCCTGACGTGCGTCAGGAAGACGGCATAAGGGAAAAGCCTTAAATGCACTGGCCGGTCCACCCTCTACAGTGAGTTTAAGCTTGGTTTACAGCGTGTCGCTTCGCGCCACCCGCCGAATAAATTGGCGGCTACATTGTTTAGCTCGGTGCTACTTTTATTGTTCCGCCTTCGGCGAAATGCGAGAGCAAGCGTTCGCCTACCAGTGCCAAATCCTAGAGCGAGATCCTGACGTGCGTCAGGAAGACGGCATAAGGGATAATCCTAAAACAAACCTGCATATATTTTTAGCCCGTTTATTCAGACTATTTATTTAGCTCGGCGCTGCCTTGTAACTGTATTTTATAAGGGATATTTTTAATGAGCGCAGGCTCGCTTTAGTTGTGATCTTTAAGCGAATGGCGGGCAGGTATATGATGAGTATTACTGCGCAGCGGGTCATTCAATAATAGGCATCAAGGAAGAGAATATGAGTACATTACTGACCTTTATTGGTCGAGGTGCAGCGAATAGAACCGGTGGGGTGGGGCGTTATCAGGCTCTCAATTATTTATTACCTGATGGCCAATTAACCGCTAGCGTGACCTATTTAGGTGAAGCGCTCATTACTCGTTATCAGCCCCAGAGATTGGTGGTGGCAGGTACCAGCGGTAGTATGTGGGATCAATTACTCACGCAGCTTTCGGGCCAATGGAGTGAAGACGAGCAATTAGCCCTGATTGAATCAGTTGATGAAAAAAATGTCACGCCAGCGCAATTAACTTCGCTGGAGCAAGCATTAATGACCAGCACTGGTCGTCAGGTTAGCCTAGTGTTATTGCCCGATACGGCCACGCCGGCGGCGCAAGCAGAATTTATTGTCACCTTGTGTGCAGCGGTAAAGCAGGGTGAGTCGTTGATTATTGATGTAACACACGGCTTTCGCTTTATGCCGATTTTAGCGCTCACGTGCTTGCAATATTTGCAGTACATCAAGGGCGTAGAAATAGAAGAGATGCTCTACGGTGCGCTTGATGGTGATAAAGGCGAAGTGTTTAGTCTTAACAACGTATTGCAGCTTTCGGGCTGGGTGCGTGCTTTAGGTCAGTTTGACCACAGTGGAGACTTTTCGGTATTTGGCCCTTTACTTAAACGTGAAGGGTGGGATAACGACAAGATAAACGAACTGCTGCGGGCGGCATTTTACGAGCGCATTACCAATGCTACCAAAGCGGCACAGTCTGCCCAAAATGTGCTGCGTGCCGATTTTGATGGCGCCATGGCGGAGCTTATTCAGCCCCAGCTGAATGCGCGATTACAGTGGATCAGTGAAACTGGCCGAGGGGCAAGAGAGCGAGCATTGGCGCACCAATATTTGCAGCGTCATGATTACTTGCGAGCGGTAATTTATGCGCAAGAAGGGCTGATCTCAAGCCACCTGTACAGTGAAAAAGCAGACGAGCATAATTTTGATGCCCGTGATGAAGCCAAACGTACCCTGGCCGATAATGCCGCAGATTTTAGGTTGTTAAGCCAGTTGCGTAATAATCTCGCCCATGGCGTGCGCAGTCATAATAATCACATTAATAAATTATTGTCAGATGAGGCTACGCTCCAAAAAGAATTAGCCCGTTTGTTTAAAGCGTTAAAAGTGTAAGTTTTTAACGCCGTGATATTGGGCAGATTTTTAGCCCTCCGCCTTGCTTAGCAGCAGGGGGGGGCACATTAACCATTACTTTATTTTTAGATAAGTTAGATAGCTCCGAGCTTAAATTGGTGCGCCAAGGATTGCAAAAGCTGATGGAAGAGGGCGAAGACGATGTACGCATTTTTGCGGTGCAAGCCCCTAACAAAGGGGTGATCATTGGCAAGCCTATGATATTTAGCGCCCAAGGCTTAATTTTTGTGCATTAGTAGCGAATAATCAGCAGCGTAAGTTTTGCTTTTTCGAACAGCGGTCGGCGTAAAGTGTTTAGCTGCTTTCTGCCGTTATACTGGGCTAGCCTCGGTATCTCGTTTTAGTTTTATCGCTATGCCGCCATATCGGACTCGCTCCGGTATCTCGCTTTTATGGTTCATCTTTAAGCAGTCTTTGCGAGGAGTGCAACGACGCGGCAATCCACTCTTTACCTAGCCCCAAGAGCCCCACTTTACTTGGTGGGGCTTATCTTAGATAATGCAGGGGTTCTTTAATATATTGCCCAGTGTTGCATAATGCGTTTAGCAATAAAGCGGATAAGGTAGTGTTTAATGAGCAAAAAACGGGACTCGATCGAACAGCGCTTTTTAGATTTAACAATCGCCAATAAAGGCCTTTGTAACGTCTTGATTATAAAGCAGAAATATCGTCGGTCCCTCTGAATTCAGCCCCGATTTGAAGGGGATTAAGACGGAACGTTGGAAGAGGAAGAGGTGCGGTGGTTGGACTCTGAATTCAGCCCCGATTTGAAGGGGATTAAGACACCAAAAGCGTCACACCACTGGTTATCAGTGTGTGCTCTGAATTCAGCCCCGATTTGAAGGGGATTAAGACACAGATACTACTTTAGACAGTTTACGAATCAACTCTGAATTCAGCCCCGATTTGAAGGGGATTAAGACATTGCTGCGCAACTCGTCCATTTCTGCTTTGGCCTCTGAATTCAGCCCCGATTTGAAGGGGATTAAGACTGGCGTCTAACGTGTCCACCACTTTAAGTATAGCCTCTGAATTCAGCCCCGATTTGAAGGGGATTAAGACACAACCCTTGCGGCCTTACCAGTGTCGATTATTACCTCTGAATTCAGCCCCGATTTGAAGGGGATTAAGACCCGCTGTTTTTGCCTAATAAAGACAATCAATTAACTCTGAATTCAGCCCCGATTTGAAGGGGATTAAGACACAGACTGAGGGTGGTTAGTAGGTCCGTTAGGCGCTCTGAATTCAGCCCCGATTTGAAGGGGATTAAGACACAGTAACTTCAACAAACTCAGCACCAATGACCCTCTGAATTCAGCCCCGATTTGAAGGGGATTAAGACCTATGAATAGTGCGGTGCTTGCAATCAGGCTACCTCTGAATTCAGCCCCGACTTAAAGGAGGCACATCGAGGTGCCTGTCATACCAACGCTTCGTCCTCTGAACCCAGCTTTTATTGTTCCGCCTGCGGCGAAATGCGAGAACAAGTGTTCGCCTACCAGTACCAAATCTAAGAGCGAGATCCTGACGTGCGTCAGGAAGACGGCATAAGTGACAATCCTTCTTCGCACCCAGCTTTTATTGTTCCGCCTGCGGCGAAATGCGAGAACAAGTGTTCGCCTACCAGTACCAAATCTAAGAGCGAGATCCTGACGTGCGTCAGGAAGACGGCATAAGTGACAATCCTTCTTCGAACCCTGCTTTTATTGTTCCGCCTGCGGCGAAATGCGAGAGCAAGTGTTCGCCTACCAGTACCAAATCTAAGAGCGAGATCCTGACGTGCGTCAGGAAGACGGCATAAGTGACAATCCTTCTTCGAACCCTGCTTTTATTGTTCCGCCTGCGGCGAAATGCGAGAGCAAGCGTTCGCCTACCAGTGCCAAAGCTAAGAACGAGATCCTGACGTGCGTCAGGAAGACGGCATAAGTGACAATCCTTCTTCGAACCCTGCTTTTATTGTTCCGCCTGCGGCGAAATGCGAGAGCAAGCGTTCGCCTACCAGTGCCAAATCCTAGAACGAGATCCTGACGTGCGTCAGGAAGACGGCATAAGGGACAACATTTCTCTGAACCTAGCCCTGATTTAAAAGGGATTAAGACTCATCAATGGCTTGTTGGTTAGTGCCGATGCCGTCTCTGAATTCAGCCCCGACTTGAAGGGGGTTAAGACAACTGCCAGTAGGCGCGGTGATGGCTTTTTAGCCTCTGAACCCAGCCTCAGCTTAAATTATTGTTCTGCCATACAACATGTCGCAACTAAAGCAGTGGTCACAAACAAGATACCTTTTGGATTGTCATTGGGTTTTATTATGAAAAGCGCGAACAAATAGAGTGGTTGTTAATTAATCATGATTGATGTTGTTATATGAAATAATTATCGCTTGGTTATGTAACCGTTATCATTATCATATAAAGTGCTAATGGAATGAATGACCAGTTAAAGTTGACGAGCTCTTAACTCTCTCCTCCTGCTACGACCAGCACATTTTTATTATTATAAAAAAATTCTGCCGGTTAAACGTACACTTAATTTTTTTTACAGCCACAAGCTTGTAATACGCTAACCGAGTTAAAAACTGCGCTACTATACAAAAACTAATTTTAAATAATATAAACCTAGTAGTCATATTGTTTTTTTTCGCTATTATATAGCCTCAAAAATAGAGGAGTTGTTCATTGTTAGAGCAGCAAGGTTTTTTTCGATTTAGGATAGATGCATGTCCTGAACAGCCCTTAGTCATACCCGACTTTGGTGGCAGTATGTTGCGTGGCGCACTTGGTCATGCGTTAGCTTATATTGATCAAGCTGCCTACGATAAAATTTTTGATCCTGGTCTAGGGCACGCTTTTTTAATGACGCCGCCCCAGGCGCAGCGCTTAAAAGCGGGTGACGTTTTTACTTTTTACGTTACGCTATTTCCCAGTGTCTCTGAGCTGCATGATGTTTTTTTTCGGGCATTAACGTTAGCGTTGCGTAAAGGGTTATCCGCGACCAAAGTACCTTGCCAGCTGTTATTATTTACCAAAGAAATTAAAATATTTAGCCCGCTGCCTCATCAGTTTAGGTTGAATTTACTCAGCCCCTGGTTTGTGAAATTTCGTAATAACCCGGTGTTGGCCGAGCATTTTTCTTTTAGTACTTTTCTTATTGCCCTCGCTCGGCGCCAAGGTGAACTGGTAAAGCGAGAGTTTTTACAAGCAATAATACCGACAAACCAAGAGCTGTTAGAGGTAGCAGAAGCGGTGCGTAGCCAAGAGCAATTATATAATGTTTTTGGTGAGCGGCGCTCTAATCGTCAACAAGTTAAACACCCTCTGCAAGGGGTATCTGGGTATTTTGATATCACCATTAATCATCAAGAACATTTAAATTTATTAAGCCCGTTATTACATAGGGCGCAGTGGTTACACGGAGGCTCTAAAGTGAGCTTTGGCTTAGGGGCACTTCACGTTAAACCACTGTCTTCACCTGTTTCTCAATTAGAGCAACTTCGCCAGAACGCTACAGGAGCGGGATTATGAGTCGAGTCGTTTATGCTTTTGAGCTACGCGGTATTCAGGGGTACCTGTTTAATACCGGACGCTTAAAAGACATGATTTATGCCAGTGAGTTGATTGATTATGTGTTTGGTCAACCCTTAGATGAAGCTTTGTTAGCGGTGGGAGCTGATCCTGCACGGCCGCAACCAAGGCGCGCAGGTGGTGCTGCTTATTTGGTACTCGATAGCCAAGAGCAAGCGCAGCGTTTGCGTGATCTGTGGACCTTAAGCTTAATGCAGCTTTTGCCAGGTATTGAGTTGGTTGATGCTGTAGCCACGGGTGCTTCGGTAAAAGACGCGGTAAAGGCGGCGTTAGACGAGCTGCAAGTAGCCCGCAATAAACCTTTGGCACAATTACCCATAGCCACTCCTCTTACTGCGCTTGCACCTAGAACCGGCCAGCCTGCGGTAGATAAAGAGCGCAGCGAGTCTTTGGATGCCAGCACCGTTACTCGCCGTAGAGCCCGCCGTGTTGATGCTGGGTTAATGGGGCGTTTTGGTGATGTGAGCCTTAAATGGCCGAACAACTTTGAAGAAGACAGCCATGAGTCAACGCGCTTTAAGCTAAATGCTGACAACTTTGTTGGCATGTTGCACCTCGATGGTAATGGTATTGGTGTGTTGCTTCGTGTGCTTAATAACGCGGCGAGAAACTTAGATGACGACGGCTATATAGAAGCTTATCGCATATTTTCTACGGAATTAGAAAATGTCACTTGTGAAGCAGCCCGAAAAGCAACCGAAGATGTCCTCATTCCTGCGCAGTCTGATAAAGGGGTGATCCCGGCTCGGCCATTAGTATTGGGGGGCGATGACCTTACAATATTGGTGCGTGGCGACTTGGCGGTGCCGTTTGCTATGTCTTATGCAGCGCACTTTGAGGCGTTATCGGTGGGCTTTATTCAAAAGCTAACCAAGCTGCTTAATACGGATGAACTTCCCGCATCACTCACCACCAGTGGTGGCTTAGTGCTTGTTAAGCCTGGCTTTCCTTTTTCACAAGCGTTAACCCTTGCTGAAAGCTTTGCCGATATTGCGAAAACAAAAGGAACCGATGCACAAGGCAATAAAGTGGCGGCTCTTTCTCTATATCGCATTCAAGGGGCAGTGGGCGATGATGCTAACGCTTTGTTTAAGCGTGAGCAGATAGCCAGAAATATTGAGTTAAGCTTACCGGCCTATGCACTCACGAGCACTGATCATGAAGAGTTGCCTAGTTTATCTACCTTGTGTGACTTGGTGGACGTGGCGTTAGCAAAAAACTTTTCAAAATCACGATTAAGAAATTTAGTCAGCCTGTTATATCAAGATCTTGAGTTAGCTAAAAGTGAGTATCAGCGTTGGCGCTCGCTAATGAAAAAAGAAGCACATACCTGCGCGTTGTGGTCGAAATTTGAGTCCGCATTAGTGGCCTTAGTTGGTGAGCTTGCCACCGATCTACCTTGTAGCAATCAAAAAAATAATGAGCAACGTTACTACAGCCCGCTTAATGATTTGTTGGTGCTACTAGAAGGTAAAATGGTCAGCCCACTTCACTTAAACAAGGAGGCTAACAATGACTGCGAATAATAGCTTGCTGATTGATTTCCATGGTTTTTGGCATGCCGGCTCTGGCCGTTCGGCCGGTGCATTAGTTGATGCTTTGGTGCAAAAAAATGCCAATGGTTTGCCAGTGGTGGGCGGGCGTCATATTAAAGGGTTGCTGCGCCATGCGGTTGCTAAAACTGAAAAGCTGGGGTGGTTTAGTGATCTAGACCTGCCTGAAGGGCCCGCAAAAAACATAGAAACCTTGTTGTTTGGCAGTGCCAATCAAGAAGAAGAGCGCTTTGCTACTCTGCCAGGCATGTTGATTGTAAACGATGCAGGCTTACCCCAGGCCGAAGCCGCTTGGTTGGCTGCCCCCGAGCAAGCCGAGTTACTGCAGTATTTATATGGCCAAGTAAGCTCTACCGCTATTACTGAACTTGGCAGTGCTCAAGAGCACAGCTTGCGAGCCATAGAAGTAAGCTTGCCAGCTCAGCTAACGGCAGATTTACAGTTGGTAGTAACGGCTGTTGATGAAGCACATCGTGCCCAGCAAAAAGCGTGGTTAAGTACGCTTGCACCTTGGTTACCGCTTATTGAAGCCAGTAGTTTGGTGGATGGCGTGGGATCTAGCCGTAGTCGTGGGTTAGGGGAAGTGAGTATGAGCTGGCAACACAGCACAGGAGACACCCAATGAGTCAAACCCTTTATTTCTCTTTGCGCCTGTTAAGTAACTGCATCATTAGCCAAAGCGGTGCTACGGCAGGGGATCATGGCTGCTTAGATTATCTTCCGGGCAGTACATTGCTGGGTGTGGCGGCTAGCCGGTTATATGCAGACTTACCCCAAGAGCAAAGTAATTTATTGTTTCACAGTGGATTAGTGCGCTTTGGTGATGCCTTACCAATGAGTAATGGTGAGCATAGTTTGCCTGTGCCTTTATGCTGGCATCATATTAAAGGCGAAGGTATCTACCAAGTATCTGAACCACAGCTTAATGCCGATGCATTGTTTGATCCGTCAAGAAAAAGCCCGGCAGAGGGTAAACAGCCCAAGCAAATACGTGCAGGGCACGTAACTGCCAGTGGTCAGTTGTTAAAAGCACATCTAGATTACGAGCTAAAAACCGCCATTAATGCCGAAACTGGCAGCGCGGCTACGTCACAGTTATTTGGTTATCAGTCTTTAACGGCGGGCCAAGAATTTGTATTTAGTATCACCATAGATGCCCAAGTGGATGCCTCGCTGGTTCAGCAGTTAGAGCAAAGCTTAGTGGGCCCGGTGTTATTAGGGCGCTCCCGCAGTGCTCAGTTTGGTCAGGCGAAAATTCAAAAAATAACGGGCTTACCAGAATCAACGCCTGTTTCAGCTGATAAAACATTAAGGCTGTGGTTGCTCAGTGATTTAGCGCTACTTGATGACATGGGCAATCCACAAGTGACGCCCACCGCTAAAGCGTTAGGGTTACCGGAAGGTAGCGAGTGGCAAGTGAATCATTCCTTTATTCGCACGCGCAGTTATACGCCTTTTAATAGCAAGCGTCGTAGTTATGACCTAGCACGGCAAGTGATTAGCCGTGGCAGTGTGTTGGTGTTTAGCCTACCTAGGGCGCTAACAGATCAAGAGCTACACGGGTTACGTTTTGCAGGGCAATATCAAGAGTCTGGCTTAGGCTGTATGGCGATTAACCCGCCATTGTTAGCTAACGCCACGCCCGTATTTAGTGCGGCTAAAACAGTAAAAGTGGCAGCGCCTAAGCCTCTCTCTCAACCAAACAGTTTGTTAACCCGAGTGCTGCAAAATAAGCATGCTGCGTTAAATCTCAATGGCGAGATAGAAGAGCAAGCCCAAAAGCTAGTGGCAGCGATACAATCAGCCCTTAGCAGTGCCGCACGTTGGGTAGGGTTACCAGAGGGATATTATCCTGCTGATATTCCTGCACGTACCCAGTGGGGAGAAGTGCGTAACGTGGCGGTCACTTACAGTAAACAGCCCGAGAAGCTGGCTTATGAGTTGTTTTTTAATGGCGAGCAAAATAGTAAAAATAACAATGCCCATGCCATTATGCGAAAGCGTGCCGGTCAACCCGCGTGGAAGCTAGAAATTAACGCAACAGAGACCTTGGCTGATTGCATTGAACAGGCATTACAAGTCATTCCAGCAAATATCAGAGGGCAGGTATTGGCCCTAGCTTGTACTAAGTTGATGAGCGATAAGCGCTTAACTCAATCGCAGCAAGGAGCTAAAGCATGAATCCTAATAAACCCATTTATCACCTCGCTTTAGTGACGCTTGAAGCATTAACGGCCCATGGCATTCGCAGTGGTGCGGCCGATGCCGTGCAAGATGTGGTATTACTGCGTGACGCGAATGGCTTGCCCGCTTTACCTGGCACATCACTGGCGGGCCTGCTTAGGCATTTATACACAGCAGAATATGGCCAAGAGTTAGCCAATCAGCTGTTTGGCTCTGTGCAACAAGATGAGGGGCACAGCAGTGCTATTACGTTAAGTTGGGCGTTAGCACACGACAGCCAAAACCAAGTATTAGAAGGGCTGCGCGAAGACACGCAAACCGACCCTATTCTTAATGAATTAAGCCAGTCACATCCTATTATTCGCCAGCGAGTACGCTTAAATGCGCGTGGTACTGCAACTGACACCGGTAAGTTTGATGTTTCTTTAATTCCGGCAGGCACGCGTTACAGTACTTTAGTAGGCTTTTGGAGTGATGGCAGCGAGCAAGAAGAGCAACAGTGGCAAGACTTGTTAGCCTTGTTTTATTCGCCATTCTTTAGAATTGGGCACGGTACTCGTGCCGGCGCAGGCGCGTTTGCGGTGCAAGCGCTGCATAGTCATCGCTGGGATTTACGCACCAGTGAAGGTAAGGCGCAATATTTAGCTCGGCCACGCACGCGTATGCAAGCACGCAGTTTACCTAAGCTAAACTTACAGCCTCTAGATTCTAGCCTGCAGGTTGGATTAAGCCTCACCAGTGAAGCCGGATGGCGGGTAGGCGGCGGTGATGTGCCACTGGGTTTTGCCTGTGGTGAAACCCCGGATTTATTGCCACAAAGTGAATGGCAAATAGAGTGGAAAAACGATCAGGCAAACATTGCCCAACGTGTACATATTCTGCCTGCTACCGCCATTAAAGGGGCGTTAGTACATAGGTTTGCGTTTCACTACCGGTGCTTAACCCATAACTGGGTAACAAGTACCCCGCAAGATGCCCATGAAGAACAAGCGGTAAAAGAGCTGTTTGGTGTTGCCGGAGACAGTGATGTGGAAGGCATGGAAGGCATGGCAGGCTTGGTATTTATTGACGATCTTTATTTAGATAACACCCAAACCCTTAGCCAAATGCACAACCGTATTGATCACTTTACGGGTGGGGTAATGAACGGTGCTTTATTTGAAGAAGGCTTGCTGTGGCAAACCCCTATTCAGCTTAAATTACAGTTTCAAGACAACTCACGTCTCACAAACCTTAACTCCCAAGTACGCCAAGCTTTGCAACGCACCCTAGAAGATTTAGCGAGCGGTTTATTGCCGTTAGGGGCCGGCGGCAGCAGAGGCCAAGGGGTATTTATTGCAGAGCAAGGGCCACAGTGGTCAGACGGTGGCAAGTGGGTTGAACAAGGAGAGCAGGCATGAGGTGTTTTCAACATTTATTAAGCGATTATCAAACCTATCGCGAAGCGTTCGCAACCTCCTTATTTAAGGATTGGCAACCGGCTCCTGTGGCTTTGGTTACCTTAAGCCGTCATCGCCAAGAGCTAAACGCGACCGAATTACAACAAGCTTTAATCGCGCTTGGTTCAGTACAGGGCTGGTTGTTGTTAACCGATCAGCGCATTGCACTTAATAACCAGCAGGTAGAGCAAACGGACAAGTTAATATTGTCAGCCGATCTTTATAAAGAAGGCCAAAGCATTCGGGTGCGCCAACTTAACAATGATAACTGGTTATTACTGACCTCCAGCATTGAGGCTGTTGAGTCAAATCAGCAAGGCACTCATATTGCCACCACCATAAAGCACATGGCTGCAGAGCCACAACTAGGCGAACTTGAATATCAGCAATTGTGGTGTCGTGATGAGCAAGGGCGTTTGCACGTTGAAGATGCAGTATTTGTCGGCTTTACAGGAGCAGTATAATGACTAGATTATCAACCCCTTATCGTTTTGTTCCCACCGCTCCTTTTGTGCTCACGCCTGAGTGGGCTGAGCAAGCCAGCCATGATCATCCCTTTATTGATGGTTTATCAGGTGAGCTTGCGATTGAGATACGTAATGACACGCCATTATGCTTAGGCGGTAAGCAAATAGAAGCCACCGTTGAGGCTGCAGGAAAAGTGCACTGCAATCGCACGCCCGATGGCAAGTTGGCCATACCGGGTAGCTCATTAAAAGGCATGCTGCGTAATGCATTAGCGCCGGTGGTGTTTGCCCGCATGAGCCAAGTTGAAGAGCGTAAACTTAGCGTGCGTGATATTTCTGCTACCGGTACTTATTATCATCAAAATATAGTGCAGAAAAAAGCATCCGCTGGCTGGCTGCGTTTTGCCGAAGGACAATGGCAGATTAAAGGCTGCAGCCATGTACGTATTCATCAAGCAGATATTATTGAACACCTTAAGCTTAATGAACATGATTGGAAAAAAGCCGATACCGTAAAAAAGCGTTATGAGCTATTAAAGGGTGTTCGGACTCTGCAGTTTGATCAAGAAGCTAAAAAAACACTCACAGCTGCAACTAATTTAGGAAAAGGTGCCATTTCTGGTTCACTGGTGGTGACCGGGCAGCCCGGCAACACCTTTGATAAAGGTCGCAGCGCAAAAAAATGGGAGTTTGTATTTTACGCTCCACAAGATAAATGGTACCCATTGTCTGAACAAGCGCTCACTGATTTTCTGTTTGTACATGAAAACAGTGAAGAGTGGGCCTTTTTACGCAACCAAGGCCACCAGCAAACGGAAATCCCGGTATTTTTTCATGGCACTGTAGGCGATGTTAAGTCTATGGGGCTGGCCAGTATGTATCGCTTAGCACAAAAAAACAGCCTGCACGATGCTTTACGCAATATCAGCGCCCAGCACCTAGACGCCAATAACGTAGACTTAACCGAGTTATTATTTGGCCGTCTGCAGCCAGAACAAGCAGAGGCGGGTAATGATTGGGGGTTGCGAGGCCGGGTTAATATTGGTTTATTTCAAGCAGCAGGTAGCCCAGAAACTAAGTGGACCGTAGAAACCGTATTGTCGTCCCCTAAGGCCAGCTTTCATCCTGCCTATTTACAGCAGCCTAATGATGATAGCTACACCACGCTAGACTCAAAAGCTCCTAAGCTACAAGGCTGGAAACGCTACCCGGTAAAACCAGACTATGTGCAATCTCCGCCACCAATGGAAGACGGCAAAGAGATCAGCAATAAAGTAAAAGTGTCGTTAGAAACAATTAACGAAAATACAAGCTTTACCGGTAAAATACGCTTTCATAACCTGCGCCCCGTCGAACTTGGCGCTTTGCTTTGGATCTTAGACTTTGGCGGAAAAGATGAATTGCGCCATGCCTTAGGTATGGGCAAACCCTTTGGCTTGGGGCAAATTAAGATAAACTTAACAGCCGATAACAGCCGTGTTGTAGCCAATGACAGAGCAGCGTTAAGCTGCCTGGCAACCGCAGATATATTGGCGGCAAGCCAGCAGGTGTTTGTAAGCTATATGGATGATGTGTGGCAAACAGTAGCAGACACCACCCACAAAAATAGCAGCTGGGAAGCCTCACCGCAGGTGGTAAGCTTATTAACCATGGCTGATCCTGTAAAAGGCATGCAGTTAGAAGACGAACTGCGCTACTTAGTCGGCCCTAAGCCATTTCTTGAGGTTAAAAAGAACCAAGAGACACTTCAAGATTACGCTATTTTTGACCAGCCTAACTGGAACGAAGCGACGCATAGCCCGGTGCTTGCCAATGCCAATATGTCCATAGCACAGGCCCGCGAGCACGCAGACTTGGTAGCACAACAACAACAAGAAAAAGCAGCCTTAGTAGCGGCAAGGGCCGATATGCTGGCCGGGGAGAAAATACTTTCTGAAGTAAAAGAAACAATCACCGACGCTGAAGATCTCACTAAAACCCTAGTTGGAAATATAGCGAAAGAGATCAATAGCATTGCCAACATTGAGCCTGAAGAGCGGCCAACCCTGGAATTTGCTGAGCCTATACTCCAGTTGGCAGAAGGGTGTGATAAAGAGCGCATTAACAAAGCGGTGAAAAAAATCAGAAAGCTACTCACCCCAGAGTAAGCACAGTTAGATTAAAGCCCATCATTATAGTAGGTAATCGTTAAGCCGTTATACCGGGCTAGCCTCGGTATCTCGTTTTAGTTTTATCGCTATGCCGTCATACCGGACTCGCTCCGGTATCTCGCTTTAGTTTTATCGCTATGCCGCCATACCGGACTCGCTCCGGTATCTCGCTTTTATGGTTCATCTTTAAGCAGTCTTTGCGAGGAGTGCAACGACGCGGCAATCCACTCTTTACCTGGCCCCAAGAGCCCCACTTTACTTGGTGGGGCTTATCTTAGATAATGCAGGGGTTCTTTAATATATTGGCCAGTGTTGCATAATGCGTTTAGCAATAAAGCGGATAAGGTAGTGTTTAATGAGCAAAAAACAGGACTCGATCGAACAGCGCTTTTTAGATTTAACAAACGCCAATAAAGGCCTTTGTAACGTCTTGATTATAAAGCAGAAATATCGTCGGTCCCTCTGAATTCAGCCCCGATTTGAAGGGGATTAAGACATGTGATGATCACCACCCTCACGCCGGAGCAGCCTCTGAATTCAGCCCCGATTTGAAGGGGATTAAGACATTAGCTAACTCGATCACTTTATCTGCCATTGAACTCTGAATTCAGCCCCGATTTGAAGGGGATTAAGACCTAAGTCACCACTCGCTAAGAACGTCTCCCACCAACTCTGAATTCAGCCCCGATTTGAAGGGGATTAAGACGCATTCATGTCTCCGTAAGAGTACACGGTGAATAGCTCTGAATTCAGCCCCGATTTGAAGGGGATTAAGACGCATTCATGTCTCCGTAAGAGTACACGGTGAATAGCTCTGAATTCAGCCCCGATTTGAAGGGGATTAAGACTTTAAATTAATAGCTTATTGCAGCACCTATAATTCTCTGAATTCAGCCCCGATTTGAAGGGGATTAAGACCAGAAAAAGGTCACTGCTGGGTTAACGTCTGTTCTCTGAATTCAGCCCCGATTTGAAGGGGATTAAGACTTCCCCATAGTTGCCAAAGATTTCATGATAGCCTCCTCTGAATTCAGCCCCGATTTGAAGGGGATTAAGACCCTCTGCTGCCTTGGTCATAGCCGCCTTGGCCTTCTCTGAATTCAGCCCCGATTTGAAGGGGATTAAGACACCTGCCAGTAATGTTTATGGTGTGACTTTAATGCTCTGAATTCAGCCCTGACTTAAAGGGGATTAAGACCCTAAGCAGCGCCGAGCACTAAGCGCCCGGCGCCAAGCTTAAAGAAGATATCGCTGTTTGTAGTGTGCCACTTTAGCTGGCACTCCCGCTTGGCGGGAATATTTAACCCTATTCTGCCTCGCAAGACCCGCAGCTGAAGCGCGGGGCTACAGGGGATTAAGACCGCTCGATAATCTTCAAATCCTCCGGGCTAGTACAGCTCTGAATTTAACCCCTTTACCTGTCGTAGCTAAAGCGGCGGCTACAAAATAACCACTAAGTTTTAAGTTTTTTCAATGCTTAAGTTTTTTATTTTCATAATAAAGAGTCGTTGCAAGTACGATTTGAGCTTAACTTTATATCTCCTCCTCATTATTTACGCCTGCCTGAAAACTCTATCCCCAGGGAGCAACAGTAGATTTTTTCATCTGCTCAATGTCTTTAAGCATGTTATTTACTTTAGGTGTCAGCACTTAAATAGTGCCCCATAATTATGCGAGTCAATTTTTATGACCGCTTTAGTCACCCTGCTCACAAGCTTGCAAACATAATTTTTTGAACCTTAAACATATACATTGGGCTACCTGCTGCTTTAGGCGGCATAAACGTCGCTTTGTGTAGCTGTAAAATACGCTAACCGTCTGTTTTAAGTGCGTATTTACCCATTCATAACTTAAAAAAGGCAAAAAATTATGTGCAAACAAACCAGTTACAGCAAATATCAGAGAAGTGTTATTAAGTTTTTAACTGACCACTTAGATGTAGACACGCCGTTTACCTATGAGCGAACGCAAACCAACCATCTAAAAGTGCTGATAGACGGGGTGGATAAGCCGCTTTTTACCGGCTCTACGCCGTCGGATTATAGGTCGCTCACTAATTTTAGTGCCGATGTTAAAAGAGAGTTAAAGGCCAGTCGGGTTTTTGATGCACTTACCGATAAGACAGAGCCTGAGCCGCCTTTTGCTAACTACCTGAGTGTGCCTCATGAGAAGTTAATAAAAGGCTGCATTAAATCCTTACGCTCCCGACTAGATACTATTAAGTCGAAAGAGCAAGAAAAGGTGCTGGAAAGCCGTTCCCTTAACGTCATCGCGGGCTATCGTGAAAATGTGGTGAAGCGTGCCATCGAACTGGCGTTGCAGGTGCGCAGAAGTAACGATTATATTAAGACCAAAGAAAAGAAAAATTTTGAAACTAAAGTTGCTAAATACCTCGATTTTATGATGCCAACCTTGGCCCACTACTCTGACTTATTAGAGAGTAAGTCGAGCCTAAAGAAGCAAATGAGTGCGCTGAACGGGCGCGGTGCTGCCAGCGATAACAGCATCAAGCTGCCATCAGCTGCATCAGAGCAGAGAAACTCGTCTGCCGCTGAACAACCAACAATTAAACGCAACGGCCAAGCCCACGGGGTGCAAAGTCTAGGCCTGAGTGCGGCACCCAGTACTCAGCCGGAAGCCGTATTTTCAACAGCGGCCTCCCTTTCCCAAAGCCGTATTCAACAATCGACCCATCAAAGCTCTGCCACAGAGCTGATGAGCATGTCTGCTAATAATCGGGTGGACTTGCTGCGTAATTTATCTAAGGCACAATCGCTGCAGTTAATTGACGACCTCAATCAGGCGCTGGCTCTTAATCGAGAGCAAGATATTGAAGCCGTGGTGACGCTTATTAAAGAAAAGGGTGTATCACTCGAGTCGATAATTGCAAGGTTAGATGCGGAGTAGGGTAGCGTCTAACTGAATAAAGCCCTCAGTCAGCACAGCCATTTTCTCACCATAGACTGATATTAAAACACTCAGCCCCGTACCTTTGGTACGGGGCTTTTTGGTACAATCAATCTGATTTATCTTCCGCATTCCCCTCTATAATTTCAAAGAGCTCTCCTACCTGAATATCCAAATACCGGCATAACACGTCAATCACATCCAGCTCTACTCTAGTGGCCGTTTCGTTATAGAGGCGGTGTAGGGTGTCGCGGCAGGAGCCCTGCGCGTTGAGTCCCGTCCACTCCGCCTTTTTGTTTCTAAAAATGGCTCCGTGGACACTCTGGATGTGGTCGCTACGCTCCAACCTTCAAATGCTACGCATTTGCCACCCCGCCATCATTACTCAGAAGGGCCATCCGAAAGGATGGCTTTTTTGTTTTAAGAGTCCTGTGGGCTCTGGGTAGCGGCAAGTGCCCTGCGCTTTGATTCCTGTTCACTCTGGGTGAGGTAGGTGTTAGGCCGTATCTCTATCTCCTAGATTCTTTCATTGGCGACACTAAATGTCGCTTGAGCCGGATAGGCTATTAAAAACCAGCATCAAGGAGAGAGAATAATGTTTGATGAGACCTATGAAAATAAGCGCTTAACCATGCTGGCGAAACAGCATCCCAGTGCGGTGAAAGTGGCGGGTACAGTAACCTTGCAGCAGAGGTCGCAGCGGATCGTTTAGTGAGTGCCTCATGGTCGCTGGAAAAAGATATTTTTTAATATCTTAATGAGTCGGGCTTTAAGCCGCAGTTGATGGAGCTTTTAGATAACTTTATTGAATATCGAGGCGCATGTAATAAATTACCCAAGAAAGAAGGCAGAGTGCGTTTGGGCGATGGCTTGATTAATATTGAATGGCTAACCTAATGCTCACATATTTTGCTTGCCAAGGAGGGGCTAACAGCTCTAGCGGCTGGCGCTAATACTCGACTTTTCCACTCGGTCATTACGACCCTTGCTAAGCGAATTATGCTAGTATGCGGCCAGTTAATTAGGGTAGGGATCGGACTATGGCCTATAGCCCGCAGTTTCAGCTTAGCCACACCATGATGCGCCTGGTGGCAGAAATTTCAGAATATATCGGCCAGTGGAGCGCCAGTAATCAAGGTGCACTAGTGCCGCAACTGCGTAAAGAAAACCGTATTCGCACCATTCAAGCCTCACTGGCGGTGGAGCAAAACACCCTAACGCTTGAACAAGTGACGGCGGTGATTGCCGGTAAAACTGTGCTCGGTGCGCCTAAAGACATACAAGAAGTGCATAACGCCTTTGCCGCCTATGAGGCTATGCCCAAGTGGCAACCCAGTAACGGCGATGATTTATTAAGCGCTCATCGGATACTGATGCAAGGCTTAGTGCTGGATGCAGGCCAATGGCGCAGTACCGGGGCCGGTATTTATCGCGGTGAGCAATTAGTGCACATGGCGCCACCGGCTAGTCAAGTATCGCGGCTGATGGCGCAGTTATTAGCTTGGCTTAATAGTACCGATGCCCATCCGCTAATTGCTTCTTGTGCCTTCGATTACGAGCTGGAGTTTATTCACCCGTTCAGTGATGGCAAGGGGCGCATGGGCCGCTTGTGGCAAACCTTAATTTTAAGTCACTGGCAGCCCTTGCTGGCTTATTTGCCGGTAGAAACCGTCATTAAAGACCAGCAGCAGGCTTATTATCAGGCGTTTCGCCAAGCGGATTTAAGCAGCGACTGCAGTGGTTTTATCGAGTTTTTACTGGATGCCTTGGCCACTGCATTAAAAGAAGCGATTGCCATCGAGCAAAAAACGCAGGTGCAAATGCAGGTAAAAACGCAGGTAGAAAACCAAGCTGACATGCAGCAAGCGACACCTGTAGTAAGATCCGTTAAAACCCCAGAGCAAATCTTAGCCCTGCTTAGTGCACAGCCAGAGCTGACCTTAGCAGAAGTGGCTGCCCATGTAGGCCGTGCCGTGAGCACCATCGAGCGTGCCGCAGCCAAGCTAAAACAACAAGGTCGCTTAAGCTACCAAGGCCCCAAAAAAGGCGGCCACTGGCAAGTGCATTAACAATGTGTTGTGGTGTTAAGCAATAAGGGTGTTGTGGTGTTAAATAACAAGCAATGAACTTAGGCCAATAGCCGCGGATACAGAGGATGTGTTGGCTAACTACACCACCTACCGCAGTTACTACGAGATTGAAAAATCGATCCTTGATAACCCTGAATTTGATACCCAAAAATCCCAGAAAAAACTGCGCGCCTTTGTGGAGCGCAGTAAAGAAAGTATTAACACCAAAGCCGAGATCATGCTGGAGCATTTTATCCCGCAAATAGTGAATAAAAAGAAGCTCCAAGGTAATCCCTTTAAGGTATTAGTGGCGTTTTCTGGCAGCAAAGAAGTGGACGGCATTGAGTACACGGAAGCCGAAATTAACGGCTTTGGCGAGTCAGAGACGGCTAAACAGTTTGATAGCGATGAGTATCGTTTGCTGGTGCTGGCCTTGAACAAAGACAAGGGCGTATCGCTAGAGTCGATTATTTCTAGGTTAGATGCTGAGTAGGATAGCGGCTAACTAAATAAAGCTCTCAGTCAGCACTGCCATTTTTCACCATAGACTGATATTAAAACACTCAGCCCCGCCCCCTTTAGTACGGGGCTTTTTAATGTTATCAATCTGGTTTTTCTTCCGCATTTCCCTCCCAGTCCTATGATTTTGTTTATCGCCTTTACGCCGGCTAATATTTCGACTACTTGCTGTTGTATGTACGCAGACTCAAGGTCAAGGTCAGACTAAGCAGTTGTTTATATTGAGACATGGCGATCTCTAATAATGAACGCTGATGGTAATCAGATCGTGTTTTTCACTCAGCCAAGTTACTCGATTTAAGCGCAGCAACGGCTTCACTTCTTGGGGGGCCTTCTTCCAGATACAGGACGTTTTTACGAGGTGGGATGGTAGTCGTACTGCCTTTTTTAAGCAGTAACGAGTGGCAGCCTTGAGTGCTATAAGCATCATAAGCAGACACTTGGTGTATTCGGTGTCGAAGAGGGTTGACTAACGTGGGGAGTATTTTGCTATCAGCCACACTTTCTAGACTCACTTCAGCAGCAATGACTTCATGAGTTTCTATCGAGTAAATGTCGTTTTATAAGTCTGGTAACCTTAGGTTTAGTGCTACGTATAGAGTGATAATTACGAGCGGCCAGCCAGCAGTCTTCCTACTTGCTGAATTATAAGGTTTATTTCTGTTGGGGATTCGCGTAATCATAGTCTCTGTGATGGCGGTTAGGTGCTTAGCCCTATAGTGCCATTGTTAGGCAAGGCGTTGGTAGGTTATCTAAATTTCAGACGAATATTTTACTTATGTACTTACGGGAACAAGCAGTGATTACTCGACTCAGTGATTTAAAACTTAATGATATTCGTGGTGTCATTTTCGATCTTGATGGCACCCTGGCCCACTCTAACCCCGATTTTGTGGGGCTGCGGGCTGAGCTTGGCATGACACCGGGTGCAGATATTTTGGCTTATGTTGATAGTCTCAGTGACGAAAGTGCGCGCCATACCGCGCTGCAAATCGTCCATGATTATGAAATACAAAGCTCGCTCACCGCGACGTGGGTGGAGGGGGCGCGGGAGCTGATTGAGTATTTGCAATCTCAATCACTGCCTTTGGCTATTTTGACCCGAAATATACCGGAAGCCGCTTTGATGACCATTAATAAATTGGGTATTGATATCTCGCTGGTGTTAACCCGCCAAGATGCCCAACCGAAACCGCACCCCGAAGGCATTCAGCTTATTTGCCAGCAGTGGCAGTTAGCTCCCGCAGATATTTTGTATGTGGGTGATTATCTGTTTGATCTACAAACCGCCCAAAATGCCGGTAGCCGCTGCGCACTCTATTTCCCTGACACTGTTCCTGATTATGCAAAAGATGCGGATCTGCTAGTGGCTTGCTATCACAGCTTTATTGAAGCGTGGAACAAAGGCGATTAAGTGTTCAGTTCTCTTTGGTCGTGCAATTGTGACCCACTTCCCTCTAAAACCCCAAACCGCTTGTACCCCCAGAGTGCGATGCCACAATGAAGATAAGTGGTAGCGGTATATTTGCTGCAGTGCTCATGGTCTTATACAGACAGCTTTAGATAGGGATGCATGCCAATGGCAAAATTTAGCTTTGATAAACTTAAAGCCTTGATAAATCCCAGTAAGAATCCAGATTTGACGGTGGCTGAAGAGTTTCAGCGGCAAAACCTGCCCACCTTGTGGCTGTTGGGTAAAACAGGGGCGGGCAAGTCTACTTTGCTGCAAGCCATCACAGGTAATTCCGCCATTGAAGTCGGTAATGGCTTTCAACCTTGCACCTTAACGGCGATGAGTTATGACTTTCCTGAATCGTTGCCCTTAATCCGCTTTTTAGATACCCGAGGCTTAGGCGAGGCAGACTATGATCCCAGTGCAGATATAGCTGAGCTGGCGAAATCCGGTAATGCGGTGGTGGTGATCATGAAGGTGGATGAACAAGAGCAGTCTGCCGTTGAAAGTGCGTTAAAGAAAATACATAAAAAATCTGATATTAAGCATTTACTGCTTATTCACACCGCAGTATTAAGCCTTGATGGTGCTGACCGTCGCCATGCCATGCAGGCTAACGAACATAAAGTCGCGAACATTTGGGGCAAAAACTTTGCATCAGTGGGCGTAGATTTTGTAGTGGAAGACGGTGAAATTTATAATTATGACTCGCTATTATCCGAATTAGCTAAGCTGCTGCCGGTGCTTGGCTTGCTCGCCGAGCATAAAGAACACGCCACTGTGGAAGAGCGCAATTTTCATCAATGTGAAAAAGAAGTGCTGTGGTATGCGGGCACGGCGGCTGCCAGTGATTTAATTCCGGTAGTGGGATTAGTTTCGGTGCCCGCCGTGCAAGCTAAAATGCTGCACAGTCTGGCGAATCAGTACGGTGTGGAGTGGAATAAGAAAACCTTTGGGGAAATCATCAGCACTTTAGGCAGTAGCTTTGCCCTGCAATATTCACTTAAATTAGCCAGCCGCCAAGTCATAAAAATTATTCCCGTTTATGGGCAAACCGTGGGCGCGGTCGCGGCAGCGGCCATGAGTTTTGGCACCACCTATGGCTTAGGCCGGGCGGCGAGCTATTATCTGTATCGAAAGAGTAAAGGCGAGCCAGTGTCGGCACCGGATATGCAGGCACTGTATAAAGAAGCATTAATGAAGGGCAAGCGAGCATCCGGTTATGAGAAAACTTAAAAGCCTTTATTTCACCTTAGCGCGGCTTTCGGGGGATCGCTGGTCGGTGGCGGTGCTGGTCTGCGTACTGCCGATGTTGATCCTGATGGGCTTTGGCATTGTACTGGCCATCAAATACGGTTATATGCTGGCGCTCTCGTTATCCATCACCCTCAGCGTGGGGCTGGTGTTTTTGATGATGTGCTTCGCTAAAGTATTGGTCGCCAAAAAGCAGCAAACTCACAGCAGCCAGCAGGGGGAGGAGGGCACTGAGAGAGTCAAGAGTATGGGCGCCGATGATGACTTGGTGGCAGCGTCGCCGGATTGGTCTAACCGTGAGCGAGCGATATGGCAAGCTACTAAAGCCTACTCAAGAGCCTTGCTGGCACACGACAGTGATTGGGTAGACATGGATAAAAAAGTGCTGCTGGTGTTTGAGCGGGTGGCTAAAGAATATAACAAGCAGTCACTGGATTTTTCCATTGCCGAGGGGCTGAAATTAATTGAGGAAATCAGTCGGCGTTATCGCTTGGTATTAAAAGAGCACATTCCGGTAGTGGAATATTTAAAAATCTCACATCTTAAGTCTGGTTATGAGGCTTATGATAAATACGGTGATTTCGGCCCCGTTCTCGTGACGGTATTAAAATCATTAAATTACGCCAAAAATATCTTTATCAACCCCGCCAAAGCGGTGTCTGATTTTATTAGTCAACAGTTTTCATCCAATATGACCAAAGGCCTTATCGATGACATGCAACTCAAGGCTAAAGAGGCATTATTAGATGAAGTGGCGTCCGTGGCCATTAATCTATATAGCAAGCGCTTTAGAATAGAGGACTTGGATGTAAAACCCTCTTCCACTCTGGAAACCGACCAAGCTCATGTGGCGGCACAATTAGAGCCGATTCGTATTGTCATTGTTGGCCAAGTGGGCGCCGGTAAGTCGTCGCTCACCAATCTCTTAAACGGTGAATTTGCAGTAGAAGTCGGAGTGCTAGCCACCACTAGTGGTCTAACGGTGTGTGAAACCCAGTTTGGCGACGCCGCCGTGAAGATTATTGACTTGCCCGGCTTAGATGGCCAAGCGGCCACCGAGCAATTAATATTTTCCGAGCTCTTAAAATCTGATCTGGTGTTGTGGGTAGTGAAAGCCAATCAACCGGCCCGAGAATTAGATAACAAGTTTCGACAGAAAATTAAGCAGTATTATGCGCAAGCCAAAAATATTTCTCGCAAAGAGCCGACCATAATTTGCATCGTTAATCAGGTGGACATGCTCAATCCGGTGCAGGATTGGCAGCCGCCTTATGACTTAACGGATCCGAGTAATCCTAAGTCAAAAATTATTAGCCAAGCGCTGGCCTATAACAAAGAGCTATTAACGCCAGACTTTACGCTAGTGCTGTCTATCTCCGATACCAAACCACATTTTGGTGTGGATGATTTAAAATTATTGCTCAATGAGCAACTGCTCAACGCTTATAACGTACAGCTCAACCGTAATCGCAAAGACGCCATTCACCAACGCGTTAAGATCCGCGAGCAAGCCCGCCGCGTAGGCCGCTCTACTAAAGTCTTAGCGCAAGGGGCGTTTAAACACCTTAAGCATAAATACACCAATCCACCTAAGTGAACTATCACTAAAACCTATTTTTGCAACGGAAGAACGCGGAAGACACGGAAAAATTAAGCTGAGATAAGATCGACGAGTGGTTACAGCGCCGAGCGCTAAGCACCAATCGCCGAGCTAACATATAAACACCTTCTTTGGTTTAGCTTGGAGCCGGGCGCTAGGCGCTTGGTGCTGCTGTTAAGATCCTTATTGTTCCGTGCTTGTTGTAAACAGAGAGTGTGGGTTCCGTTATTCTCGTATCCATGCTCCGCGTGGATATGGAGCCTTGGCCGCTCTACGGTCGGTTAGGGTTCGCTTTTGTTCTGTTGGCTGGGCATGGGCTTGAAAGCCTTGGCCGCGGAGCAGCCAGAACTGCGTTCCCACGCAGAGCATGGGAACGAGACATATTTCTGCGTTTTTCAGCGGATTCCGTTGCAAATAATCTCTAGTTTTAAGATCTAAAGCGAGATCCTGACTTTCGTCAGGATGACGGCTTAAAAATACCTGATTACGTATGAACCTCAGCCATAATGCGCCCTGTTTCGGTTTGTTCTTTGTAGCTGCCCCGTCTCTTTAATAAAGAGGACTTCGGCAGGCCAGCTCTGCTGGCTGTTACTGAGGTTTAGATTTAAACCAAAATACCAAACCGGGCCGAATAAATTGGCCCCTACAAGGTCAAAATACCAAACTGAGCCTCATATTCTTTACCTAAGAGTCGGCACATCCCTGTAACCTATTGAATTCATTAACACTGAACTTACTGAAACATAGCTGAGCTTTGTGAGTAATCAGGTAAAAATATCCCTCGATTCTGCTCCTATCATTAATAGTTACTGTCAGATCTGATCGCTATTGTTCCGTGTTCTGCCGCGGGTTCCGTTGCAGATAGAATTTTGCGCTGTGGGTTAAGAGCAAGTTCCTGATTTTCAACCGGATGACGGCTAGAGCATCGCGATAGCCTTCACACCTCACCGACTTTAGTTAGGCCGCTGGCGCGCTTTACTTGGCTGTGTAGCGCTTGTTGTAATACGGCGTCTTTGCTGTGAATTAAGGTAAATTTCTCTTTCGAACGGGTAATGCCGGTATAGATTAACTCTTTAGTTAATACCGGATTGCCATAGTCGGGTAACACTAGGGCGGTGTGGGTAAACTCCGAGCCCTGAGACTTATGTACCGTCATGGCAAACACGGTTTCTACCCCTTGTAGGCGGCTTGGTAATACCCAGCGGATGCCTTGCTCGCCATCAGGAAACGCCACTCTAAGGCCCACGCCTGGCCAATATAGGCAAATGCCAATATCGCCGTTCATCAGCTTTAAGCTGTAGTCATTACGAGTGACTAACAAGGGACGGCCTGAGTACCACAACGGTTCGCCATCGGGTAAGAGCTGCTTTTTTTGTAAAGCTTTAAAAATAAGCTGGTTGAGATTATCGATGCCAAAGGTGCCTTGGCGCACGGCGGTTAATAATTGAAACTGGTTATGGGCCACAAACACCGCCAGCGCCCAGCTATTAAGCGCGGCCACATTGGCATCAGGGTCGCTGGTAAGCTGGGGCGGGCGTTTGGCAAGGGTTAAGTAGTCTTGATAACCGGCTACTGCCAGCCGCGCTAAAGGCGCCAAATCAATAAAATATTGATTGCTGGCCGCCGGTAAGCGCAGATTATGCAAACTGTGGGATTGGCGATCAAAGATAGCGGTTAGGCTGGCGGGAGTGGCCAAACCGGAGTTGACTTGGTGAGCCAATTCACCGATGCCTGGATGAGCGCTAAAGCGATAGCTGTGGCGCAGCATGCAGGTGGCTTGCTGTAAAGCGCTGCCTTTTGGGTCAATAAATTCATCACTAAGGGATTCATTACTGAGTTGGGTGATCCAGTCTTGAGTGGTGGGCGTGTAATGAGCAACATCGGCGGTTTGGCATAAGTCACCGAGTATGGAGCCAGCTTCTACCGAGGCTAATTGGTCTTTATCGCCCAATAAAATTAACCGAGCGTGGCCGGGCAGGGCATCCACTAATTGCGCCATCATTTCCACGTCCATCATGGAGGCTTCATCCACTACCACCAGATCTGTGGGCAGGGGGTTAGTGGCGTGATGTCGAAAATGTCGGGTATTCGGCAGGCTACCCAGCAGACGGTGCAAGGTGGTGACCTCTTTGGGAATGCTGTTGCGCAGTGGCTCGGCCAAATCGCTGGGCAGTGGCAGTTGGGCCACACTGCCAGCAATAGACTCACTGAGTCGGGCGGCGGCTTTGCCTGTGGGGGCCGCTAAGTGAATTTGCAGTGGGGCTTCTTGATTGGTTAAGCGCAAGCCTTGCAGTAACGCCAACAGCTTTACCACAGTGGTGGTTTTTCCGGTGCCGGGGCCGCCGGTAATAATGGCAAAGTGGCTGCGTGCGGCCAATAAACAGGCCACCTTTTGCCAGTCGGTGGCCAGCTCCGGAACAGCAACCGTTGCGCTGACGGGTGGAAACAGTGCCGCTAATAAGCGCTGGGTGGGAGCGTTAGGCAGTGAGTGGTGCACGGCTAAGCGCAGGTTGAGTGCGGCTTTAATTTTTTGCTCATATAACCAATAACGACGTAAATACAGCAAGGGTCGCTCGGCACTGCCGGCTAATACCAGCGGCGTGTCACCGAGCTTACTGTCGCCGTCAGATGTGTCTGAGCTAATACGAGTTTCAACGGCGCCACTGGCACTCAATTCGGCCAGCCAAGCGCTGAGGCTCAAGTTGGTTAAGCGCGCACTCAATTCATCTCGGGCCTGATTTTCACTGACGCCATCGGGGGCATTTTTGACCGCAGATAATAATAACTTGGGTGCCGCCAGCGCCGCCGTTAAGTCTAAGCACACATGGCCGTGGGCATTACGCTCACTGACCAAAGCCACGGATAACAGCAATAGCTCGCTGCTGTGGGGGAGCTGCTGGGCAATAAAGCGGGCCAGCGCGAGATCCAAACTGCGCAGCGCGCCCAGTTCCACCCAAGTGGTTAATTGGCTGAGCACCGCTGGGGATGCGGTAGACATTGACGGATGGCTCACAGGCAGACTCCTTCGGTGGTATTGCTAAGCGTAGGGCTATGGCTAAATAAGGTATCAAGGGCTTCAATTAATGCTTTAGGCGGCTTATCGTGAAATAAGCCTTGGCTGGGTGCCTGCCAACCCCGTAAAAATACATACACGGCACCGCCCACATGCACGTCGTAGTCATAATCGGGTAAGCGCGCAGTCAGCTGGCGATGCAAGGCTAAAATATACAGCAGATACTGCACGTCATAGCGGTGCTCAAAAATGGCTTTTTGCATGTTTTCTTGGCTATAACTGGCGTCATCGGCGCCTAAGTAGTTCGACTTCCAGTCAATCACGTAATAGCGGCCATCTTTCTCGGCCACCAAGTCAATAAAGCCTTTGAGCATGCCATTTAAAAAGTTGCCTTTAGCTTGGGGGGCGACGGCGTCTTTTACGGTATAGGGGCGTACCAAGTTATCCAGCGCAATGGCATTGACGCTATGCACTTCTATTAAAAACTCTAATTCTACCGCAATGTGCTGGGGCGTTAACTCGCTTAGCGCAAAGCCGGTGCTCAACCAAGGTTGCAGGATAAAGTCTTTTAGCCAAGTGCTTAAGGGGGCTGCCAAGGTCTCGATATTGCGCAGTTTACAGCGGCTGGCGAGCATGGCATCTCGGCCGGCATCATCAAGGGCTGCGGCGATAAAACCGGTTAAAGCTTGGGTGTCGGGGGTGCTGCCTCGGGCCACGGCGGCCCATTCCAGCAAGCCGTGCAAGAAGGTGCCCCACTTAGGGCCACGAGGAAACAGGTGCATAAAATCATGGCTGGCCTGCTGCTCGGTACTGTGGGAGGCTAACGCGGTGTCACCGCCACCGGTTTGGCTAAGCTCCAGCAGCTGATCTTCTTGGGCGCTGGTAGGCTCATTAGGCTGCAGGTTATGCTTTTGATCGTTATCGTATTTTTGACCACCAAATTGTAGCGCCGAATAACTGGCAATCCACCAGTTACTTAAGTTGCCTAAATTGGGGGCGGGGCGTGCATCTTCGAGGGGTAGCTCTGCCAGCTTGGGTGCGGGCACATTGACGGCCTCAGGCGCAGACACTAAAGAAATGGCCGGATGCTCGGCCAAGGTGCTCAAGGCTTGCCACACCGCATCGGCATCTTTAAATTTTTTCCCGCCATTGAGCACATGGCCCAGCGCCGATCTTTCTAGCTGTGGATTTTTAGTGGTGCCCAAGGGTGCCACGCCCAACCAGAGTGCATGACTGGCGCGAGTGAGCGCCACATACAATAAGCGTAAGTCTTCTTTAATGCGTTCGTCGTTAGCCTCATCCCAGGCTTTTGGGAAGCGTTTATTATCGGAGACTTCGGTGTAGCTTCCGGTATCTCTGTGATAGGGCACTTGCTTTTGCTTGCCGTCAATATTTCGCCAACCACTGATAAACGGCAACAGCACCAGCGGAAATTCCAAGCCTTTAGACTTATGGATGGTGATAATTTTAACTCGGCGCGCATCGCTTTCTAAGCGCAATAACAGCTGCTGATCGTCTTTACCTAAATGCTCGTGGAGGTGGCGAATAAGGGCATGCTCGCCGTCGATTTGGCTGGCGGTTTGCTGTAACCATTCCCCCAAATGCAAGAGGTTGGTCAGGCTGCGCTCGCCTTTAGGTTGGCTTAATAGCCGCGCCGGCAGCTGATAGTGGGCCATCAGTCGTTGCAGCATCACCAACACTCCTTGGCGGCGCCAAATGCGCTGCCAACGGCTAAATTGCTGCATTTGCGCTTCCCACGCCAGCTCATCAATTTGCCAATGGGCCAGTTGGCTAATTGATAAGCCCAAGGTGCAGGTGCCTAAGGCCGCTTTGACTAATCGCTCATCGCTGGGCTCGGCACAGGCGCGCAGCCAATGCAGTAAGTCGGCGGCCTCTGAGCTGGCTAATAAGGCTTCGCGGTCCGATAAGAACACGCTGGGTATGCGCAGTTTATTCAGGGCATCGGTGATCAGAGCGGCTTCGCTGCTGGTTCTAACCAAAATGGCAATGTCGGCGGGGGCTAATACCTGCTCTACTCCGTGCTCACCAAAACCGGCCTGGCCGAGGGCGGCGTTATTTAACCATTCGCTGATCTGACTGGCCGCCACGTCGGCGGCGCGTTGGCGAAATAGCCCCATACTCAAGGGCGTATTATCAGTCTCATCGGCAAAATACCACAGCGTCATGGGTGCCACCGCCGCTTGCTCTGCTGACGCTTGATTAAGAAACAGCTGTTGTGCTCGGCCTTGGGCTTCTACTGCAATAAAGGGAATCGGGTTTGCTGTGTCTGGGCTATGTTGATAGCGAAAAGCGGCCTGAGGCTGTTGTTCGGCGTAAGTAAAAAAAGCATTACAGGCGTCCACCACCCCTTGAGTAGAGCGAAAGTTTTTCTTTAAGGTGTAATGGCGGCCTGCGGTAGCGCTACGTACTTGTAAGTAGGTATGAATATCGGCACCGCGAAAGCTATAGATCGACTGTTTAGGGTCGCCGATCATAAATAGTCCCTGATCGTCAGCGGTATTGGCTACCTGATAAATGCGGTCAAAAATATTGAATTGAATGGGGTCGGTATCTTGAAACTCATCAATCATGGCGATGGGAAAATTACGGCGCAATGTGGCAGCCAAGGCATAAGCATGATCACCGGCAAGTTCAGGATCCAGCGCCTGTTCAAGCTGCACTAATAAGTCATCAAAGCCCATTTGTGCGCTTTGCTGCATGCGCTTTTGAAATTCATTTTTCACCCACAGTGTCGCCTCCGCCAAAATGGCCACATTAATGGGCAACTCGGGTTGTTGGTCGGCGTGGCGCAGCGCGTTTAACTCGCCAACCAGCTCAAAGGCACGCCACGGCGCCAATTGTTGAATGGCGGCAGTTTTATTAATCCTTAACGCTCCCGGAGCAAAGTGGCACAACTTAGTGGGCTCAGAGCCTTGGTTATGTAGCCAGTCGGCTATTTCTACTAATAAGGCCGGGAACTTGGCCGCCGGAAAGGAGCTTTTATTGAGCCCTGGTTGCAGGGCCAATAGGTGTTCTTGAATGTCTGGCCAGTTATCCGCCCAGGCGGCGCGCACCTCGGCCAGCTTGTGCTCCACCGCGGTCTGATAATTCGCCCATTCCTGTAGGTTTGCCTCTAATAATGGGGACTCGGCCTGCAGTGGCTGACCAATAAAGCTAATGCCTTGGCTGGTGGGCTTAATTAAGTTACGCAACGCCGACTCTAGGGCACTGGGCGAGGAAAAAGCGGTAAGCACCTCGCGGGCTTGGGCGCTGTTCAGCCGGTAAAAATGCACCCGCCAATAGTCTTCCACCACTTCAGTTAACAGTGCGCTGCTGTCGGTGACCAGCTCCCGATTAAACAGGCCTCGGGTATCAAAGGTGTGCTCCACCAACATGCGATTACACCAGCTGTGAATAGTCGACACACTGGCTTCGTCCATGCTTTCGGCGGCCATTTGTAAACGCCAGGCACAACGGGGCCATTCAGGTTCAGGGTAATCTTGGCGCAGGGTGGCTAACAGCGCATCATCCATCAGCTCGGGCAGTTTAAAGTAGTCGGCGGCATCCACTAAACGGGCGCGAATACGGTCGCGCAACTCGCCGGCGGCCAGATCGGTAAAGGTCACCACTAAAATTTCTTTTGGGGTGAGTGGGCGCTCAAAGCCACACTGATTATTGCCTTGGCCTAAAATCAGTCGCACATAGAGCAGGGCCAAGGTAAAGGTTTTACCGGTGCCGGCACTGGCTTCAATTAAGCGACTGCCAAACAAAGGAAAAGTCAGCGGATCAAGCTGGGTGACAGATGTTTGCTCTCCCAGAGGCTGCGCAACCTGGGATGTTTGTAGTGCACTCATTGGGTGGCCTCCACTAGGGGGTGATAGACTAACTTGGCAAAATCCATAAAACGCGAGTCCTGAGTTAAACGCTCGTAATCGGGCCAGTATTGCTGCAAGGGCGGTGTCTCGGCCAGCTCCCCTTGGTTGGCGTATTGCTCGGTGCTGTGACCGCCTTCATAAACCTCTTGTGGCTTGGCCGAAGCCACCAGCGTGGCAAACGCCGTCTTGCAGGGCAGGGGCAGCAATTGATCCATGCCTGCTTGATAGGCGGACAAGATATCGAGTAACAGTGCTTGGGCGGCCTCGGCGGCCATGGCTGGCAGCACTAAGTGGGTGGCAGGGCCTAAGAGATGGGTGGCGACGGGCTGGCGCAATTGAGCAAACAGATGAACCGGCCACTGGCGTACTAAATTGTAATATTTAATGCTGTTGCCGATATGTAAGTTGCTGGCTTGCATGATCAGTCGTACATAGTCGCCCTCGCCATTATGACGAATATCCGCCACGCCATCGCTAAGCTGCAGCTCACCAAGCTGCAGCTGTTGCACCTCTATGGCTAAGTGCAGAGGATAGGCGGCTAATAATTGCTGATATTCGCTAAGCGGCGTGGTTAGCTCGTCGGTCAGCGCGGCTTGTACTAGGGTCGCAAAGGGTGCCATGGGCAGGCTGCCGGCTCGCTGCAAACTGGCCAAACCGTCGGTTAAGCTGTCGGCAATCACTAATTGCGGCTGCTGGGTTAACTGCTGGGTTACCCGTTGAATAAGCTGCTGCCTTAAACTCCAACTATCGAGCCCGTTAACACTAAATAGCTCGTTATCTTCCATCTCTTGGTCGTTATCAAACCATTGAATGCCCAGGCGATGTTGGTAAAAGTACATGGAGGGGGTGCGTAAGAAACGTCCCAGATCAACCAAGGTAATGGCCGCTTCGGGCTGCCAAGGCGCCAGTTCGGTTAATACCGCATGGGCTTGGGGTTCAAGCTGCACTGCTTGCGCCGTGCGCTGATGCAATGCCCGCCATTCGCGGGCATAGGTAAACAGCCGCGGGTCTCGGTCTTGCTCAAAATAGCGTTGGCTAAAGGGCTGTAAGGGGTGCTCTGTGGTGAGCGCGGCTAATAGATCTTGAGGTGGTTCAGCGTGCTCAACATGCTCAGTATGTTCGGTATTAGCCATCAGCTGCCAACCGGCCTTAATATGATCGCGCAATTGACTGACGATCACCGACGGCGGCCGCTCGGTATTATCGCGAATATCTCGGCCAATCCAGCTCACCACCAAGCGTTGACGGGTGGAGAGCAGCGCTTCTAAAAATAAGTAACGGTCATCTTCACGGCGCGATCTATCGCCGGGGCGATAGTCGAGGGCCATTAAGTCGAAGTCGGCAGGGCGCACATTACGCGGATAATCCCCATCGTTCATGCCCAGCAGCCACAACTGCTGAAAGGGAATGGCGCGCATCGGCATTAAGGTGGCAAAGTTAATCGAGCCGCCCAAAAACTTCTGGGTGAGGCTGGGTTGATCCAGGCCATTTAATAGCTCTTCACGCACTACCTCAATCGGCAATAACTCCTCACAGAGACCGCCTTCTTGCCAAGCGGCTTGCAGGTTTTCTAGCTGCATTTCTAAGTTAGTGACCGCCCAGTTATCCGCCGCACTGGTCTCGACAAAAAAGTCCGCCATTAGGCTTTCAATCAGGCTTAACCAGCTGGCCGGCGTGTGCTCGACTAACAGTTGCTGCTGGGCCTGTTGCAGGGCATCTAATAATAACGCCAAGGGGCCAACCAGTGCCGCTTCTAACCCCGCTACTTCTTGGTAGGGCTCTATGCCTTGCCAGCTTGCGTGGTTGCCCACCGCAAAGCCAAGTAACATGCGTTGTAAACCAAATAGCCAGGTGTTTTGTTCTAGAGCAGGCAGCTGTAATTGCTGGCGCTGGGCACCGTTTAATCCCCAACGAATATTGGCACCGTGGATCCAATGACGCAGCGTGGGCAAGTCGGCTTCAGCAATGCCAAAGCGCTCGCGCAGGGCCGGCGTATCTAATAGATCAGACAGCTCGCTCACGGTAAAACGCGATTGCGGCAAGTGCAGCAATTTTTCTAAGGCAATCAACAGCGTATTTTGACTACGCTGGCTTTGGTCTGAAATATGAAAAGGTAAATAGCGCTGATCCCGTGGCGCGTCGCTGTCGTCATTGCTGGAAAGATAACGGCCAAACACCGCTTGAATATGCGGCGCATAAATATTGATATCCGGCACCATCACCAGAATATCTCGCGGATTTAATATCTCACCCTTGGCCTTCGCCTCGGCAAAGCTGGCTAAGAGTTGGTCGTGTAAAATCTCTACTTCTCGCTGAGGGCTGTGAGCCGCCATAAATTGCAGGCTGTTATCGAGCTTAGGGTCAATCACACTGTGCCGAGCTTGACGCTCCGCCAGTGGGCATAAATTAAGAATATCCGACTGCAATTGATGCAACAGGCAGCCGTCGCCCGGCTCGCTAAATAAGTCTATTTTTTGCTGATTAAAGTGCTGGCGATAGCTATCCGGTTGGTCGTGCTCATCGAGCAGGTGTAAGAAATCTCGACCTTGTTTCCCCCAAGAGGCCAACAGCGGATGGCCATAAGCATGCAAGTCTTCGAGATTTAAATTAGCCGGCGTTTTACGCTCGGCAATGCGCCGATATTCGCGCTTTAACAGCGCCTTGCCCTCAATTAAATCCCCCCAGTAATGCTGGCTGGGGTTGGTGGCAAAAATCATCACTTGGGTAAACTTGGCGATGGCCTGTAATAGCTCCAAGGTTTGGCGGGGTAAAGAAGCAATACTGAATACGATCACCCGGCGCGGTAAGTCGGCGGGGCGATTTTCTGGAGTGTAGGCTTGGCATTCTTTAATAAACTGTTGATGTACTAAGGCGCGACTGGCCGTAGCCCAGGCGGCATCGGTGTCGCTGTTCACCTCTTGATGAATATCTTCACTTAATAGACGCCATAAACAGGCTTGCCAGCGCTGCTCTAAGGCTAAGGGCTGGCGCTGGCCGCTGGCGGTAATAATAATATCTTGGCCGGCTTCCCACGCGCTTAACCAATCGGCACGGTACAGCTGATATTGGTCGTAAAGATCCGATAAATTGGCCGCCAATTGATAGCGTCGCCGTGGGTCTTGATCCGCAGTTAAAAATCCGGCCAGCGGCCCTAGCGCTTCGGCCTGATCTCCAAGGCTTGCTTGCAGGCTGGGCCAATCTCCCAACAGCCGATAGATTCGCCACGTTAGCGGTGTTTTATCAAACGGTGAGCTGGTAGGCAGCTCGGCAAACACCGAGCGATAGGCCTGCCAAATAAAGCGCCCCGGCAACTGCACATTAAGTGCCGCCGCTATGCCTCGCCCTTGAGGATTAGTGGCCAAGGCCATTTTGAGCCACTGGGCCATGCCGTTACTTTGCACCAAGATGCATTCATCTTCTAAGGGCCTAAGGGGATGCTGGGCAAGCCAGTGCACGGCCACTTCCCGCAGGTCTTCTAAGCGGTTGCCTTGCAATACCATAAAGCCCGGAGATAAAGGCGCAAGCATAAACGGTTCCTTATTTTTTGAATAACCAGTAGGCCTGGGCGGCGATAAGCCTAAAGCCGTAAGCGGTAAGTGAAAGATAAAAATCAGCGCCAAGGGGCCAGAGTGGTAAACATTGGTCGCTTTAGTCGGCGTTAAAGCCGGGGGCGAGCACCATGGACTCCACGGCTAATAACTCATGGCGGTTAGCCAAATAAAGCGAGTGCTCAACCGGTGATAATACCGCCTGTAAAGACGCATCCACCCGCAGCGTTCGCAATACAAATCCGGCCAGAGCCTTGCGGGTGCTGATATTACACACCGGTTTATCAACCAGTCCTAAGTCCAGTTTTAGCGCGTCGGGATTGGCATGCTTAGGGTGTGGCATTAAAGTGAGCGTCACGTATTGCTGCCAGTCGAGATCGACGGGCACTGCGCTGTTAGCACCAATTTTATCTGCATCTACTGGGCTGGCGCTAAATACTCGGCTAAAGCGAAACACCCGAAAATCAGCCTCATTCACATCATAGCCACGAACATACCAAGCATCTGCCGCCTCAAAAATGGCCAAGGGGTACACGCATCGCACTTTACGCTGAGAGCTGGCCGAGTAGTAATCAATATCTATCGGCTTCCCTAACGTGAGGGCCGCGGTTATTTGGCGCACTATGGCTACCGTTAAATTACTCGATAGCGTGGGCAGTTGCGATAATTCGGATTCTCGTGCCTCACCAATAAAGCGCTCAATTTTGCCATGGGCGATAAAATTGAGTGCATCTCGTACCTGATGGCTAAACGCCGGCACAAAATCATCTGCCGCAAAGTAGGTTTTTAAACTGGCATCGTAATTGACGCGGTCGGGAAATTGCTCACGGTATTCAGACAGCGCCCGAGAAGTGGTGGCCACACTGATCTCGCCATGCAGCATTAAGTCTGCTCGGCGCAGTCGGCCGAAAAAAGCCAGATGAAAGTCGATGATAGTGAGGTGTTTTAGGGATGCGCTATTCAATGCAATCTCTTTGTTGGCCCTTACCTTTAGGCTCTTTCCTTTAGGTAAGGGCGTCAGTGCGAATAAAAATATTATGGCCAATTAAACACTAAGTTATCGGTCAATGCCATCTTGAATGGTGTTGATTAACTAGAGCTTTACGAATCAAATGACACGTGTATATTGGCATTTAAGGTTTCAAAAGGGTCTTTGTGTGAGCGGGCAAAACGGCACCACTCAACTCGCTGGCCGCTTGGTATTCAGTAGCAATTCCGACGGGCTGAAGTTTACCTGCAATAATGCATTGATGACTCCTCCTTAAAGTAATGGTGTTGATTGGTTTTTGTACAGCGTTATATTGGGTTTATAGTAGAATCGAGTCGAGCCAAGATTAAGTCATAAAAAATTGCTCTGATTAATTAAGCGGCGAGTTAAAAATTAGTATTCTAATGCTGATTTGGTAATATGTTGTTATTAACTTGTTCAACACAATTATTAAGCTACTAAAGAGTGCTAATAGACTATGGAAGGTAAAGTTTTTCAGTGGAAAGATGATAAAGGATTTGGTTTTATTCAGCCTAGTGATGGCTCTGAGCGACTGTTTTTTCATATTTCTAGCGTAAAAAATCAGTCCAATAGACCTCAAGTGGGAGATGTTGTTTTTTATGAGGCTGAGCGCGATACACAAAATAGATTAAAAGCAACCAGTGTTATAATTGGTGACAGTAAAGATTCTGCGGCATTTACCCCGCGCTATATTAAGACCTCGTCGCCCAAGAAAGGTGTTTTTGACTACCTGTTAGTGTTCACTATGTTCGCCTCTCTCAGTTTTGTTAGTTACCAATATTATCTCAGTAATGAGCTTGGTGATATTTGGTATTATGGTTTGCCTGCTGTGGTGGCTTTCTTACTTTTTAATAAGCAAAAGCAGCCTAAAGAAAAACACTTTAACTGCACGGGTTGCCACACAGTGGCCGAGTATGATCCTAGAACACTATCGGCGTGGAACGCGGGTTTTACACAACTTTACTGCAGGCAATGCCATATAAAATGGCTGAAAAATAAACCTAAATACGCGACTCAGCCAGAATATAATAGTTCTATCAGCAAGTCTGGCAGCAGCTCAGGTTGTTTAGGAATGCTGCTGGTATTGGTCTTTTTACCCATTGTCACCAGTGTGGGCTTATATCACTGGCTTATTTAATCTAGCTTTAGCATTGGCACAAATCAGTACATTGTATGTTGGTAAGCCAAGTGCCACTAAACTAAGCCTAACCTGTGACTGTCTGTGATAATCCGGTGTGAGGTAAATGATGGCTAAGTGGTTAACGGTGTGCGGCTTGTGGTGGTTGAGCGTGCTTACCGTTCCAGTTCATGCACAAGCGGGGGTGAGCTGTCGAACGGATTCTTTGGCCGTGACGCGTTGCAGCGATGGTTCAGTGTTTCGCACAGACTCCTTAGGTGTAACCCGGGATAATCAGGGTAACAGTTGGCGCACCGACTCGTTAGGGATAACGCGGGGCAGCGATGGCTCTGTATATCGCACAGACTCCTTAGGCGTAACTCGAGATAATAAGGGTAATAGCTGGCGCACCGACTCGTTAGGGGTAACGCGAGGCAGCGATGGCAGCCGCTGTCAAACCGATGCGTTGGGTGTTAAACGCTGTAAATAAGATATTGAAAATACTGCGGCAAGCACATAGCCAGTCTACATAAGCTCCGTCACTGAGCGCTGCCCTTGTAGTTTGATAATGGCGTGGCAAGATGGCGTTAATATTATTTTCAACTCGATTTAAGGAGCAAGCATGAGTGACAAGCATCAAGTGCCCGAGTATCAAGTACCTAGGGTCTGGCAGCCGCCGCAAGCAGATGACGGTAAATGGTCGCAAATCAATAGGCCGGTATCCGGCGCGACCCACGAAAAAATATTACCTAAAGGCGAACATCCACTGCAGCTTTATTCTCTGGGCACGCCCAACGGCCAAAAAGTCACCATTATGTTGGAAGAGCTGTTGGTCTTAGGCGAGCAGGGTGCCGAGTATAATGCGCACTTGATCAATATTGGCGAGGGCGATCAATTCTCTAGCGGCTTTGTGGCGATCAACCCCAACTCAAAAATACCGGCACTGCTGGATTGCTCGCTTGATGCACCGCAACGGGTGTTTGAGTCGGGCGCTATTTTGCTCTATTTGGCGGAAAAGTTTGGCCGCCTGTTGCCGACAGATCTTGGCAAACGTACTGAAGTATTAAATTGGCTGTTTTGGTTACAAGGCTCGGCGCCGTATTTGGGCGGCGGCTTTGGCCACTTTTATGCCTATGCGCCAGTAAAAATAGAGTATGCGATTAACCGTTTTACCATGGAAGCGAAGCGCCAATTGGATGTGTTGGATAAACAATTGGCTGAGCATACCTATATTGCCGGTGACGAATACAGCATTGCCGATATTGCTATTTGGCCTTGGTATGGCAATTTAGTATTAGGCCAAACCTACGGCGCGGCGGAGTTTTTAGACGTCAATGCTTACGTGCATGTGCAGCGTTGGGCGAAAGAGATTGCCAAACGTGCGGCGGTACAAAGAGGACGCATCGTTAATCGCACTTCGGCACAAGGGGGGCTGTTTGTAGAACATCGCCACAGTGCAGCGGATATAGATGCGGTGCTGAGCCGCTAGCGCTGTACGCAATACTGAATGCTTAATGTTGAATGAAAGCCAGTGCTGACGGCTTAACGGTGAAGAATTGGCATGGCGACAGTAGGGTACGGCTTTCTTTTAGCACGGCACTGAGCGCTATATTTATGCCGTCTTCCTGACGCACGTTAGGATCTCGTTTTGAGTTTTAAAACTATTTTGCTGCGTAGAATTTAGCAGGTGAAGCAGCCCCTACAAAAGTTTGTTTTTTGTAGGGGCGCTTATTTTAGATGAAGAGCATGCTACCGGTTTTGAATGCTGCACTGATTTTTTGTCCAATAAATTGGACCCTACAAAGACAAGCTACCCGAGGGTATAAACCAGAATCGGCCCGTATTGGAGGAGTAACATAATGAGCACCCATGTGACTGCTGCTTATGTAACCACAGACCATATTCGCAACCTGTTCTCAAGCGCTATGTCTGCCATGTATCAAACGGAAGTGCCTTTATACGCCACTTTGCTAAAGCTAGTGGCCAAGGTGAATCAAGCCACATTGGCCAAGCAGCCACAATTGGCCGAACAACTCAAAGCCAATGGTGAGTTGGCGCGCCTTAGTGTGGAGCGCCATGGGGCGATTCGCGTCGGTACGGCAGACGAGCTTGCTATGCTACGGCGCTTGTTTGCTGTCATGGGCATGTATCCGGTGGGTTATTACGACTTGTCTGCCGCCGGCGTGCCGGTGCATTCCACCGCCTTTCGCCCGATTGACCGTGCGGCACTGGCGCGCAATCCGTTTCGGATCTTTACCTCTTTACTGCGTTTAGATCTGATTGATAACCCACAGCTGCGTGAGCAAGCGGCGGCGATATTAGCCAAACGCGATATTTTTACTCCCAGAGTGCGCGAGCTCATTGGCAACTATGAGCAGGGCGGCTTAACGGAGCCGCAAGCCCGCGAATTTGTCGCAGAAGCACTCGAAACCTTTCGTTGGCACCCCACATCCACTGTGGATTTAGCTACCTATCAGGCGTTACAACAAGCGCATCCGTTAATTGCTGATGTGGTGTGCTTTCGCGGACCACATATTAACCACTTAACTCCGCGCACCTTAGATATTGATGAAGCGCAATTACGGATGCCCAAGGCTGGTATGGCTGCAAAGGCGCTGATTGAAGGCCCACCTCAGCGGCGCTGCCCGATTTTATTACGCCAGACGAGTTTTAAGGCATTGGAAGAATCGATTCGCTTTACGGATGGTCAAGTTGGGGCTCACAGCGCGCGTTTTGGTGAAATTGAGCAACGTGGCGTTGCACTCACCGCTAAGGGCAGGGCGCTGTATGATGCGCTACTTGCCAAGTCTGGTGAGTCTGCTCAAGCGCCGAGTGATGCTCCACTAGATAATCAGGCTCATCAGCGTCAACTGACTGTGGTGTTTACGGCGTTTCCTGACGATTTTGGCGTGCTTCGTCAGCACGATTTGGCTTTTTTTACTTATCAATTAACACCCGCTGGTTTAGCGGCGCGCGGTCGTTATTCAGTTGCTAGCTTGCCAGATAAAGAAACGCTGCTGGCTCAGGGTCTATTGAGCGCGACACCCCTTACCTATGAAGATTTTTTGCCGGTCAGTGCCGCAGGGATTTTTCAATCCAATTTAGGCTTAACGACACGCACTGAGCCGTCATTAGGTTCTCACGCAGCACCCGCCCAACAAGCAGTGCTTTCTCAGAGCCAAGCCCAGTTTGAACAAGCACTAGGTGCCTGCGTTATTGACCCATTCGCACTCTATGCCGAGCAAGAACAGGCGTCTTATGAACTAGCGATTCAGGCATTACTCGGGCGAATACCGATATAGCGTCTTGTGTTTTTGTTAACGAGGTGCGCGTTACGCCCGCACATAACTCCAGCCTTGTTGTTGGCGCTCGCTTAGGTGCAAGATGGCGGCGCTGATTTGTTGCATGTCGGCAGGTGCAGTTAAGCCTTGGGTGCGCAGGCTGTTTTGGCACAACCGCAGTCGGCTTTTAATCTCAGGATTGCTAATGGTGATAGCCTCAGGCATAGCGGGGCCGTTTACTACCAGTTCAATCTCGGCGTTCGGACTAAGCTGCAGTAAGTTGCGCACGTTAGACAGGGCGCGGTGCAGTGCTGCTATCGTGGGCGCATGAATTAAAACTTGCAGGGTGGTCATGGTCGAGTGCTCTATAGGTGTGATTAATCGATTTATGCTAAAGCGCGTACGGTTTAAAGGCGAGGGCGGATGCAATTTCCTCCCGCTTTTAACTAAAATAGACCAAGCTTGTTTTAGTTAAGTATCAAAGCGCATTTCGGGAACCAGCTCTGGCACTATAAGTTTACCGGCGGTCAGCGCTTTTATCTGCTCTACACTCACCCCGGGCGCTCGTTCTTTTAAAATAAAGGCGCCGTCATTGATTTCTAAGTAGGCTAAATCCGTAAGGACTCGCTTAATGCAGCCTGCACCGGTGAGTGGCAGTTGGCATTGAGGCAAGAGTTTAGACTCGCCGTCTTTTGAGGCGTGGGTCATGGTCACGATAATATTGCTGGCGCCTGCCACTAAATCCATGGCGCCGCCCATGCCTTTAACCAACTTACCTGGGATCATCCAAGAGGCGATATTACCCTGCACGTCTACCTCAAAGGCGCCGAGCACGGTTAAGTCCACGTGCCCGCCGCGGATCATGGCAAAGGATTGGGCCGAGTCAAAAATAGAAGCGCCGAGGCGTGCGGTCACGGTTTGTTTGCCGGCGTTGATCATATCTGCATCTAGTTTGTCTGCGGTGGGGAAAGCCCCCATGCCCAGCAAACCATTTTCTGATTGCAGCATCACTTCTATGCCAGCGGGCACATAGTTGGCCACTAAGGTGGGGATGCCAATGCCGAGATTGACATAAAAACCGTCTCTTAATTCTTGGGCCACCCGCTGCGCCATTTGTGCTCGTGTTAATGCCATAACCTGCTCTCCTTCACTTATGTGAGTCACTGCCATGTTATTTAAGCCGCAGTTAATCACTCACGGTGCGTTGCTCGATGCGCTTTTCAAACAGGCCGCAGATCACTCGATCTACATAAATGCCCGGGGTATGAATTTGATCGGGATCCAGTTGGCCGGGTTCGACCAGCTCTTCGACTTCGACCACGGTAATGCTGCCGGCGGTGGCCATCAACGGGTTAAAATTACGAGCAGTGTGGCGATAAATAACGTTGCCGTAGTAATCGGCTTTCCAGCCTTTAACGATGGCAAAATCCCCGGTGATGGCGGTTTCTAAGATGTAAGAGCGACCATTGAATTCTCGTACTTCTTTGCCCTGAGCAATGTCGGTACCAAAACCAGTGGCAGTATAAAAGGCTGGGATGCCGGCGCCACCGGCGCGTACTTTTTCCGCGAGCGTACCTTGTGGCGTGAGCTCTACTTCCAGTTCGCCGCTTAATAACAGCTGCTCAAATAGGGCATTTTCGCCCACATAAGAGGCGATTATCTTGCGAATTTGCCGGTCTTCAAGCAATAGCCCTAAACCAAAGCCGTCTACGCCACAGTTGTTAGAAACCAGCGTGAGGTTGTTACAGCCTAGGCGTTTAATTTCGCGGATCAGATTTTCGGGAATGCCGCATAAGCCAAAGCCGCCAGCTAATACCGTCATCCCATCGGTTAATCCTGCTAATGCCTCGGCGTAACTGGCTACGCGTTTATCGAAACCTGCCATAGGGCCTCCTATCTGACTTTTTGTCATTTAGCTTTTGCTCATTTAACCATAGCAACAGATGCGCTAAGGGCGCCGTTCGAGAGCTTAAAGTTGGGTGTTTTTTATCCGGCTGACCGCTATTAGACGCTATGCAGACTAAAGTATGAGAGGGCAGGTCGGATTAACAGGGTTAGGGTTGCGAGTATTACGCAGAGAAATGAGTAATTTTCTCAATGAGTTACTGCTAGTAATAAGAAGTATGCTGGGTTTTTATGTTATATTTCGTTCGTATATCGCTATTTAATTGATGGTGATAACTAGAATAACTAAATGCGCAAGGATTTGAGCGATGACAGATAACGACAATAAAGACGTGATTGCCCCCGAGGGGGACGTCAATCCCATTAACACCGATTACCAAGTAGGGCAAGATAATGTGGCCTTGCAGATAGGCCCATTTGGGTTAGATATTCACAACCGTGTATTTATGATCTCAGGATTGGCCATAGTGGCGTTTGTGATCTTAACGTTGGCCTTTCAAAATCAAGTAGCCCCGCTGTTTGCTGACTTACGGGACTGGCTCACGTCCAGCCTAGATTGGTTTTTCTTGAGCGTGGGTAATATTTTTGTACTGGTGTGTTTGGGGTTAATTATTTCTCCCTTAGGCCGAGTACGCATTGGTGGCACTAAAGCGACGCCCGATTTTACCTATGTGGGCTGGTTTTCTATGCTGTTTGCTGCCGGCATGGGCATTGGCTTAATGTTTTACGGCGTGTCTGAGCCGTTATCGCATTTTGGCACTTCATTTGGTGGCATTACCCTTGAGAACGGCGTACGCACCGATTGGGCCCCGTTAGGGGGTGCTGCAGGTGACAGTGCGGCGGCAAACAGCTTAGCCATGGCTGCCACCATTTATCACTGGGCGCTGCATCCATGGGCTATTTATGCGGTGTTGGCGTTGGGTTTAGCGATATTTTCGTTTAATAAAGGGCTGCCACTGACGGTGCGCTCGGTATTTTATCCGCTGCTGGGTGAGCGAGTGTGGGGCTGGCCTGGACATTTAATTGATGTGTTGGCGGTGATTGCCACCATGTTCGGTTTGGCAACCTCACTCGGTTTTGGTGCCTCTCAAGCCAGTGCGGGTTTGAATTATCTGTTTGATACTCCTTTGGGTACTACCACCGAGGTGGTGTTAGTGATAGTGATCACGGGCATTGCCACTATCTCTGTGCTGGCAGGTTTGGACGCCGGCGTTAAGCGGTTATCAGAAATCAACATGGCGTTAGCCGCCTTACTGTTGTTGTTTGTGATTATTGTTGGCCCTACTTTGCTGATACTGAGCGGCTTTTTCACTAACTTAGCCTCCTACGTTGAGCACTTACCGGCGTTATCTATGCCGTTTGAGCGTGAAGATGCCAACTACTCTCAGGGTTGGACCGCCTTTTACTGGGCATGGTGGATTTCTTGGTCTCCGTTTGTGGGTATGTTTATTGCTCGTGTCTCTCGTGGCCGTACCGTGCGTGAGTTTTTGGTGTCGGTACTGTTAGTACCTTCAACTGCCTGTGTGTTGTGGATGACGGCGTTTGGTAGTACTGCCATTGACCAGCTGGTGAGCAAAGGCTACGAGGCGGCAGCGAACGCGGCAGTGCCATTACAGTTATTTATTATGTTGGATGCGTTGCCACTGGCACAGATCACCTCCTTTATCGGCATTATTTTGGTGGTGGTGTTCTTTGTTACTTCATCTGACTCTGGCTCTTTGGTGATCGACACTATCGCTTCTGGCGGTAAGGTGAATTCACCTAAACCGCAGCGGGTGTTCTGGTGTGGTTTTGAGGGCCTGGTTGCCATTGCTCTGATGTTGGGTGGCGGTTTAGCAGCCTTGCAGGCCATGGCGGTCTCGACTGGCTTTCCGTTCGCCATTGTCTTATTGGTGTCGTGTGTGTCTTTAATTAAAGGTCTGATGTCTGAGCCCAGATAAAGCGCACTGAAGTAAGAAATGTGAGGGGTGAAGCGTAAAGTGTGAAGGGGAAAGCCTGCACTAAGCGCTTCGCCCCTTTTTTCTAGGACTAACGATTCTTTGCCACGGAACCCTCGGAACCCACGGAAAAATAAAGATTAAAATCGAAAGAGATTATTAATGGTAAGTGCCAAACACCCAACCATCAAAGGCTGAGCGTTTACCAATAAATTTATCATCTTTTGTCGCAAGTGAACTGTGTCCGTGCGTTCTGTGTTCTTCCGTTGCGAAATAGGGTTAATTTTTAGGGTCGTGTCGTTCACTCTTTATAAGGCGAGTCGTGCTATGCAGGCTGAGCAGCTGGAAATTTTAAGTTTTATTCGGCGTTTTCCACCATTTAATAGCTTGGACGATGAGGTGTTGAGCACCATTGCCGAGCAGATAGAAATAGCCTATTACCGTGCCGGTACCATTATCTTGAATTATGGAGATTTGGTGCAGGACTTGTATTTGATCCGCAGTGGCGCCGTCGAAATGCACAGACGCAGTGGAGAGCTGCATAACCGATTGAGTGTCGGCAATCTGTTTGGGCAGATGGGCTTGTTGATGAATAACAAGGTGCGCATGTCTGCCACTGCACTCGAAGATACTTTGGTGTATTGCCTGCCGGAGAGCCTGTTTAATGCACTTTATGATGCGCACGAGTCTTTTGCTGATTATGTGGAAGTAGAAGACACGGCACGCTTGCGCCAAGCGGTGTCCCGCCAAGGCGGCGGTGATGAATTACTGACCTCCACGGTGGGTGAGTTAATTGCGCGTGAGCCGGTCACCATAGCGGTGTCGGCCACGGTATTAGCGGCGGCACAAAAAATGACGACAGAAGACGTGTCTTCAATTTTAGTGTTGTCGGAGCAAGATAATAACCAAGAAGGACAGTCGAGCGTAGTCGGCATTTTAACGGATAACGACTTACGCGCACGGGTGCTGGCCGAAGGCTTGCCAACGGATACCGGCGTGGCACAAGTGATGTCGCAAGATTTAGTGGCTCTAGAAAGTGGCCAGTTCGTATTTGAAGCCATGCTGCTGATGCTGCGCCATAACCTGCATCATTTGCCCATCTTGCATAAAGGTAAACCGGTGGGCGTAATTGCGCTGTCGGATGTGATGCGTCACGAGTCCCGTAACAATCTGTTTGTGGTGCGCCATATTTTTAAGGCGCAAAATATCGACGAGTTGGCGGCGATTGCAGATGATGTGAAAGCCTGTTTTGTACGCATGGTGAGCGAAGACGCTAACTCACAAATGATCGGCACCGCCATGGCGGGCATTGGGCGCAGTTTTAAGCAACGCTTATTGGAGCTGGCCGAATACGAACTGGGGCCGCCGCCGGTACCCTATTGTTTTTTAGCACTGGGCTCTATGGCACGCGATGAGCAACTGATTGTGACCGATCAAGATAATGCGCTGATCCTTGATAATCATTATGACGCCGCCTTGCATGGCGACTATTTTGCGACGCTGGCCAAACGGGTGTGCGATGGTTTGGCTGCCTGCGGTTATAGCTATTGCACCGGCGATATTATGGCCACTAATGTGCAGTGGCAAAAAACGCGCCTGCAATGGGAGCATTGTTTTAGCGACTGGATAGTCAATCCCAATGCGCAATCTTTGCTGAACAGTTCGATCTTTTTTGATTTGGACGGTGTCTATGGCAAAACCGAGTGGGCAGATCAACTCAACGGTTTAATTTCCCGCCTTGCCCAGCGCAGCCCGCGATTTTTAGCCAGCATGGCGCGTAATGCGCTGGGACGCACACCGCCGCTAGGATTCTTTAAAGAGTTTGTGATGGAGCAAGACGGTAAACACAATAACTCCATTAACTTAAAGCGCCGCGGCACCGCACCCCTCGCGGATTTAATTCGCGTGCATGCATTGGCGGTTGGCTCCCAAGCGCACAACTCCTTTGAGCGATTGAATGATGTGATTGAGTCGGGTTTGTTACCTAAAGGCCGAGGCCCAGACTTGCGTGATGCGATGGAGTTTATTGCCACTGTGCGTATTCGCCATCAGGCGCTAGATTTGGAGGCGGGTAATGAGCCGGATAATAATATTGAGCCCGATAACTTATCGGACTTTGAGCGGCGTAATCTTAAGGACGCCTTTCAAATTCTCAGTAATGCGCAAAAGTTCATGAAGTTTCGTTATCAGCCTAACCGGAGCTAAGCCGCGATGTTTTATTTGCGTCCAACAGAAATACAGCACTCTTATCAAGTGCCGCCTTGGCCAGAGCTGTTTAGTGAGTTAGCGCGCAGTGCCCGAGATTATCGGCTGGAGCGCTTTTATCGTGCGGGTGCGGTGAGTGGCGACACCCCACTGAGCGAGGTCCCTTTTGTAGCCATGGACTTTGAAACCACCGGCTTAAATGTGAAAAAGGACGCCATTGTCAGCATCGGGCTGGTGCCTTTTACCTTGCAGCGCATTCGTTGGCATCAGGCCAAGCACTGGATTGTGAACCCTCATAAACCCATGGCCGAAGAAGCGGTGGTGATCCACGGCATCACCCATTCTGAAATCCAAACCGCGCCAGACTTATTATTGGTGCTGGATGAATTATTAACAGCCCTCGCAGGGGCCGTAGTGGTGGTACATCATAAACAGATAGAGCGCAGTTTTTTGGCCAGTGCCTTACAGGCGAGATTAACCGAGGGAATTGAGTTTCCGGTGGTGGACACCATGGAGCTGGAAGCCTTGATACATCGCGCCAAGCCGCTGGGGCTGTGGGCACGGCTGCGTGGCCAGAAGCCAGCGTCGATTCGTTTAAGCGACAGTCGTAGCCGCTATCACTTGCCTTTTTATCAACCTCATCATGCGCTTACTGATGCCTTGGCCACCGCTGAGTTACTGCAAGCGCAAATTGCCCACCATTATCAGCCAGACACCGCCATTGGCGATATTTGGGGATAAACCATAGCACTAAGCGCCCAGCTAAATAAAAAACCGATATCTTTTTAGCTTGGCGCGAATTTGAGATTAGAGCTTTATTTGTGGTTCGTCTTCGGCGTCTGGATCCGACATATCATCAAAGTTTAATACCGGCTCCACGCGGGATTGGCCAAGCCTACTATTGCTGGATACCGTTACTGGGCTGGGTGCCTTGCAGGCCGTTAAAATATCGTCGCGCAAGCTGCTCGCACTGGGCCAAGCTTTCGGTGAAATATCGATAATGGGCAACCCCGTTGCTTGCAGTGCTTGCCATAATTGCTGCTGCTTGCGCTGGTCAGCTTTGCTCAAGCTGTCGTCAGCCAAGACGATGGCGACTCTAATCTTCAAGTCTTGGGGTGAGCACAACACAAAATCTACTGTTTCTCCGTACAGCTGCTGCCAAGCCTGCTCGCGCTGCGCTTTTTTGAGCGTGGGGTTTAGGGCAATAAATTCCGCCAAGCTCACCGAGACAAACACCCGCAGCTGATTGCCGATGGCATCATCAATTAAACGCAAAGCTTCGGTGGCTTCAGGGCTAAAGAGCAGCTTTTGTTGATAGGGCTGCTGTTGGGGGCCGCGCCAGATGCGCTTCAATACCGCCATTAATACCAGCAATGACACTACCGCTACCGCAATAAAAATGAGCCAGTCGAGCATAGAAACGGGGGGGATCTTGATCATGGAGCGCCTGAATAAAAAGAGGGATACCGCATGGCTCAGTGTACCAGAGGCGGGTGTTGAATATGAATACTTAGCCGCGGCTTAATCGCGTTAAGCTACTGCACTAAAAGATAGCAGATTAGCGCCGCTAGACTGGCTTGTGCTGGCGGTGGCACTTATAATCGCGCCATTCGTACTGTTGATGAGGGCGCCATGTCTCGACGTCTGCCCCCGCTCAATGCGCTAAGGGCATTTGAAGCTGCCGCAAGGCTGCTGAGTTTTACCCGTGCTGCCGAAGAATTGTTTGTTACCCAAGCGGCGGTGAGTCATCAAATTAAGGCTTTAGAAGCCTATTTGGGCGTGAAACTGTTTTATCGGCGAAACCGCTGCTTGCTGCTGACGGAGGCCGGACAACGCTACTTTCTGGACATTAAAGATATCTTTACCGGTATTCATGATGCCACCGAGCGGCTGTTGGCGGTGAGCGCCAAGGGCAGCTTAACCGTTTGCTTGCAGCCCAGCTTTGCCATCCAGTGGTTGGTACCACGCTTAGCCTTGTTTAATGCCGAGCATCCAGATATTGATGTGCGCATTAAGGCGGTGGACTTAAATGAAGGCTCACTGGTTGATGATGTGGATGTGGCGATTTACTACGGGCAAGGACATTGGCCGGGCTTAAGTGCGGTGCAGCTGCACAATGAATATTTAATTCCGGTGTGTGCCCCCAGTTTGTTACAGGGCACAAAGCCACTGACTAAGTTAAGCGACTTGGCGGCTCATACCTTATTGCATGATGGCTCACGGGCGGATTGGCAAGCTTGGTATAAACAAACCGGCTTGGTGGCGGCTAACGTGCATCAAGGCTCTATCTTTAGTCATTCGTCTATGGTGTTGCAAGCGGCCATTCATGGTCAAGGCGTGGCTTTAGGGCACAGTGTTTTAGCCGAGCCTGAGTTGGCAGCGGGGCGCTTAGTGTGTCCGTTTGAGCAAGTCTTGCTATCGAACAAGGCGTATTATGTGGTGTGCCAAGCGTCGGAAGCAGGCTTAACCAAGATCGCCGCCTTTCGCGATTGGATGTTGGCTTTGGTAGAGAAAGAACAACAAACCAAAGCTGGCTTGATAAGCGAAAGTGCGCTCGGCAGCTAACAACGAGAATGATGTCAGTGATGAACAAGGTAATAATTAATGGCGCTGATAACGCGCCCAATCGGGTGCTTTTGGCCCACGGCGCCGGTGCCGGCATGGAGCATGCAGTGATGGCCTGCCTAGCAACGGGCTTGGCAGATGAGCAGATTCAAGTGATCCGCTTTGAGTTCCCTTTTATGCAAAAGACACGACAGGATGGTCGCCGACGGCCACCGGATCGCGCGCCGGCCTTATTGGCTTGTTGGCAAGAGATGGCGACCCAGTTTGCCCACCCACGATTATTTTTGGCGGGCAAATCCCTCGGTGGGCGCATGGCGTCGCTTGTGGTTGATAAATTAAGTGGGGATGAATTAAGGGCGAATGAATTAGCAGCGGATGCGCCCGCAGCCAAGGGACTGATCCTCTTGGGGTTCCCGTTTACGCCCCCGAACAAGCCTGAACAATTTCGCGGAGAACATTTGGCGAACTTAATGACGCCCACTTTATTGGTGCAGGGCGAGCGGGATAATTTTGGTAATAAAGCGGCGGTGCAAGGTTATGATCTGTCACCACAAATACACACCATGTGGGTAACAGACGGCGACCATAGCTTTAGCCCGCGCAAAGCCTCGGGCACCAATTTAGACCAAAATTTATCCGCCATCGTCGCCGCCATGAGGAGTTTTATTCTTGAGCGCTAAATTTGGATTTTATGTAGCGGCACTGCTTTGCTTCACCGCCACTGGGCTGGGTGCCTACGGTGCCCATGGCTTGGCGGCCAGCGGGGCGGCACCTCACTTGGTGAGCGCCTTTAATACGGCGGTGCAATATCAGTTTTTGCATGGATTGGCGCTGTTATTTTTAGTGTTAGCACTGCGCGTAAAAATCGTAAAACCCCTGCAATGGGCGCTGGTTTTCTTTACACTAGGCACGTTTTTATTTAGTGGCAGTATTTATGCTTTGGTGCTGCTCGGTACCAAAGGGATTGGCTTTGTTACGCCACTGGGTGGCGTATGTTTTATGGCGGGATGGTTAAGCGTGTTGCTGGCCGGTCGCACTTGGTTGAGGTCTTGATGAAACAGTTATTAATATATTGTCGCCCTGGGTTTGAGAAAGAGGCGGCAGCGGAAATTCAGGACAAGGCAGGAGAATTTGGCTGCCCCGGCTTTGCCCGCACCAAGGACGACAGTGGCTTTGTAATTTATGAATGCTTTGGCCCCGACGACGCAGATTTAATGGCGCGCAAGTTATTGTATCGCGAGCTGATCTTCGCCCGCCAAATGTTGGTAGTGCATGCCGAAGTCAAAGATTTACCGCTGGACGATCGCATTTCGCCTTTGCTAGAAGCGGCCGAGGGCATGGAGCTGTGCGGTGATATTCGCGTAGAAACCCCCGACACCAATGATGGCAAAGAATTGTCTAAATTTTGCCGTAAATTTACCGTGCCGATGCGCCAAGCCTTGCGCGGAAAAGGGTTATTGACCCGCAAAGAGATGAACAATCGCCCGGTATTGCACCTGTTTTTTCTGGCCAATAATCATGCGTTGTTGGGGTATTCCTACTCCTTTAATAACTCGCCGTTTCACATGGGTATCCCGCGCTTGCGCTTTGCCTCTGACTCGCCGAGTCGCTCTAGCTTAAAGCTGGAAGAAGCCTTTCATGTGTTTATTCCACGCCACGAGTGGGAGTTGCGCTTAACCTCGGGCATGCGAGCCGTAGACTTATGTGCCGCACCCGGCGGTTGGACCCACCAGTTGGTCTCTCGGGATATGATGGTGACTGCTATCGACCATAACCCTATGGATGCCAAGCTGATGGACACGGGGCAGGTGAAGCACTATAAAGATGACGCCTTTAGCTGGCGCCCAGCGCGCCTAAATACCTACTGGTTAGTCAGTGATATGGTGGAAAAACCAGCACGAGTGGTGTCCATTATGGCCGCCTGGTTAGTGGAAGAAAACTGCCAAGAAGCGATCTTTAACCTTAAGTTACCGATGAAAAAACGCTATGCAGAAGCCGTGCACAACTTAGATCAGCTTAAAGCTAAGTTAGCAGCGCTGGGCGGTTTTCATGTGCAAGCCAAGCAGCTATACCACGACCGCGAAGAAATTACCGTGCACGTGTATCGCCCCTTTAAAGTGGCAAAATTAATACCGAAAGAATAAAAAGAGTGAAGGGTGAAGTGCAAAGGGTGAAGTGAAAAATCCAGTGCTAAGTACCCAAAGCTCAGCGCCCAGCTAACACATAAAAGCACCGAGTCTGTAATAGGCTCGGTGCTTTTTTTGTGAGGCTTATTTTTCCTATTTCCCCTTTAAATGACGTTTTACTACGCAAAACCAGCGGACTAAAGTGGTATCTACAAGGTTCGTTTTTTGTTGGTTTTCCTCACACCTTAGTATCGATACGTTAAATCTAGGCGAGACTCGTCATCGGTAATTTTTACATCAAACTCCAGTTGGGTGCTGATGGCGGTGGGACGAAAGTTGAGTTTAATGCCATCCCCTCTTAAATGCAGTGAGGTTTGCAGGCCGGCGCGCTCGATATTAAAACGAGGCCTGAATTTATTGAACGAAAACCCCAATGAACTTTGGGAGGTGAGCTGGAAGCTAGGATAAACACTGAGTCGTTGATTGCCCTCATTAACTGGCCCGCTGGGTATTAGCTCCACATGAACTTGATAACGTTTTGGGATTAAGGCAAATAAATCAGTGTTACTCGCCATTATGTTCTGCGGGGTAAATGACAATAAAGTGAGCCCCGTTAAGTTTAGGGAAGATAAGTTAAGGGCTACAGGGTTAACGGCCGATAAGTTAACCGCCGGTGCGCTCACCGGTGGCTGTGTCTTAACTACAGCCAATGACGGAGCTGGCGCCATAGTAGGGATAAGTCGAGCGGGAGGTACGGGTAGGGTGTTGAGATTAGGTGAGCGGCGGGAGGAGTATTCCTCAAAGGCGAGACAGGGAGCCATAAACATAAAGAGTGGCAGGAAAAATAGTAGCTGCTGCCGTGCGAGTCGACCGTCCATAGTCTTACCTCTCTATCATTAGCTGTACCGAATAATCACCAACCTTTTCGTCGCCAATCATTAACCTTAGTCTGTAGTCACTAACTATAGTCGCCAAGCACTAAGAGTAAGTAAATATTTTGCTTGTTTTTTAAGCACAAAAAAGGGCCGACTGGCCCTTTATATGCATAGGTTTTTGCGTGAGTCTTTAATTCTTGCCTCACGCCTCACGCCTCACGCCTCACGCCTCACGCCTCACCGCTTACAGATTGGCAATAATGGCCTGAGTAAATTCGGTGGTGCTGGCGTTGCCACCTAAGTCGCGCGTGACGGTGGTGCCATCTTTGATGGTTTTGCGCATGGCGCTACGAATTAGCTCCGCCTTATCTTGCATACCTTTATCTTGCTGACCAAGGTGCTCAAGCATTTGTATGGCGGCTAAAATCACCGAGCAAGGGTTAGCAATATTTTGGCCAGCAATGTCCGGTGCTGAGCCGTGTACCGCCTCAAAAATAGCCACTTCTTTACCTATGTTGGCACCCGGAGCCATGCCCAAGCCGCCAATGAGGCCTGCGCACAGATCGGAGATAATATCGCCAAACAAGTTGGTGGTGACGATAATATCGAAGCGCTCGGGGTACATGACCAAGTTCATGCACACCGCATCCACGATCATCTCGTTGGTTTCTATTTGTGGGTAGCGTAAAGCCACCTCGCGGGCCACCTCTAAAAACAGGCCGGAGGTGGATTTTAAGATATTGGCCTTGTGCACAATGGTGACTTTTTTACGGCCTTCTTTTACTGCCAACTGATAGGCAAATTCAGTGATGCGCTCGGCCCCTTCGCGGGTCACGATACTCATGGCCTCGGCACTGTTGTTATCACTGGCGCGGGTTTGGCCGGCACCGGAATACATGCCTTCGGTATTTTCGCGAATCGTAATAATATCGACATTATCGAAGCGGCTTTTTGTGCCCTCAAACGACACCACAGGGCGCAGGTTGGCGTAAAGATTAAAGTGCTTGCGCAACGACACATTGATGGAGGTAAAGCCGCCAGCAATGGGGGTGGTGAGCGGGCCTTTGAGAGCAATTTTATTGTTGGCGATTAAGTCTAGGGTGCGCTGGGGCAGCAGTTCGCCGTGTTTTTCTAGCGCCATTAAGCCAGCGTCGGCGTAGTCATAGTGAAAATTACAGCCTGCTGCGTCTAAAATGCGAATGGCGGCCTCAACAATACTGGGGCCGATGCCATCACCGGGGATCACGGTAATACTGCGTTGAGTCATGAATTAGGTTCCGTCAGTTGAATACATTCAAGCGCTAGGTTATAGCAGGTAACGGAGGGAGCGGCTATCAGCCCTTGGTCGAACTGTGATGGCGTAGATCTTGTAAATTAAAACCCAGCTCTATGTCATCGACCAGCTTCACTAATTGTCGGGCAAGCAGCGCCTGCTGTTGATGTTTAAGCACGGTGCTGTGTTCTTTATTAAGCGCCGCATTTTTATCTTCACTTGGCAGCTCGGCGAGTAATTGATCCAAACTGTGCCAGCGAGTTAACAGCGCATGGGCGCGTTTTGGGCCTACGCTAGGCACGCCTTTGATGGCACTACCAGACACGCCGGTGAGCGCCCAGTAATCCACCAGTTGTGCAATGCTCAAGTCAAACTGTTGTTCCGCCAAGGGGGCGGTGAGGGCTTGCTGTTTGAAATGATCCCACAGCTGAATATGGGGATTAAGCAGTTGGCAGAACCCTTTATCGGTGGAGACGATAACGCTGGGTTTACCGTGGCGGCTGAGGGTGCGCGCCAAGGTGGCAATCAAGTCGTCCGCTTCATCGGTGTCGGATAATAACGCATCAATACCCAGTGCCCATAAATCTTGCTGTAATTGGCCTAAGTAGCCGGCTAAGGGGGCGGGCATGGGTTTGCGATTGGCTTTATAATCTGGATACAGGTGATGGCGAAAACCCTGAGGCGCGCCATCAAACACTGCCACCACGTGGCTGGGCTGAAACTGGCGCAATAAGCGGGTGGCCGCATGGGTCAGCGCCGCGCTGGTGGCGGCCAGCGCGGCGTCGCTATCTTGATGTTGCTGCTCCTGTACCGCATAGAGGCGGCGGATCAGATTGAGCGCATCCAGGATCAATAACTGCATAACGGCTAAAAATTAACGGTTAATGCGATAGCAAGGTACATAAGTGCTGCCTGGCAGTTTCATGCGTTGTTGCTCGACAAATTGCTGTAGCAGCTTGTCCATCATCAGCATCATTTCTGGCTCGCCGTTGAGCAAGAAGGGACCGTGCTCTTCGATGGCCTTAATGCCACCTTCCTTCACGTTACCCGCGACTATGCCTGAAAAGGCACGGCGCAAGTTGGCGGCCAATTGCTGGGGCGGCTGATCGCGATTGAGGTTAAGACTGGCCATGTTTGCATGATCCGGCACAAACGGCAGTTGAAACTCTGGCGGTATATGCAACGACCAGTTAAAGGAATAGGCGTCGCCCACCGTCTTGCGATAATCGCGTACCAGTGGCATGGCGTTTTTCACGCGGCGTGCGACTTCGGCAGGATCGTCGATGATGATTTGATAGAGCGCCTGCGCATCGGGGCCCAAGGTGCTGCCAATAAACTCATCCATACTGCGAAAGTAATCGGCACTTTCTTTCGGGCCGGTCAAAATAATCGGCATCGGCTGATTGCGGTTTTCTGGGTGCATCATAATACCCAAAATATACAAAATCTCTTCCGCCGTTCCCACGCCACCTGGGAACACGATAATGCCGTGGCCCATGCGCACGAAAGCCTCAAGGCGCTTTTCAATATCGGGTAATATCACCAGCTCGTTCACGATGGGGTTTGGCGGCTCGGCGGCAATAATAGAGGGTTCGGTAAGGCCAATATAACGGCTGCCGCTCACTCTTTGCTTAGCATGGCCCACCGCCGCCCCTTTCATGGGGCCTTCCATGGCGCCTGGGCCACAGCCGGTACAAATGTTCATTTCTCGCAGACCCAGCTCATTACCCACTTCGCGGGTGTACTGGTATTCAATGGCAGAAATAGAGTGACCGCCCCAGCACACGGCTAAATTAGGCTCTAAACCGGGGTGCACCGCATTGGCGTTACGGAGAATAGAAAACACCAAGTCCGTTAAATGCTGGGGAGAGGTGAGGTTGTGTTCGTCTTCATGCTGCAGCTTGCTGTTGACATAAATAATGTCGCGCAGTACCGAGAATAAATGATCTTGAATACCGCGAATAATTTCGCCGTCCACAAAAGCATGCACAGGAGGATTAAACAGCTCAAGCTTAACGCCGCGCTCACGGCGGATCACGTTAATATCAAACGAGGTATAGCGGTCCAAAATTTCTTTTGAATTGTCGGTTTGACTACCGGAGTTTAAGACCGCCAGCGCACAGTTACGAAACAACTGATACAGATTACCGCGTGCCGACTGCTTAAGGTGGTCCACTTCAATTTGGGACAGCAAGTTCATGCTGCCGACTGGATTTATATGGGTGATCATAATCACTCCCTTGAATTTTGTTATTAGGTCAGTCCATGACTATCTGATCACGGCCCGCGTGTTTAGCACGATATAAGGCCTGATCGGCGCGCTCTAAGGCGGAATGAATACTGTCGCCCTGTTTAAAGAGGGTGGCGCCTAAGGAAATAGTGATAGTAACGGGCTCTTCTTTAAAGCGAAATGGAATATTTTTCACTTGCTCGCGCAATTTTTGTAACGGCTTTTCGAGGTTGTCTTGGCTAACGTTATTTAATAGCACCACGAATTCCTCGCCGCCAAAGCGGGCCACAAAATCGCTCTCGCGCAATGATTTTTGTAAGGTCTTGGCAATCAGACGCAGCGCTTTATCGCCAGCAAGATGACCATATTTATCATTAATATCCTTGAAGTAATCGATATCCAGCATGGCAATACACAAAGGTTTATCATCACGCAGCCATTGTCGATATTCTACTTCGAGCCGTTGATCCATGCCGGCTCGGTTATAAATCTTCGTTAAACCGTCCACAAAGAGCTTATCATTTTGTGTGCTAAGTTGTTGCTGGAAATGACCGGCTTCTTGCTTAAGATCACTAATTTGTTGTTCCATTTCCACCATGCGCTGCAGCAAGGTCTGTTCACGCTCGTGCAGGCGCTCATTTTGCACCAAAATATGATTAATGCTGCGCATACGCACGGCAATATCGGCCTTAAGCTGTTCATTATCTTGACTAAATAAATGCTCGCCTATGGCTCTTAGCTCACCGGCAATATGCTGGCCATGATGGGCGCGCGCGTCACATAACGATTGCTCTTCACTGAGAGTGATGGCCGCATACTGATGAGCCGCGTCAAGATCTGTGTGGATCTTGGTCAAAAACTGCTTGGTATTTTTACGCTCAAAGCGCAGCCCTTCAATGGTCAAGTCAATTAAGCGCAAACACAGGCTTGCCAGCTCTTCAGGGGCGAGGGGTTGCAGCAGTTGACTGCGAATTTTAGTGAGCTCTATGGCTACCGGTCCTGAAAAGTGCAGCTCTTCGACCAGCTGTTGTAAGCGCGAACTTAATTGATGCTGTTGCGCCTCACATTGTTGCTTTTTGCTAAGCAGGCTATCGAGTGCTTGCTGATAATAATCGAGCAACTGCCACAGTTGGCCTTGATGACTGGCTTCGCCATTACTTAACAGGGTGAGGAGCTCGGCAGAGTCTGCCGGGTTGGCATCTGATTGCTGCAATAAGCTGGCGGCTAAGCGTAGCTTTTGGCTGCCCAGTTGTTGCAAACGGGCGAGCTTGTCATGACTGTTTTGCAGACGTAATAATTGCAACTCCAGCTCGGCTGCCAACTGAGGAGAGGTGGCGGCGGAAGGCGTGGCGCCAGACTTACCATTAAACAATTTTTGCCATTGGCTGACTAAGCTTAAAGCCGCGGCCTTGGTTTGCTCATCCGGATCTATCGCGGGCTGGCTTAAGCCGCTTAACACGCTTTCTAGCCGAGTAATCACGGAAGTCAGTTCTTGCAACATCAGTTTATCGTCGAGGTTATTCATTTAATACCATCGCAGCCTGATGCAGGCGCCCTATAAAAATTAAATGGTCTTTGCCAGTTCAGGGGCTAAAGCTTGCCAGTCTATGTGGTGCTTTTTATGTGAACAATTTACCTTCACTAAACCCTTGAGAATAGCTTGAATGCAACAATGGCGAATATCACCATTAAAAAAGGCGGCTTGCTGGCAATCCAGTGCCAACAATTCAACCCAAGCTTTATCACCGGTTTCTTTACTAATTTCATGCGCCGCCGCCATGGCCAGATATAAAATATCACCCATGCGCATATCATCCAGCGCATGAGGGGCTTTTGGCAAGAAAGGATGACCAATAATGCCGATGGCTAAGCGCCTATCTAAGTCAAAGGTAGACGGAAACTCGTCAAACATGCGCTCTAGGCTGGTGAGTGTCTGCTGCAATGAGCTAACTTGGCGCTGAGAAATTACATAAATAAACTGGCCTTCACGCAAGTCATACAGCCGCGCCGCAGGGTGAATACGCCCTTGCAGATATTCACCTAGCTGTTGTTGCAGCGTGCTTGCGGCCATCAGCCCTAAGCGCTCACTTAAGTTAACCATAAAAGGCACATGCAGCAACAAGTAGTAAGTTTTGTCGCTAAACGGCAGCGCTTGCTCTTCATTTAAATACCATTGCTCAGAGCGCAGCTGACTCTTGGCTAACTCTTTGGGCAACCTCAGCATAAGCTGGCGCCAATTCGGCAAGCCGGTTCTTGACTCCAATAATAAGGAGTGGCTTAAGACCTGATTTTGCTCAAACAAGTGTCGACGACGAATTCTATGATGCCAGAGTGCGTACAACAATAACGGCACACTCAGCACTAACACGGCGGTTAATAAGGCATAACGTTGGTTGTCTTGTTTTAACTGGGCGCCTTGCTGGCGTAAGGTGGCTAGTTCTCGCTCTTGCTGCAGTTGCTGTTCATTGTCTTGTACCAAGCTTTGGGTGAGTAAGCGATTAAGCTGACTGGCACGGGCAAAGTAGTCGTGATAAGCCTTATGATGCATTAACGCCTGGCTGGGGTTATTGCTGTATTCAAACAGGAGTGCTAATAAACGGTGACTCTCAATCAGGCGCGGCACATCGTTAAGGCCATTCGCTAAACGCAGCGCCTGCTCAAGCTGCAATAACGCCAAGCCGCTTTCTTGCTGTGCCACATACAATTGCCCTAATTGATGCAAGGCATCTATTTGCTGAGGCTGGTTATTATTGCGCTCAAAGTTGATACGGGCTTGAGTCAAGTAATGCAGCGCCTCCGCCTCGTTGCCCAGTACCCGATAGCTGTGACCAATTTCTAAATACAATTGGGCGATTTGGTCGTTGTTGGCCAAGATTTTAGCTAAATCCAGTGCATTAAAAAAGTAGACCAAAGACAGGCTGGCATCTTGATTGCTGGTGCGGGTTACCTTACCTAAGTTAATCAAAGAGCTGATCAATAGGCTGGGATTACCCAATAGCTCAAACTCACTGGTGGCCAGATTTGCAAAATGAATCGCTTGTTCATTTTCCCCTAAGGCGGCATTAATGGCGGCGGCTTTTTCTGCGGCCATCGCTTTTAAATAATATTGCTGGCGCTTACCCAACAGACTGAGGGTTTCGGCGTAGTGAGAGAGGGCTAATTCGTCTTGGTGTAAAAACCGATAGTAATCCGCCAGTAAATAATTGGCCCATGCTTGTTGGGTATACAGATTTTCTTCTTGTGCTTGCAGGCGAATATGTTCAAACGCCGAGCGGGCCTCTTCTACTTGGTGCTGGTAGAAGAGGCTGCTGGCTTGGAGCAAGGGGAGGGCTTGTTGTAAGGCACTGTTACTGTGTGTATCAAGTAAGGTTTGTGCTTTATCCAGCAGCGCCTTCGCCTGTTTAGCATCTTGGCGTGCTAATAAAAATTTCGCTTTGATCATTAAACTGGCCGCTTCGCTGTCGGCCTGATGATAGAGCTTCGCCAATTTAACGGCCTGATTAATGCTGGTATTAGCTGGGCCCATTAAGCCGGCATTAGCTTGGCACAAGGCTTGAGTTTGCCATGCGGTAAGGCTTTGTTCCCGTGAGCGATATTGCTTGGCCATGGTTTGTTGGTCAAAGTCTTGACGAGAGTTAACCAACTTGGCGGGATCCATTTCTTTACGCTGTAAAAAGACTTGGGTCATGGCCACGCATTCGGCGGGGCGGCTCAGCATAAGTTGCTGGGCCCGTTGTAGTTCAACAGACTCAGTTTGGTGTGGCGCCAGTACAGGGGCACCCGCCAAATGGGAAACCAACACGGCAACAGACAAAATCACAATTACATATTCCGTACAGCTAGCGGATAGGCGGCGAGTTTAGCATAAGTGCAGACCGAATGAAGTCCGAAGACGCAGCACGCCTTGCGTTATGCGTCTTACGTTACACGCCGTACATTACACCTAAGCCGTCATTGATGGCGGCCAATGTTAGGGCCCGTCTCTGAGATAAAGAGCACTTGGAGCCAGTTTAGTTTTTTGTTTTTCATTGGCCCCTAAGGTCAACAGACCCTAAACATTACCGCAACGCGGCTATTGGCGTTGTAAGCGCACATTGGCGGCTTTGCCGGCTACGTTACTGCGATAAGGATTGATGTCGAGTCCGCCACGGCGGGTGTAGCGGGCATAAACGGTGAGCTCTTTCGTCTTGGCATGCTGTAATAAGTCCATAAAAATACGCTCCACGCATTGTTCATGAAACTCATTATGTTGGCGAAACGAGACCAAATAGCGCAATAAGGCTTCGCGATTGATACGCGGCCCTTGATAGCGGATCATTACACTGCCCCAGTCCGGCTGGCCGGTGACCAAACAATTAGACTTCAGCAGGTGTGAATGCAGGGTTTCGCTGACCCATTCGTCGTCGGTGATATTTTGTAATAGCTCAGGATGGGGCTGATAGTGCTGTACGTCTATATCTAGCTGATCGATGCAATCGCCGGATAAGATGCCAAATTGGCTGGGCGCATTTTGCAGCTCATACAGGTTTACCTTGACCGCTGCTTGAGCGCATAAGCTTAAGTCCCGAGTTAACACTTCCTCTACTTCTTCAATATTATCGAAAGCGGTTTGGTTGAAGCTATTCAAGTACAGCTTAAAGGACTTTGACTCGATAAGATTAAGGCTAGTGATGGGCACGCGCACCTCACCCATGGCCACCACAGGTTTACCTTTGCGATTCAGCCAAGATAATTCATACAAGTTCCACAAGTCTTCACCGGCAAAGGGCAGCGTCTCTGAGGTTAAACCTAAGTCATCGCGATTTAAGCTACGGGGCACCCCTTGTAATTGGCTGGCGTCATACTCGCTGACATAACTGCTTTGTTTACCAAGCGCCAATGCGTCTAATGCATGGCTTGATTGATATTTTTGCTCGGGTGTCATTTCAATATCCAGTAGGTAGAATAAGAGGATCTGCCCTTATTGTGAGACTTTAGTATGCAAGATCAAGTGGTGAACGCGCTCGGTGAGGTATTTGCTCGCCAACGAAGGGTGGGCGGTATTCCCTTGGTGGTGCACGATGCAGATTTCCCCTCCCCAGCAGAACTCTTGCCCGCTCTTGCCGGACAGGTAGGCTGGCAGGCATGGCGAAAGCCTGAGCCTAGCTCATTTTCAAACTTAGCCGATGCTTTAGAAATAGCGGTACATCCGGATGTAAGCGCATTTTTTGGCCACTATTATGCGGGCAATATAGAGGGCTGTTTTAAAGGTTTGTTTTTAACTTTGTTGCAGCCGTGGAATGAAGCCGACTTTGAGCGGTTGCAGCAAAATCAAATTGCTCATCATTTGATGATGAAAAAACTTAAATTAGCCCCTAGCTGGTTTTTAGCCAGTTGCCGTGATGAGCAAAAATTGGTGACTTTAAACAATGCCACCGGCGAAGTGCAATTAGAGCGCCTAGGCAAAGGTGTGATCGGCGTGCTGGCCCCAAATCTAGCGACGTTTTTACGCCAAGTAGAGGTGTGTTGATATAACAGCGCCCGGCGCCAAGCACCAAGCTAAACCCAAAACCGTGCCGAAGTCCTCTTCACTGAAGAGACGAGGCACACTACAAGATCTTTGGGCAGCCTAGAAATCGCACTGTCTTTACGTAAAGCGCTAAACGCTTTGCGTTTAGTCTTTAAAATCCCAGGATAGATTAGAGATCAAGCGACAGGGTTCGCATTTGAAATCAAACACCTCATGCAGCGGCTCGCTTAACCGCCAAGGCTGGCCACAGCTGGGGCAGGGGCGCGCTTGCTCGGCGCTTAAGCTGTCGCCGCCCACGCGATACAGGTAATAAAAAGTAGGGATCGCGGTTAAGGACTCTATGTGCTTAGCAAGCTTTCTGCCGCGCTGGCTGATCCGAGACTCTGGCTCGCTAATTTCGCTTACCGCCGCGTGCTCTAAAATAGAGCCGTTCATTTGCAGTTGGTCGCAGGCTTCCCAGTCTTCTTGCCATTTTAATACTTGCTTAAAGTCGCCATTGGCCACCGCCGGTATCTGGTACAAGGGCACGGGGGCTAGGTGTTCGCCACAGCGCAGGGGTGAACAAGAATGTAAATAAGTGGTGTAGAGCAACTGCCAAGGACGGGCGCTGCAGGCATCCGTGGTGTCTGAGTTGAGATCTTGGCCTTTTAGCGTCACTTTAGGGCTGGTGAGACCAACATGATGCAAGTTAGAGATGGCTAATGCTACTTGGCGGCTGTGATAGCGAGCATGCAGGCTGTCTTGCTCGGGGCACACCACCCGCGCGGTGAGGCCGTCGGCGTGCATGGCGGTAGGAAACTCTCGGCCAACAATCTGGCCGTTATAGCGCAGCGCATCAATAAATTGGCGAATGGCGGGCTCTGCCTCGGCCAGTTGGGTTTCTTGATAACAATCAAAGTGCAGTTCACATACCCACATCAGTTAGTCCTTTACCGCAGTATTTAAGTTGGCCATTAACCCTGTTTCGCCATCTACAGTGGCCAGTAATAATTCTTCTAAACGCGCCAGTCTGAGCGCCTGTTCGGCAACTGTGTGCTCGAGTGTTGCCAAGCGAGCGCTCAAGTGCCCATGGCTATCATGCTTATTTGGGGTTGAAGTATTCACGCTGGCCGTCAAATTTGCTAAGGGCGGTAAGCTCTGAGGGTCTTGCTTATAACGGCTTACCAGCGCTAACAGCTCACTTAAAGGCACGGGCGTGGTGAGCCGTGCTCGCACTGCCGCCGTGGTCAATGCCTTGCCCTCGGCGGCGAGTTGCTGCATGGCCGTGAGTATTTGCTGTTGTGACATGAACGGGATTAACCTTTATCTAAGACTGACATTGAGTTGGTCTATTACTTCTGCCCAGTCTGAGTCTGATTGCCAGCCTTCTTTTAAGAAATTAGCTTGAGCTGGACTCCAAAAAGGGGCGTTAGCTAACTCCAACTCAGCGGGCAGGGTGTGACTGGCAATAAACTGCTCAATGCCGTCATGGCTGGCATCTAAGCCTAATTGCTCAAACAGTTCACTCAAGGGATGATTAATAGATTCCATCATAAAATCTCCTTAATTTGCTACTCGTTAAGTTGAAAGTAGGGTTGCGTGCGCCTCACGCCTCACGCTTAAAGCATAGGTGAATCAGGCTCGCGTAAAATGGGCAATTCCACATTGAGCACGGTAAGGCGATGCAGCCATAACTTGCCTTCGTTATGTTGCAGACCATCATGGCTAAACTCAAAGCGAAACTGGGTGAGTATGCGACCTTTCTGCCAGACGAATCGATAGCGATACACACTCAATAATTGAAAGCTTTGTCCTCGACAATAACGCGCTAACCAAGCTTGCGCAAACTCGCTTTGGCGTCTTAGCTGCCAATAGCCGGCGCCGAGCAAGATTAACGCGACTAAACCAATTAACTCTGTCATGCATCCGCCGTATATAACGCACCCAGCGCGTCTTTTAGGGCTGGTGCTAATGTCGCATTGTGCAAGTTGCTTAAGATTAACGGCCGCAGCGCAGGCATTGATACCAATTCGCTAAACACGCCATTAAATAAGTCCCCGTGTCGCTCGGCCAGCTGGCTTAAATACTGCAGCAATAGTGTTTCATCGGTGAGCTCTTGCCAAAGCCGCGCCACTAAACACAGCATTAAGGCTTGGCTGGGGGCCAAGCTGAGTAGGGTGGCGATTTTTTGCTGGCGAGCTACAAATGCGGGGCTGGCGGCCGTGGCGCGTAACAATAATGCGATGCGCTCATCATCGGGCGTGTGGCGCTCTAGCTCGTGGTTGACCGCGTCTAGCAGTAAGTGATTGATATTGTCGGGCAGCGGCTGATGCTCACACTGCTGGCAAAGTGCGGTTTGTACGGGTACGGGCAATTGCGGCCATTGGCGCGCCAACAGCTGACTGAGAGATACGTCTTGCTGCAAGCGCGCGGCCACTTCTGCTAAACCTTGCAAGCCCAACTGCTGCCAGTCGTGTTGTTCGGGCGTCGCCAAAAAATCGAGCGTACCTTGATAAAAGTGGGACGGGGCTGTGTTTAGCGCTAAGCCTAAGCGGGCATGAAACGCGGCCAGCTTTTCTTGAGACGGCGCAAAGGTAAAAGGCGTTTGTGCCAGTTTTTGCTGTTGCTCATCGCTTAAAGGCGCGGTTAAGTCTTGACCTAACTGCTCCACTAAGGCGGCTAAAAAGTACTTTACCGCGCCATTATTAAATAAGCCGCGCTCATCGAGCGGCAACTTTAAAAACCAAATGTAAGGTTGCTCAGGGCTGTGGGTTTGCCAGTAGCACACTGCCAACCAAGCGTGACGCTGCAATGGCCAAGGATAAGGGCGCTGCTGGGCTTCAATAGCCAGAAAATCCGCAGGCTCAATGGCCTGTAAACGCCGGCCCAGATCGAAAAGGCGAAACTCGGTGCCTGCCTGGGTTAAAAATTCACTCAAGGTATTTATTTGCATCGGTTTCTCCTGTTGCATAGGCGTCGATTATAGGGAGTCTGGGGGCAAGATGGTATAGTGGTCGGGTGTTTAAAGAGGACCTGCCCGATGCCCGTTGCGCCAACATACCCGTTAGATGTCACCACACAGCAAGTAGCTACTGTAGAATCAGCGACCATAAAAAGGTTACTCAATGCCATTGAAGCGGAGCTAAAGGCGCTGTCTTGGTGGCAAGATGCCCCACCCAACGCCAAGGCGCTGGCCAGCACGCTGCCGTTTGCAGTGGATACCTTGAGCTTGGCCCAGTGGCTCCAGTTTGTACTGTTGGCGCGCTTGCGCACCTTGTTGGCCAGCGGCCTGCCGTTGCCCGGTAAGATTAGCGTGTATCCCATGGCTCAAGAGAGCTTTGCCGGCGTAGTGGAAGACACAGGCGACCTAATCGAAGCCATTGCTCAGTTAGATGAAGCCTTGTCTGGCCAGTCAGTCGAGCGCCAAGCATGAATTCAGCAATTATCAACGCCAAGAGCTGCGAGCAGCATCCAGATGCGACGCTAAGCTCAGAACCTGATCCGCGCATAAACAGTAACCGAATAGACAATGGCATCGACATTATCTTTGAAGATGACAGCATAGTGGCCATCAATAAAGAGGCCGGTCTGTTAGTGCATCGTAGCTGGTTGGATAAAGGCGAGACGCGTTTTGCCATGCAGCTCACCCGTGATGCGGTGGGCTGTCATGTGTTTCCGGTACACAGACTGGACAGGCCAACGTCGGGCGTGCTGTTATTTGCCAAAAGCTCAACCGTGGCCCGCAGTCTGACCGAGGCCTTTACCGAGCATAAGGTAGTAAAGCAGTATTTAGCTGTGGTGCGCGGTTTTATGCCGCAGCAGGGTACATTGGACTATGCGCTTAGCTTTCAGCCAGATGCCATTGCCGATAAGTTTGCCGATGTGGATAAGCCCCCTCAAGAAGCGGTGACCCATTGGCAGAGCTTGGCCCAAATTGAGCTGCCGTTTGCAGTATCAAAAAAGCACGATACCAGCCGTTACAGCTTGGTGCGCTTAATGCCTGAAACTGGGCGCAAGCATCAGCTACGCCGCCATATGGCGCATTTATTTCATCCCATAGTGGGTGATACCAGTCACGGCGATGGGCGGCATAATCGATTTTTTCGCAGTCAATATGCCTGCGAACGCATGTTATTGCATGCTCAGAGCTTAGCGTTAACGCACCCTGTGACCGGTATGCCTTTGCTACTTGAGGCGAGCCTTGATCAGCAATGGCAGCGTATTATGAAAGCGTTTAACTGGTAGAGTCAGGGGCGACGATATCGGCGTGTGGCACATACTGTAGTAGCGCGCTTTAGCCGCTAAAACCTGCGCCGCAGGTTCTAATGCAGCAGTGCTACCCGAGCGGTGGTTATTTTTAACGTAAAGCGTACGGCGATATTTGATCGGTCTACATTTTTAAGGAGTATAAATGACGGCAATAGATATCATAGTGGGCAGCGTATATGGCTCGGCTATGTCGGTGGCAGAGAGCTTAGAAGAAGCGTTAATCGGTGCTGGCCATCAAGTGGTGTTGCATGAAGAGGCAGCGTTAGCAGACTTAAACCCCGCGCATTTTTGGTTAGTGGTGACGTCCACCACGGGGCAAGGCGAATTACCGGCAGATATCTTGCCGCTGTTTGAAGAGATACGGGCTAACAGCCCGCCCATGCCACAGTTACGTTATGCACTGGCCGCACTGGGCGACAGCAGCTACGAGCATTTTTGCGGTGGTGGCCGCCAGTTTAGTGACTTATTACAAGAACTGCAGGCCCAAGCGGTAACTGAGATGCTGACCGTTGATGCGGGTGAAACGCTGGATCCGGAAGTACCGGCGTTAGCGTGGTTAGCGAGTTTTATTTCGAAGATTTAATATTCAGCGTAAGCGCATCATGATGTGAGGTGTTAGGCGTAAAGAGTGAGGTAAGAGTGAGGCAAAGCCAGCACAAGCCGCCGTAACCTCAAAAAAAAGCACCGACCTTAATGGCTCGGTGCTTTTTTATTTTTAGCTAGGCGCTTGGTGCTGGGCGCCTGGCGCTAGTATTACAGCAGCTCTTTACGCAGCTCAGCCGGTGTCTTAGGAGACAACAAACCTGGGGCAACGTCGAGGACGGTTTTCGCACCGGTTTCACCTGCTTGATTCATCTTATAAGCGGCGCGGGCGTAAGCCACTAACACGCTAGAAGTAAACCCAGGGTTACTGCCCAGCTTTAACGAGAACTCCAACACTTGTTTAGCGTTGTCGCTGCCGCTTACGCCACTGCGAATAACAAAGCCGCCGTGGGGCATGCTGCTGTGCTGTTCGCTAAAGGTGTGTGCGTCAATAAAGTTCACGGTGGTGTCGTAGTCGGAGAAGTAATCCGGCATGTTGACGATGGTTGAGCGTACGGCTTCGGCATCGGCGCCGTCTGCTAATACGATAAAGCATTCGCGAGTGTGTTTCTCACGGGTACTCAGGGTAGGTTGTTCACCGTTACGTACTCGGGCCATTGCTGACTCTGAGGGAATTGTGTACTGCACGCCAGACTTAACGCCCGCTACGCGACGCACGGCATCTGAGTGACCTTGGCTTAAGCCTTTGCCCCAAAACGTATAGGTTTCGCCCACCGGTAAAATGGCTTCGCCATAGAGACGGTTTAACGAGAACAAACCTGGATCCCAACCTACTGACAAGAGCGCGACTTTGCCTGCGGATTTTGCTGGCGCATCGAGGGCGGTGAAATACTCAGGAATTTTAGCGTGGGTATCGAAGCTGTCGACGATATTAAATAAACCGGCTAACTGTGGGCCTTGCTCGGGCAAGTCTGACTTGGAGCCGCCGCATAACAGCAGCACATCGATGTCGTTTTGATATTGCTCGATGTCATCCATGGCATAAACGGGGACTGAGCTGTCGAGTAAGGTGACGCTCGCGGGATCGCGGCGGCTGAATACGGACACAAGACGCATGTCTGGACTTTGCTTAATGGCGGCTTCTGCACCACGGCCAAGGTTGCCATAGCCGGCAATGGCGATTCTAATCTGTGTCATCAATCAACCTTATTTGTTAGCTGCACTGGTTAACCAGACAGTATTTGTATGTATTTGCATAACTGAGCAAAAGTGACAAATGCAGTCTTATGGCAGCCTAATAGGGCGTAAAGATGATAAAACCTGTTACATTTCCATTGCTTGAAAGGCGGTAGCACCGCCTGTTTCTACCATCAGGCTGCATTTGTAACAGGGTCATACTAGCATTGAAATTACCGCGCTGCCTACCGCTAAGCGTGCGCATAGCTACTATTTAACGATACGAATGCCGCTGGCTTCAATCACTATTTGGCCTTGCTTATACAAGCCACCAATGGCCTTTTTAAAGGTGCCTTTACTGACGCCAAATAAGCGAAAAATAGTATCAGGATCGCTTTTGTCGCTGACTTGCATACTGCCACCGGCGCGCTCGAGCTTGTCGAGAATCAGGCCTGCTGCATCATCCACTTTGCCAGGGCCGGGTTTAAACAAGCTGAGGTCGATTTTACCGTCATCACGCATTTGTTTAACGTAGCCTTTGGTACTTAAACCCACCGGTAAACGACCGGAGATATCTGAGCGAAATAATAAGCCGCCAAACTGATTATCCACCACCGCCTTAAAACCTAACAGGGTCGGCTCGGCAATCAGTAAGTCCACTTCATCACCCTCGTTATAGGTGGGCAGCTCACGGCTGTAGAAACGGTCTAGCTTGCTACTGGCCACCATGCGGCCTTCGTGATCTAAATAGATAAACACCACGTAGTTACGGCCCACTTCCATGGGTTGTACTTGATTGCGCTCCGGCACAAAAATATCTTTTTTCATGCCCCAATCAAGAAAAGCACCCAGACGATTACTGGTCACTACTTTCAAGGTGGCAAATTGCTCAACTTTTGCCTTGGGCTGGTCGGTGGTGACCACAGGCTCAAGATCGGCATCCAGATAGATAAAAACGGCAATCTCATCACCAGGCTGACAGTTAGCCGGAAGCTGGCGTTTAGGGATAAAAGCCTCACCATAAGAATCGGCATCTAGCCAGCCGCCTTTATCATCTAAACGTATCAGAGGGAGGGTGTTGTTATCGCCAAGCTTGATCATGCTAATTACCGTTTTTATAAAAAACTGATTTTAGCCTGCCACGAGGCTAAAGACCACCATTGCACTTATGCAATGAATTCAGGCATTGCTCCTAGGGTTTGGCACCCCGTATTTCACGCGGTAGGCCGCCTGCAATAGCCCGAACACGAGCGCTGATTTATTGCCAAGGCGGGGTTGGGGACTGCTACACTGCAAAGGGCACATTTGAGTATTCAAAACCCCATTATTGTGTGATTCTAAACAGCCTAATATTCTGTAGTTAAGCCAGCTTTATAGCCCTCTAGTAGGAGCAAGACTCAATGGACTCAGCTCAAATCACCATTAGCATTATTTTATTGTGCACTGTATTGCTATTTTTATGGGGGCGTTGGCGCCATGACATGGTTGCGGCAGCGGCGCTGTTGGCCTGTGTGATCACCGGCTTAGTGCCTGCAGACTCGGCTTTTGATGGTATCAGTCATCCGGCGGTGATTAGCGTAGCGTGCGTATTAATCCTCAGTAAAGGCTTACAGAATTCCGGCGCCGTGGATGTGCTCACCCGCTTGTGTCTTCCGTCTAATGCGGGCCCCACCTTATCGATTGCCGCCTTAACTGCCTTGGGCGCATTTTTGTCTGCCTTTATGAATAACGTGGGCGCGCTGGCGCTATTGATGCCGGTGGCGATGCAAATGGCCCGGCGCCAGCAAATACCCACCGGTAAAGTGTTAATGCCGCTATCGTTTGGCACTATTTTGGGCGGTATGACCACCTTAATTGGTACCCCACCTAACCTGATTGTCTCGGGGTTTCGCCAAGCCAACGGCGATGGCAACTTCAGCATGTTTGATTTTACTCCCGTAGGCTTAGCAGTGGCCGGGGTAGGCGTGGCCTTTGTGGCCTTAATTGGTTGGCGGCTCGTGCCGGGGCGCAAGCAGGCGGGCGCAGACAGCTTTGACTCCGGTGCTTACATTACCGAGGCGCGGGTACCGGAGGGCAGTAAAGCGGTGGGCATGACCTTGCATGATATAGAGCTAGCACTCACCGAGGCGGATGCGCAGGTGTTGGGGTTAGTGCGCAACGAAGTGCGGGTGACCCCCCCTAGCCCTCGGCGTCGTACCCGTGCTGGCGATATCTTAATGCTAGAAGCGGAAGCAGAAACCCTATCCAGTGCTTTATCTAGCTTAGGGTTAAAGTTGGAAGAAGCGAAAGCCACGCGGGATGAGCGCGAAAAGCAGGAAAAAGAAAAAGAGAAAGAAAAGGAAAAAGAGAAACAAGCGAAAGAAAAAGCCAATGAACAAAACGGTAAGGTCCCTGCTGCTAAGGCTCAAGCGAGTAAGGCTCAAGAGCCGGCCGACATAGCATCGGTCGCTAAAGCCGATACAGACTCGGCTAAAGCGGAGTCGAGTGCTGACAGTTCGGCGGACAACGATGAGATTATCTTAAGCGAGTTAGTGGTGTTGCCGAGCTCCAGTTTGCTGGGGCGCACGGCGGCGGGCATTCAAATAAGAACCAGCTTTGGTGTTAACCTGTTGGCTATTTCACGCCAAGGCAATAGATCCGTGAAGCGGCTGCGCGCCCAGCCATTTCGGGCCGGTGATTTATTAATGGTGCAAGGCGGGCCTGAGGCGATTTCTGAATTTGCGTCTAGCACCGGCTGCGTGCCATTAGCGGAGCGCGAACTGCGCATTCCTAACAAACGCATGGCGGTGATGGCCACCATTATTATGGGGGTGTCGGTGGCTATCGCCGCCTTGGGTATTTTACCGACGGCGGTGGCCTTTGCCGCAGGCGTATTGGCCTCCATGATAGTGCGTACCGTGCCGCCACGCGCCGTGTACAACGCCGTCGATTGGCCGGTAATTATCTTGCTCGGAGCCTTAATTCCGGTGGCTCAAGCCATGGAAAGCAGCGGTACGGCAGGTTTAATTGCTAATGTGCTGCTTAATCAGCTGGCTCAAGGTCATGCGGTGGTCGCCTTGGTGTTGATCTTGGTGGTCACCATGAACCTCTCGGATCTGATGAATAATGCCGCCACCGCGGCTGTGATGTGCCCGATCGCCATTGGCACCGCGAATCAGTTAGGGGTAAACGTGGATCCGTTTTTAATGGCGGTGGCGGTAGGCGCATCGTGTGCCTTTTTAACGCCCATTGGTCATCAGAATAATACCCTGATCTTAGGGCCCGGCGGCTTTAAGTTTGGTGATTACTGGCGCTTAGGTTTACCGCTAGACCTGTTAGTTATACTGGTAACTATTCCTATGTTACTTTGGGTATGGCCTTTGTAAGCGAGATAAATATTGCCATAAGTCTTACGCCGTACCTTAAAGCAAGTATCAGCTTGCTTAGCAGATAACCTACGGCGTAAGACGTGAGTTAACTTAGGAGGTAGGCATGGAAAATGAATTGAATAACAAAGTGGTATTAGAAGTATTCGATAAAATTCGCAACCACGGCGAGCCCTATGAAGATGGTCATATACTAGAAGGCATTATCGCCAGCAGTGACTTTGATGGTTACAGCGTGCTGTTATCAGGCAGTGGTGTGACCTTGCAGCTGAACTTTCACCAAAGTTATAAATTTGACTACGCGAGTGAAAAGCTCAAAGCGCAGTTTATGGACAAGATTGATTACATACACCGTAACTACAATAACCGCAGCGCCAGCAGCGAGTAGTCGCAAACGCCTAACGCAGTGCTTCTGCGGTAATTCATGCGCACATAAAAAAGCACCGAGCTGATAAGACTCGGTGCTTTTTTGTATTTTTAATTTCTAGCTTCTCGTCTTTTTGATTCACTCTTGTGAGCTTTCAAGTGACGTTTTGCTGTGCAAAATCAGCCGACTAACGCGGCTTCTACCGACTAGAAATTACATCTTTTATGCTTGGCGCTTCACGTTCAATTGATCAGTTAGATCTGACGTACTTTAACGATACGACCTTTGATTTTGCCTTGCTGCAGGTGCTTCAGCGCCTGCTTGGCGACGTCTTTGTGCACGGCCACATAAGACTGCATTTCTGAGATATTAATCTTGCCTACTTGGTCGCCTTTAATGCCGGCTTCGCCAGTTAAGGCACCGAGAATATCGCCGGCACGAATTTTACTCTTACGACCACCGGCAATGTTTAAGGTCACCATGTCCGGCTGCAGCGGTGGGGTATTGCTGTTCAGTTCAGCCAGCGTTCCCTGCACGATAGTCGCGTTTTGATATTCTTCTATCAAGTGCACGCGGTACGCTTCTTGCGGGCTGTACAAGCTCAACGCCAAACCTTGCTGACCGGCGCGGCCAGTACGACCCACGCGGTGCACGTGCACTTCGGGATCTTGGGTAATGTCGTAGTTAATGACCGCCGCCAGCTCTTTAATGTCCAAGCCACGGGCGGCTACGTCAGTGGCCACCAGAATATTAGCGCTACCATTGGTAAAGCGGATCAGTACCTGATCGCGCTCTCTTTGCTCAAGGTCACCGTTAAGCGCTAATGCAGCAAAGCCTAATTCCGTTAAGTGGTCTGCCACTTCTTGGCAGGCGCGCTTGGTATTACAAAACACTACCGCCGAGCGCGGCGCATAATGGGCCAATAAGGTGGCCAATGCTTGCTTTCGCAAATGCGGCGACACTTCAAATAGCAATTGCACTATGGTGTCGGCGCGATTTTCATCGGCCACCGAAACGCGCTCAGGGTTTTGCTGTAAACCGCGGCTTAAATCGGCGATACCATTTGGATAGGTGGCTGAGAACAATAAGGTTTGGCGAGCTTTGGGGGCATACGCCACTACTTGCTCAATGTCATAGGCAAAACCCATGTCCAGCATGCGGTCAGCTTCATCCAACACCAAGGTATTGAGATGATCTAAGTGCAAGCTGCCTTGCTCTAAGTGCTTAAGCATGCGCCCTGGCGTGCCCACTACAATGTGTGCGCCAAACTCTAACGAGGCAGTTTGCGCCGAGGTGGGCGAGCCACCACAAAGCACCACTAGCTTTACGTTAGCCATGGCGCGCGCTAAACGACGCAGCTCTTGAGCTACCTGATCCGCCAGCTCACGAGTGGGGCAAATGACCATGGTTTGCACGGCCAAGTGGTTGACGTTTAAGCGTGCCAGCAACGCCAAGCCAAAGGCCACGGTTTTACCGCTACCCGTACTGGCCTGAGCAATCACGTCTTTGCCGTTTAACATCAATGGCAAACTTTGCGCCTGAATGGGCGTCATGCGCGTGTATTCAAGGCTAGTAAGGTTGTCGACGAGGGCTGGGTCCAGCGACAGGGTAGAAAATTCGGTTTGGGTCACAAAGAAACTCTTATGTTTAAAATAGAAAATGAAAATACAGGGGATTGAAAAATACTGGTGCGCTAAGGCGGGCTCTCATAATAGCAGAAAACCCGATAGCGTGTTGTTTTTTGCTGCAAATCAACACCCAGCGGCGAGCGTTAAGCGCCAACACAAGGCATACGGCGGTAGGCGGAGTTATTCCGCCTCTACTTGCTTGAGCTCCGCCACTATTTTTACGCGCAGCTCAGCCTGTTGTAGCTCTGTTAAAGGCTGATTGTCGGCATTGGTTAGACTAAAAAAGTCTTCTACGCGCTCGCCGATAGTAGTGATTTTTGCCGCGTGTAAATTTAACTGCAGTTGGCTAAACACATTACCAATGCGCGCCAATAAGCCAGGGGTATCGAGGGCTATCAGCTCCATTAGGCTGCGTTTATGGGTGCGTTTTGGGTGCAAAAAATTTACCTCAGTGGCCACGGTAAACTCCCGATGGCGCCGCGAGGGCGGGCGAATACGAATTAACGGCGCCTGGCTGCTTTCTAGAGTGTCCGTTAAGCGCTGACACAGCTCGGCAAGGCGGTCGCCGCTGACCGGTTGGCCATCGGGCTCGAGCACGATAAAGGTATCCAGCGCATAACCGTCTTTTGAGGTCATGATCTGCGCATCATGGATGTTAAGATTTTTTTGATCCAAGGCCGCCGCCACTCGGCCAAATAAGTTTGGGGAGTCTTGGCAATAAATAAACAGCTCGCTGCCGCCACGTCCCGGTTGTTGGCTAATTTGCACCAAGGGCCCAGGATTATCGGCGTGAGCCAAAATATGGCGACTGTGCCAGGCAATTTGTTCTGGGGTATGACGCAAAAAATAATCGGCGGTAAAACGCGCCCATAAGGGTTTAATTTGCGCTTCTGTGGTGTCCAGTTGCAATAATATTTGGCGTGCTTGGCGCTGGTTTTCGCGAATCGTTAAGCGCAGATCCGGTGGGTTCTCTAGCCCTTGGCGCAAGGCTTTTTGGGTTGAGAAGTACAGCTCGCGCAGCAGGCTGCCTTTCCAGTCATTCCACAAATTATCGTTAGTGGCACAAATATCCGCCACCGTTAGCGCATATAAATAGTCGAGTCGAATTTCATCTTTTACTTGGCTGGCAAACTCGCTGATCACCTCTGGGTCATAAATATCCCGGCGTTGAGCGGTGACCGACATCAACAGATGCTGGCGCACTAACCACACCACCAAACGGGTGTCGGGCTTGCTTAGTTGGTGTAATTCACAAAATTCCTGAGCATCAATGGCGCCCAGCTCGGAGTGGTCACCACCACGGCCCTTGGCAATATCGTGAAACAAGGCGGCTATGTTGAGTAGCTCAGGCTTGCGCAAGCGATTACAAATATCGAAACATAAGGGATGGCTACGCTTGGCATCGCCATGATGAAAGCGATAAATATTTTTTAATAAACGGTGGGTATGTTCATCCACCGGATAGGCATGAAACATATCAAATTGCATTTGGCCGACAATTTTTTGCCACTGGGGCAGGTAGGCGGCCAAAATACCGTAGCGATGCATCAAGGTTAAGGCTAAGCCGCAGCCTTGATGATGGCGCATGAGCATCATAAAAAAGCGTCGGCATTCGGCATGATCCCATAAGAAGCCGGGTAAATCGCGCCGTGCGTCTCTCAGCAAACGCAGCGTGCTGGAATAAATACCGGTGATCTGGGGATGCAGTGCGATGTGATAAAACAACCGCATAATGGCCGCCGGTTGTGCCATAAATAATTCAGGGTTGATCACATCAATTAAGGTACCGCGCAGGCGAAACTCAGGCGTGAGGTTTCTGACATCCATGGCGATATGGCCGAGAATCGCTTCATCAAACAGCTGCAATAGCATTTCGTTGAGCTCTTGGACACGGCGCACGGTTTGATAAAAGCGCTTCATCATTTGCTCTATGGGCTCGTTGCCTTCGCCCGCATATCCGAGTGAGGTAGCCACGGCCCGCTGCCTGTCAAACAACAGCCGATTATCGGTTCTGTGGGTGGCCATGTGCAGGGCAAAGCGCAGCTTCCATAAGAAGTTCTGACTATCGAGCAGCTCCAGATATTCGTCTTGAGTTAAAAAATCGTGGCTGACCATTTCATGCAAGGTGGTGGCACCAAAATGGCGACGGGTAACCCAGCTAATGGTCTGAATATCGCGCAAACCGCCGGGGCTGCATTTAATATCCGGCTCTAATTTATAGCTGGTGTCTTGATATTGTTGATGGCGAGCAATTTGCTCTTGCCGTTTGGCTTCAAAAAAGGCTTGGCTGGACCAAAATTTATCCGGCTCTGTGGCAGAGGTTAACTCGGCAAAAGTATGGTAACAGCCGGTTACCAGTCTCGCTTCAATCAGATTGGTGGCGATGGTGAGATCTTGCTCGCCTTGGCTAATACATTGCGCCACTGAGCGCACACTGTGGCCCACCTCGAGGCGCAAGTCCCACAGCATGGTAATAAAGCGACCGATCCGCTCATTGATCCCTTGATTGGCACTGTCTTCACAGAGAATTAATAGGTCGATATCTGAGTAAGGGTGCAGCTCACCACGGCCATAGCCGCCCACGGCCACGAGCGCAATCCCCAGGTCTTTATCCAGGCCCATGTGTTGCCAAAGGCCGGTAAGCAGTTGGTCCATGTGCTGGGAGCGCGTCACCACCAGCTCAAAGATGTCGTCACCGGCTTTAAAGCGATTCTCTAGCCAGAGCTGCAGTTCAGCTAACATGGCTTTACAGATAGGCAGCGTGAGCTCAGCGGGGTCGAACAGGGCGGGCGCTAACAGCGAATGACTCATCACGGCCATCTCCTTTACAAATGAATCGAATAAGGCGTAATGCTACCCCTTACACTATACGTTCACACAACCCCGTCTTTTATAGAGGCCATCTTTAGTCGGCCGGGGGCGCGCAGCGAAATTTTTTTTGTAGTCCCACGCTGTGGTTCTGCAAAGCAGCATGTTTGGCTTTGGCTCGTTCTCTTCACGCTGCACCCCTCACTTTTCACCCTTACGTATAAAAACAATAAAGGCGCCGTAGCGCCTTGATCGTGAGATACTGAGTATCCGTGCTTATTATTATTCGCCCGCAGATCTAATGCTAACTGCATGATTTCCTTTTGGGCCTTGTTCAATTTTATATTGTACCAACTGGCCCGCTTTGAGGGTTCTATATCCATCCATCTCAATGGTGGAGAAATGTGCGAACACATCATCACCGCCGTCCTGTGGGCAGATAAAGCCAAATCCCTTAGCATTATTAAACCACTTCACCGTACCGGTTGTCATACTCTTGCATCCCTTATGCTCAAACATCCTAAACAACGTGATTCGTTTATTAGGGCCGTACTACTCAGATGAGTATTCGGCCACAAATTCACTGTCACTATCGGCCTATGCTCGTTGCTTATACTAGCTGCCCCTTACTACCGGGCTATTACTACCTGCATCTCAATACAGGTGAAGCTTTGCCGAGTGCGACCATTATAGTATTAAGCGCATACCTGCCTTAATCAATAGTGACGCAAGTCCACTTTAAACAAAGGCTTAACTGAGTCAAGCCTTTGTTTAGCGCTTCACAATGCTGAACTAAGACAGTTGACAGCTACTCCATACGCGCTAGTGTGAAGGAAAGACACTCTAAACAGTTCCTGATATCCTGAGGGTACGATACGAGCCAAGGCCGTGGATTTTAAGGGTGTTAATGTCAGTAACTAGGGCATAGCGCAATCAGGAACTGTGATTTAGAGTGATGGTTAGAGTAACGATATGAGCAGGAGTACGCATCAGACTGATGGTGACCTATTAAAAGACAAAGAGGTGGAAGAAATTGCGCTGCAACCCCCTCCTATGTACAAGGTCATCTTGAACAATGACGACTACACGCCCATGGAATTTGTGGTGGAGGTGCTACAGCGATTTTTCGCCATGGATGAGGATAAAGCCACCCAAGTTATGATGGCCGTCCATTATCAAGGTAAAGGGGTCTGCGGTCGGTTTACGGCAGAAATAGCAGAAACCAAAGTAGCACAAGTCAACCAATACGCCCGGCTACATGAACATCCGTTGTTGTGTAGCATGGAGCAAGAATAAGTAAATACCCGCCGCAACGGGACACCGAAGTTTTTAGGGGAGGTGCCTATGTTGAACAAAGATCTTGAGAGCACGTTGAATGATGCGTTCAATGACGCGCGCCGTGCTCGCCACGAGTTCATGACGGTGGAGCACCTGCTACTCGCGTTGTTGAATAATCCTGCAGCCAAAGAAGCGTTAATCGCCTGTGGTGCTGAGCTTGAGCAGTTGCGCCGCGAAACGCAGTTGTTTATCGAGCAAACCACGCCCTTGTTACCGGTTGGCGATGTAGAGATTGAAACCCAGCCTACTTTGGGTTTTCAGCGAGTCTTACAACGCGCGGTTTTTCATGTGCAATCGTCTGGTAACGCCGAAGTTACCGGCGCCAATGTGCTGGTTGCTATTTTTAGCGAGCAAGAGTCACAAGCGGCCTACTTGCTGAAAAAAATTCAAATCAGCCGCTTAGATGTGGTGAACTTCTTATCCCATGGGGTGCGTAAAGACGAGCAGCCCGAAGATAAAGCAGCTTCATCCCAAGACGATGGCAGTGAAGAGGCGGCCAGCAACCAAACCGAAGGCTTTGTGATTAACCTCAACCAATCGGTGAAAGACGGTCGCATCGACCCCTTAATTGGTCGCGAGCAAGAGGTGAGTCGTGCCATTCAAGTGTTGTGTCGTCGCCGTAAAAATAACCCACTGCTGGTGGGTGAGGCAGGGGTGGGTAAAACCGCCATTGCCGAGGGCTTAGCCTATCGTATCGTGCATGGCGATGTGCCGGAGATCATGGCCGACAATATTATTTATTCCCTCGATATGGGCGCACTGTTGGCCGGTACTAAATACCGAGGTGATTTTGAGAAGCGTTTTAAAGCGCTGCTTAAACAGTTTGAAAAACAGAAAGGCGCGATTCTGTTTATCGATGAAATTCACACCATTATCGGTGCCGGTGCGGCTTCTGGTGGACAGCTGGATGCGGCCAATCTTCTAAAACCCATGTTGTCTAGCGGCCAAATTCGCTGCATGGGCTCCACTACCTATCAGGAATACAGCCAGATTTTTGAGAAAGACCGTGCCTTGGCTCGTCGTTTTCAGAAAATCGATATTCCAGAGCCGTCCGTGGAAGACACCACCAAAATCTTAATGGGCTTGAAAAGCCGTTATGAAGCCCATCACGACGTGCGTTACACCACTCCGGCCATTAAAGCGGCGGCGGAGCTATCAGCCAAATACATCAACGATCGTCATTTGCCCGATAAGGCCATTGATGTGATTGATGAGGCGGGTGCAAGAATCCGCATGCTGCCGCCCTCTAAGCGCAAGAAGACCATAGGCGTGAGTGACATCGAGGCCATAGTGGCCAAGATTGCGCGCATTCCAGAAAAGTCTGTCTCTAGCTCTGATAAAGAAGCCCTGAAGACGCTGGAGTCCAAGCTGAAGATGGTAGTGTTTGGCCAAGACAAGGCCATAGAAGTACTGACCGACGCCATTCGCTTGAGTCGCTCAGGCCTTGGCAACGAGAAGCGCCCCATTGGCTCCTTCTTGTTTGCCGGGCCCACAGGTGTGGGTAAAACCGAGGTCACTCAGCAGCTGGCGCGGGTGCTGGGCATAGAGCTGGTGCGCTTTGATATGTCTGAGTATATGGAAGCACACACGGTATCCCGTTTGATTGGTGCGCCGCCCGGCTACGTAGGTTATGAGCAAGGGGGTCTGTTGACCGATGCGGTAATTAAGCACCCGCACGCGGTAGTGCTGCTTGATGAAATCGAAAAAGCGCACTCGGATGTGTTTAACCTGTTATTGCAGGTAATGGATAACGGCACGCTAACCGATAACAGCGGACGCAAAGCGGATTTTCGCAATGTGATTTTAGTGATGACCACCAACGCCGGCGTACAACAAACCGTGCGCCAATCCATTGGTTTTCAGGAGCAAGACAATAGTCCGGATGCCATGATTGAAATCAACCGTACCTTTGCCCCTGAGTTTCGTAACCGACTCGACCATATTATGTGGTTTAACCACTTGGATATGGCGGTTATTTATCAGGTGGTGGATAAGTTTATTGTGGAGCTGCAAGCCCAGCTTGATGCGAAAGGCGTATCGATGGAGGTCAGCGAACCCGCAAGAGCTTGGTTAGCTGAGCAGGGGTATGATAAGTCGATGGGGGCAAGGCCCATGGGCCGAGTGATACAAGAACAGCTGAAAAAGCCGCTGGCCAACGAGTTGCTGTTTGGCGAACTGGTTGCTGGCGGCTCGGTTAAGGTCACCTTGCAAGACAACAAACTGCATTTTGACTATCAGTCGGAAGCCTCTTTGGCTCATTAACGCCACTGCTGTGCTTACAGCCACTTAATGCCAATAGGCCCGCCACCTTAAACGAGGGGCGGGCCTATTTTTATTCAAGAGGCGCAGGCCAACAGAACAGAAGTGAGCAAAGCACCCAAACGTTAAACAGCAGGCGTCAGTAATGAGCCTTTAACCTTTGGGTGTCACTGGCGAACGGATTAACGAGCGCGGAAGACGATGCGTCCTTTTGACAGATCGTATGGGGTTAGCTGCACGGTAACTTTGTCACCGGTCAGGATACGAATATAGTTTTTGCGCATCTTGCCAGAGATGTGAGCAGTAACCACGTGGCCATTTTCTAGCTCAACGCGAAACATAGTGTTCGGCAGGGTATCCAAAATGGTCCCTTGCATTTCAATACTGTCTTCTTTAGCCATTGAGTCCTCTTGTTAACGCAGGCAATAAAAGCGGCCGAAATGATGGCAGATTTCGGCCTCACTGTAAAGTTTCCGCTCAGTCTTTCATCCCGTGCCAAGTTCCGGCAATGAGTCGCTGATGGGGGCGGAAGTGTTGTTTATAATTCATTTTTGCACATTCATCCACCTGATAACCCAGATAAAGCCATTGTTTGGCTGTTTTTTGCGCTATCTTGAGCTGCGTTAACACAGCAAAGGTGCCCAGTGAGCGGTGCGCTAACGCCGGTTCAAAAAAAGTGTACATGGCGCTCATCGACTGGCTTAAGGTGTCGGTGACTGCCACCGCCACTAACTTTTTCTCCAGCCTAAATTCAATAAAAGTCGGTGGCAACCAATCACAAAGCACAAAGCCCTCATATTGGCCATGGCTGGCCGGATACATGGCGCCGTCAAGGTGGCGTTGATTAATATAGCGCTGATAAAGCTCAAAGTATGCGGGATGGTCGCTGTCACTGACGGTAATCTCTATATCGCGATTATTGCGGGCAATGCGTTTTTGACTACGGGTCGGCGCAAAGTGCGCCACATCAATGCGCAACGATTGGCAGGCGGTGCAGCCCTGACAATGAGGCCGATAAATATCACTGCCGCTGCGGCGAAAGCCAGCACTGAGCAGTTGTTCGTAATCTTGAGCGTTAAGCCGGTTTTTATCCAGCAGCACCAATAATTGCTCTTGTTGCTGAGGTAAATAACTGCAGGCGTGAGGCGGAGTTAATCCCACCTTAAGGTTCACTTCTTTCATAATGTTAATTCACCCGGTTGCCAACAGCCTTCACGCAGCGGTAGGCGTTGTAATGCCTGCAGTTTAGATAAGAAGTCATCTCTGTGCCACGTATGCACCCCTAAGCTCATTAGATGCGGGTTAGGCAGCTGACAGTCTACTAAGGTGCCGCCATAGCGGCTAAAGTGGCGGCATAGCGCCAGCATGGCTAATTTAGAGCCGTTATCGACCAAATGGAACATAGACTCGCCACAAAATAGCTGGCCAAGATTAATGCCATACAAACCGGCGACTAAGGTATCGCCTTGCCATACCTCAATGGAGTGGGCATGACCCGCCTGATGAAGTTGGCAATAGGCGGCTTCAATGTCTCGGGTGATCCAAGTGCCTTCTTTATGCTCGCGTAATTGGCGGCAATGGCGGATCACCTCAGCAAAGGCGGTATTGATGGTCAAACGATAAGGCGCGCGTTTGGCAAGCTTTGCCAGGCTGCGACTCACATGCAAATCATCAGGGGCGATCACGGCGCGGGGATCCGGAGACCACCACAGCAAGGGCTGGTCTTCTTCAAACCAGGGGAAAATACCCATGCTATAGGCCAGCAGCAGTCGGTCTGGGCTTAAATCACCGCCAATGGCTAATAAACCATTGGGGTCTTGCAGCGCTTTGTCAGGGTGGGGGAACCACAATTTGTTATCTAGTAATGTCAGCATGCCGTTAACCGTTACTCTTTATCAATGTGCTTGTTTAAGTGCTTTCGCCAGTTTGAGTCATTTTTATGCAGGTGTTCATAAATTCACTGACGCACTTTAGGTGGGCGCTGTGCTGTTGTGCGTTGCGTTTCAAACTGTGCCTTATATTACCATTGAATGAATAATGAATGAGCATATACTCTAAATGATAACCTTATAGTTATTGTGTATTTAGGAGGCTAGGATGGCGCATCGGGCACACTTGTTTTCGTTACGGATTGGCCATGCGCTGCGTGAAAGTTGCTTATCGGAACCCTATGGCCGCCAGCGTTTACTAAAAGATGTATTAGCCGGTATTACGGTGGGCATCATTGCTATTCCTCTGGCCATGGCGTTGGCGATTGCCAGTGGGGTGGCACCGCAATATGGACTTTATACGGCCATTATTGGCGGTTTTATTATTGCGCTCACTGGGGGCTCGCGCTTAAGTATTTCAGGCCCCACCGCCGCCTTCGTGGTGATTTTATATCCCATCGCCCAGCAATATGGCTTAGGTGGCCTGTTATTGGCCACAGTGATGTCGGGATTAATCTTGATAGGTTTGGCGCTGATCCGTCTTGGGCGCTTAATTGAATATATTCCTGCTTCCGTGACCTTAGGTTTTACCGGCGGCATCGGGGTGGTGATTGCCACCTTACAGTTAAAGGATTTTTTAGGTCTGACCGAGCTGCAGATGCCGGCGCATTATCTAAGCAAGGTGTCTGCTCTCGTGCACGCCGTACCTCATTTTTATGGGCCCAGCGTGATAGTCGCCTTGCTAACGTTGGCCATTATGTTGCTCTGGCCCAAGCTAAAGCTTGGTGTGCCCGCCCATTTACCGGCGGTGATCTTGGCCAGTGTGCTCACTTGGTTACTGAATAGCCAAGGGCTTGAGATAGCTACCATTAGCAGTCAGTTTAGTTATGTGCTGGCAGACGGCAGCAGTGGGCAAGGCATTCCGCCGGTGTTGCCGCAGTTTATTTGGCCTTGGCTGCAACCCGGACCCGATGGTGGGGTGTTAGTGCTGGATTGGAGCTTGCTGCAAGCCTTATTACCCGCAGCCTTTGCTATCGCCATGCTGGGGGCGATTGAGTCGCTACTTTGTGCCGTAGTGTTAGATGGCATGACGGGCAAGCGTCACAGCGCCAATAGCGAGCTGTTAGGCCAAGGTATCGGCAATATAGTGGCGCCGCTTTTTGGTGGTATTACCGCCACTGCTGCCATTGCGCGCTCGGCGGCTAATTTTAAAGCCGGTGGCCAAACACCGGTGTCGGGCATGGTGCACGCACTGGTGGTATTGGCAGCCTTAGTCTTGCTGGCACCCATGTTGGCCTACGTGCCCATGCCGGCCATGGCCGCATTATTGATGGTGGTGGCGTGGAGCATGAGTGAAGCACACAAGGCATTGCGCTTGATTAAAACCGCGCCTGTGGGTGATGTGTTGGTATTTTTTACCTGTTTCTCGCTGACCATTTTATTCGATATGGTGATTGCCATTACAGCGGGTATTTTGGTGGCCGCCGTGCTGTTTATGCGCGATATTGCTGAGATGACGCGGGTGACGGATATTTCAGCTAGCAGCCGATTTAGTGCTTCGCCGCTGCCAGTCGGCTGGTCGGTGTATAAGATCAACGGCCCGTTATTTTTTGCCGCTGCCGATAGGGTATTTAGCGAGTTAGCCGGTTTATGCCGTGAGCAAAAGGGCGTAATTTTGTATCTAGACGCCGTGTCTATTTTGGATGCAGGCGGCCAAGCGGCGTTAAGTGGTTTTGTCACCCACTGCCAGCAACAAAATATTGAGGTCATAGTGGCCGACGTGCAATTTCAGCCGCTAAAAACCTTGGCCCGCGCCGGCGTACAGCCCATTCCTGAGGTGTTATCTTTTTATCCCACCTTACAAGAAGCGCTCGCGCAGGTGAGTCAGCGGTAGAAGTGAAGGAATACAGCGCCGAGCGCCCAGCACCAAGCTAAAAGCTGAGCCTCAATATTCTGAATGCACGGAAAAATAGGCATAAAATCTGAAAGGGATTTTGATGGTTAGGGCGGGCGCTTGTAGGCGAACACTTGTTCTCGCATTTCGCCGAAGGCGGAACGGTTTTAGGCTTAGTGCATCAGCACCTGCTATGCCGGATTACACGGCTAAAGTATGTACCTAGATTCGTGCAATACGCAGACTGCGGCGCGGTTGGATATTGTTTAGTTTTACTGCGTAAAACCGGCCGACTAAAGATGGCCTCTACAATCGTGCAATATGTGAATGTTGGTGCGGTTGGTCTTTGTTTTGTGTTTAGCTCGGTGCTGTATTCTCCCTTCACTTTTCACTCATCACAGTGTCAGATCAAAAACGGCGCCGTATCTAGGGCGCCGTTGTTTGCTGCTAGCTTAGTGTTGAATCGCTTACTTCAAGCCATCCAAGTAGCGCTCGGCGTCCAGCGCGGCCATGCAGCCGGTGCCGGCTGAGGTAATGGCTTGACGATAGATATGATCCATCACGTCGCCGGCGGCAAATACGCCCTCGATGCTGGTTTGGGTGGCATTGCCTTGTAAACCGGATTGCACCTTAAGGTAGCCGTTCTCCATATCCAGCTGATCGATAAACATGCTGGTGTTGGGCTGATGGCCGATGGCGATAAAGACCCCAGCCAGTGCTAATTCTTCTTCGCTACCGGTTTGGGTATCTTTTAAGCGCACACCCGTCACGCCCATGTTGTCGCCCAACACTTCTTCTAGGGTGCGGTGAGTATGCAGAATAATGTTGCCGTTATTAACCTTGTCCATTAAACGGTCAATAAGGATTTTCTCCGAGCGAAATTCGTCACGGCGGTGCACTAAATGTACTTCAGCGGCAATATTTGACAGATAGAGAGCTTCTTCTACTGCAGTATTACCGCCGCCAATCACGGCGACTTTTTGGTTACGGTAGAAGAAACCATCACAAGTGGCACAAGCTGAGACACCGCGACCTTGAAACGCTTCTTCAGAAGGTAACCCTAAGTACTTAGCCGAGGCGCCGGTGGCGATAATCAGCGCGTCGCAGCTATAGGTAACACTGTCACCTTTTAATTGAAATGGGCGCTGGCTTAAGTCCACACTGTTGATGTGATCAATCAGTATCTCTGTTTCAAAGCGCTCTGCATGGGCCTTCATGCGCTCCATTAAGGCGGGGCCGGTCAATCCTTCGGGATCGCCTGGCCAGTTTTCCACGTCTGTGGTGGTGGTCAGCTGACCACCTTGCTGAATACCGGTAACCATTACGGGATTAAGGTTGGCGCGGGCCGCGTAGACGGCGGCGGTATATCCTGCAGGACCGGATCCTAAGATCAGCAGTTTTGCATGTTTTGCTTGGCTCATTTGTTTCTCCAACCTGAGAGTAGGCAGATAATAGTGGCTCGATTGTAGGGGATAGCCGAAAGGGAATAAAGTACCACAGCTGGCCGCTCTGTGCAGCGAGACTAGCGCTAAGCCGCCAAAGGGCGTAGACGATGCTACTGCAATCGGCAAGCTGGAGTTAGAGCGACCGGTAGTTCGGGTTAGAACGAATAGTTATGCAATATAACTAAAAATTAAGCCTCGCTTGAATATCATTAATAAGTTAATGCGCAATAAACAGTAATAAAGTGGATTGTTTGACCAATAAAGCTGTTATTGGTGCTGAAATAGTTAATTATATCAATGGCGGCTTATTTGTTGAGCTAATGCCCTGTGGCTGATGAAAGCGAGTTGAACGGATAAAACAGTTGTTAAATGGTTATTTTAGAGGTAAAACAAACGTATATGCTATCTGTTAGCTACTTAGCATGTTAAGATACTGAAAGATATGCTGTAATAGATAATCGCTTTTTCTATGTATTTATCTGTTTTCTACATTGCGAGATGGCGACGGCACCTGCTGGGTGACCAGGAGATACAGTGCTGCTAAAGGCAGACTGAATCCAATATTAGCCTGCCGTTTTGTGCCATGCAGTCAGACTATTCACAGTGGAATATATCGATAATGAGTCAAAGGATGGATGAAGTGTTGGATTTGAACAGTAGACCGGCCAAAGATCTCGACCGAATAGATCGCAATATATTAAACGAGCTGCAGCAAGACGGCCGTATCTCTAACGTTGAGCTGTCTAAGCGGGTGGGGCTTAGCCCCACGCCGTGCTTAGAGCGCGTGCGTCGTTTAGAGCGCCAAGGGTACATCGAAGGCTATACTGCTATTCTTAATCCGCAGTATTTAGACGCCTCTTTGCTGGTGTTTGTAGAGATTACACTTAACCGTGGCACTCCTGATGTGTTTGATGAGTTTAATGATGCGGTACAAAAGCTGGAAGAAATTCAAGAATGCCATTTGGTATCCGGCGATTTTGACTATCTATTGAAAACGCGCGTGGCTGATATGTCGGCTTATCGTAAGTTGTTGGGCGAAACTTTGTTACGTTTGCCAGGCGTGAATGACACTCGCACCTATGTGGTGATGGAAGAGGTCAAGCAAAGCAATCGTCTGGTGATAAATACCCGTTAAGCTGTGCTAATGGGTTCGGCTCTGGTATTTTTATCGAAGCGAGCTGATCATAAACTCAGATTCTGCGAGCGGCCTTGGCCGCTCGTTTGTCGTTTGAGTCTCTGGCGACCTTATTTGTCGCAGCCCAGCCATTGATTGTATGAATAACTTAAAAGTGAGGAGCGGGCGTTTGGCGGAGAAAAAGCTGTTTACTCCCATGTCTGGTTTACAGCGCCTGTTTGAGGCCGGGTTGATCACCATTATTTTATTGGCGATCTTCATGATGTTGTCCTTGGTGTCTTATCACCCCTCGGATCCGGGCTGGTCACAAACTGCGTGGGGCGGAGAAATTCGTAATGCCGCCGGTCCTGCCGGTGCTTGGTTGGCCGATATTTTGCTGTTCTCTTTTGGCTTTTCAGCTTATGCGGTGCCGTTGTTTATGGTGCTGATTGGCTGGTTAACCTTATGGCGCCCAAGGGCGTTAAGTGACATTTGTTACTTAACCTTAAGCCTGCGCATTATCGGATTTTTAATGCTGCTGCTGAGTGTCTTAACCTTGGCCAGCATGAACTTGGGCAACATTTACTACTTTTCATCCGGTGGCTTAATTGGCGACATGTTGGCCTCGGCCATCGCCCCTGTCTTTGGCTCACTGGGCACCACTTTATTGCTGTTGTGTGGCTTTGCCACTGGCGTTACCTTTTTTACCGGTTGGTCTTGGTTGCTGATTGTGGAGCGCCTCGGGGCCGGTGTGGTCAATGCGCCGCAGTTATTAAGTCAAGTGCCGCAGCGTATCGTCGACTGGCAAAGTAATTTACGTGGTTCACAGGAAAATGTGCCACTGGCGGCAACGACCAGCTCGACGCAAAGCTCCGGCAAATCAGTGACGGGCCCTGAGTCGGCGAATACCACCGCAGAAGACTCCGATTCCAGTTCAGGCTTTGTGAGCTGGCGCCGGTTTAAAGAGCGCTTGAGTGGCACCGCTGACGAAGCAGATTACGTCCCGCAAGCTGGCCGTGAATATGAGCAAGACGACCCGCTGATGGCACCTCTGCCAGCTGCACCTAAGCGTGCTTTACTGCAAAAGAAGGCGCCACCGATGCGTAAAGAGCCGGTGTTTAATGCCAACCATGAACCAGATGTGGACTTAGAGGCGGCCAGCTCGATGGCGGCGGATGACTTTATGGACACCGATGATTTTCTGGATGCGGAAGATTTTTTAGCGGCTGCGAGTGTCAATAAGCCTGCTCGTGTGCCGCAGCAAGCAGCAGCACCTACTCAACAATCACCGATTCAACAAGCAGCGCCGCAAGCACGCCCGCAGGCGATGCAACCGCCCGCAGCGCAGCCTATGGCAACCTTAGCGCAAGCGAATGGCTGGCCAGAAGACGACGAGGAGCTGGATTTGCCTTGGTTAAAAGATGATGAAGCTGTGCCTCATGCACCTGCCACACGGGTGGCAGCTGTGCCGCCTAGAGCGCAACGCAGTGTTAGCCCTTTACCTTCGTTTGAGTTACTGGATTTACCCAAGCCGCGCCAGCATACGGTGAGTGAGGCAGAGTTAGAACGCATTGCACGCTTAGTTGAGGCTAAACTTGCGGACTATAACGTACAAGCCAACGTAGTGGGCGTGTATCCGGGGCCGGTGATCACCCGTTTTGAATTGGACTTAGCGCCGGGTATTAAGGTGAGTAAAATTGCCAGCCTAGATCGTGACTTGGCCCGTTCATTGTCAGCGATCAGCGTGCGGGTGGTAGAAGTTATCCCGGGTAAGCCTTATATCGGCCTAGAATTGCCCAACACGCGCCGAGAAACCGTGTATTTGCGTGAGGTAATCGACAGCGAAGCCTTTAGAAATAGCCAACATCCGTTAACCATGGTGCTGGGTCAAGACATTGCCGGCGAGCCGGTGGTGGTGAACTTGGCGAGAATGCCCCATGTATTAGTGGCGGGCACCACCGGCTCCGGTAAGTCGGTGGGCGTGAACGTGATGATCTTGTCGATGTTATATAAAGCCACGCCGGAAGAAGTGCGCTTTATTATGATAGATCCCAAGATGTTGGAGCTGTCGGTTTACGAAGGTATTCCGCATCTACTCACCGAAGTGGTCACCGACATGAAAGATGCGGCCAATGCGCTGCGCTGGTGTGTGGGTGAGATGGAGCGCCGCTATAAACTGTTGTCTTCGGTAGGGGTGCGTAACCTGCAAGGCTATAACACCAAGGTACAAGAGGCGATTGATGCGGGTGAGCCAATCCGTGATCCACTGTGGGATCCAACTCAGTCTATGGATACCTATCCGCCGGCACTGGAAAAACTACCCCATATCGTGGTGGTGATTGATGAATTTGCCGACATGATGATGATAGTCGGTAAGAAAGTAGAAGAGCTAATTGCGCGTATTGCCCAAAAGGCCCGTGCCGCAGGTATTCACCTGATTTTGGCTACCCAGCGACCCTCGGTGGATGTGATCACCGGCTTAATTAAAGCCAACATTCCAACGCGTATGTCATTTCAGGTGTCGAGCAAAATAGACTCGCGCACCATCTTAGACCAACAAGGGGCTGAGTCCTTGTTAGGCATGGGTGACATGCTGTACTTACCCGCCGGTGATAGCACGCCCACGCGGGTGCACGGTGCCTTCGTGGATGACCATGAAGTGCACAAGGTAGTAGCGGCATGGAAAGAGCGGGGCGAGCCCAATTATATCGAAGATATTTTAAGTGGTGACGTGGGCCCGGAAGGCTTATTACCAGGAGAAGTAGCGGAAGAGGGCGACGATGCACCGGATCCCTTGTTTGATGCTGCGGTAGCTTATGTCGTAGAGACGCGCCGCGGCTCTATCTCTGGGGTGCAACGTCAGTTTAAGATTGGTTACAACCGCGCCGCTCGTTTAATCGAACGAATGGAGCAACTTGGCATTGTGAGTGCGCCTATGGGTAGCGGTCAACGTGAAGTATTGGCACCTCCGCCAGTTAGGGAGCGCAATTAAATGAAGAAATTAGCGACAATAGGTTTTTTAATTTGGTCGGTGAGTGCGGTAGCACTGGCCGATGCTAGGTCTGACTTACAACAAAAACTGGCCAGCTTTAACCAGTTCTCTGCAGATTTCAGCCAGCAAGTATTTGATGAGCAAGGTAAGCCGATGCAAACCGGCAAGGGCACCATGCAGTTGGCACGACCCGATCAGTTTCGCTGGCACACAGTGTCCCCCGATGAGAGCTTGATTGTTTCAAACGGCAAAAGCGTGTGGATGTATGACCCTTTTGTGGAGCAAGTGAGCATAGCGCCACTGGAGCAAGCGATTCAGAACACGCCTTTCTTATTGATTGCCGGTCGTGATGGCAAACGCTGGCAGGATTATGAAGTGACGCGCCAAGGTGCAGATTTTATCGTGGCCAGTAAAGATCCCAGCGAGCTGATCAGCCAGTTTAGTCTGCGCTTTGATGCGAGAAATCGCATTGAACGTTTCAGTGTGTTGGAGTCAGGCGGTCAGCGCAGTGATTTCACCTTAAAAAATATCAACACTCAGCCTAAGGTAAGCAACACCAGCTTTACCTTTACGCCGCCAAAAGGCGTGATGGTTGATGATCAACGCTAAATATTAAGCGCCAAGCGTTAAGTAAATAGAGAATACCGAGCTCAAGCAGCTCGGTATTTTTTTGCCGTGCTATTGGGCCAACTCTGCGTACCAACGCGCTCAGCTTTACCCCTCAGGCGTCAGCCTTTACACTTCCCCCTCTATAGAGACCCCGTTAGGCCCACAGTGTTACTCATATTAGGCCCGCCGCGTTGCTAAAGGCTGCTGGCCGAGTGCTGGATCTGTTGCCATTTTTGTGGAGATGAATGATGAGCACCTTGAGTCTCGACTTTGAACAAGATGACTTTCGCCCGTTAGCCGCGCGCATGCGTCCGCAACGCTTAGAGCAATATCTGGGCCAAGACCATATTTTAGGGCCGGATAAACCACTGCGCCGAGCTCTGGAAGCCGGACACTGCCACTCCATGATTTTGTGGGGCCCGCCGGGTACCGGCAAAACCACGCTGGCTGAGTTGATAGCCCTGTATTGTGATGCCGAAGTGGAGCGGGTCTCCGCGGTGACCTCCGGTGTAAAAGAAATTCGCGCCGCCATCGAGCGCGCCCGCGAACATAAGTTAGCAGGTCGGCGCACTATCTTGTTTGTTGATGAAGTACACCGCTTTAATAAATCTCAGCAAGATGCATTTTTGCCCCATATTGAAGACGGTACCGTCACCTTTATTGGTGCCACCACCGAAAACCCCTCGTTTGAGCTCAATAACGCTTTGCTGTCGCGCGCGCGCGTTTATTTGCTGAAGCGTTTAGCGCCTGCTGCCATCGAGCAAATGATCGTGCAGGCGCTAAGCGACGACTCCATCTTGGTAGAGCGACATATTGTGCTAGAGGAAGGCGTACAAAGCGCCTTGGCGCAATTGGTGGACGGTGATGGTCGCAAAGCGTTGAACTATCTTGAGCTGTTATCGGACATGGCCGTATCTGTGGAGGGGCAATGCCGAGTCGACTTGAGCTTGTTGGCGGAAGTGACCGGCGAGCGACTGGCGCGTTTTGATAATCAAGGCGACCTGTATTACGATTTAATTTCGGCGATTCATAAGTCAATTCGCGGCTCTAATCCCGATGCTGGTTTATATTGGTATGCGCGTATGGTGAGTGCCGGCTGTGACCCTTTGTATATTGCCCGTCGCTTGTTGGCCATCGCCTCAGAAGACATAGGGCTTGCCGATCCTAAAGCCATGGACGTAGCACTGGCAGCTTGGGATTGCTTTACGCGGGTGGGGCCTGCTGAAGGGGAGCGCGCCATTGCGCAAGCCATTATTTATTTAGCCTGTGCGCCCAAGAGTAATGCGGTTTACACCGCGTGGAACCAAGCGTTAAAAGATGCCAAAGAACTGCCAGATTTTGAGGTGCCCATGCATCTGCGTAACGCCCCCACTAAGTTAATGAAAGAGCTGGGGCATGGCGCCGAGTATCGTTATGCCCACCATGAGCCGGGGGCCTATGCGGCGGGTGCCACCTATTTGCCCGATGCCATTGCTGGCCGACAATATTATCAGCCTAATGAGCGCGGTTTTGAGCAGAAGATAAAAGCCAAGCTCGATTATTTGAAAAACCTTGACCAACAAGCGGGCGGCTAGCGGTAAAAGAGCCATAGACCTTAGTTGGCTCGCAGGCGAGGGGCTGTTAAACTTAACCTAGTTTAACAATGTTAATTTTCCGTGCTGCTAGACTCACCCGAGCATAGTCTCGATGGCTCTTGCACACCCTCGCATTTAATAAGGTAACTCATGCTGGATTCCAAATACCTGCGCGGCGACATCGCCGACACGGCAGCGCGGCTGGCAAGCCGTGGCTTTACGCTCGACATTTCTGTGTTTAATAACCTCGAAGAACAGCGCAAGTCCTTGCAATCCCGTACTCAAGAGTTACAAGCCGATCGTAATGCCCGCTCCAAAGCCATTGGTTTGGCGGCGCGTAATGGCGAAGACATTGCCCCCTTAAAGGCGGCAGTTTCAAACATTAATGATGAGCTAGACGGCTGTAAAGTTGAGCTGGATAAGTTACTTAATGACATTGAAGCGTTTAGTGCTGCACTGCCTAACCTGCCTCATGAGTCGGTACCGGTTGGCAAGAATGAAGACCAAAACGTTGAAGTGCGTTTGTGGGGCGAGTTGCCAAACTTTGATTTTGAACCCAAAGATCACGTGGCGCTGGGTGAAGCGTTAGCGGGCTTGGATTTTAAAGGCGCGGTTAAAGTATCAGGTTCCCGCTTTGTGATCATGCAAGGCCAAATCGCTCGTATGCATCGTGCCTTGGCGCAATATATGCTGGATTTACATACCCAAGAGCACGGTTACATTGAGTGTTACGTGCCGTACTTGGTGAACAGTGATAGCTTGTTTGGTACCGGTCAGTTACCAAAGTTTTCTGCCGATTTATTCCATACCGCCATCGAAGGCGAGGGCGATGAAGAAGGCAAAGTGCGCCGTTTCTCACTGATCCCGACCTCTGAAGTGCCGCTGACCAACATTGGCCGTGATGAAATTTTTGATGCCAATCAATTACCGCTGAAATTTACCGCCCACTCGCCGTGCTTTCGCTCCGAGGCCGGCTCTTATGGCCGCGACACCCGTGGTTTAGTGCGCATGCATCAATTCGATAAAGTAGAAATGGTGCAATTAGTGCACCCTGATACCTCGTGGGACATCTTAGAAGAAATGGTCGGCCACGCGGAAAAAGTGCTGCAAGGCTTAAAGCTGCCATATCGCGTGATGGCGCTATGTACCGGTGATATGGGCTTTAGTGCCGCTAAAACCTATGACTTAGAAGTCTGGTTGCCGGCGCAAGATACTTACCGCGAAATTTCTTCAGTGTCTAACTGCGGTGATTTTCAGGCGCGCCGTATGCAAGCGCGGGTGCGTGGTACTGATGGTAAGCCACAGCTGCTGCACACATTGAATGGTTCGGGACTGGCCGTGGGTCGTACGCTAGTCGCGGTATTAGAGAATTATCAGCAGGCAGATGGCCGCATTGCGGTACCTGAGATCTTGCAGCCGTATATGGGTGGTTTGCAGTTTATCGGTTAATTGCGCGCTTAATCTCTGCATAAAAAAAGCCGCCCGTCCCGCATATTATGTTGGGACGGGCGGCTTTTTGACGTTTGTAGCTTGGTACTGCAGTACTTGCTAAGACGGACAGCTAACGCGGCCTGACATGCGTTTACTTAATGGTACCTGATTACCCACAAAGCTCAGCTATGTTTCAGTGAATTCAGTATCAATTAATTCAATAGGTTACAGTGAGGCTCCGCCTCTTCGGTAAGAATATGAGGCTCATTTTGGTATTTTGACCTTGTAGGGGCCAATTTATTCGGCCCGGTTTGGTGTTTTGGTTTAAATCTAAACCTCAGTAACAGCCAGCAGAGCTGGCCTGCCGAAGTCCTCTTCGCCGAAGAGACGGGGCAGCTACAAAGAACAAACCGAAACAGGGTGCATTATGGCTGAGGTTCATACGTAATCAGGTACCAATAAAAGCCCATTGTAACTCGCATTACGGCGTGTGACTAAACCGAAAACACACAATAGTTTCATGAATTTACCTGACGGTAGTCATATTATTCATAAAAATGTAACAATTCAGTATCATATGCCATTGATGAGTCTCCCTCTCTGTGTATAATCCACCAATATTTTTTGGTGTTCTAGCAGAACCATTCGGCTGGAAGGTTTCAGGTGGTTTTATCATCTGTTAATTCGGTTGGTGGTTGCCTTATCTATTTGTCTGGCTATGCCAGATGCTTGGTTTGATGGAGAGAAAGACATGACGTCGCGTTCAACTGAATATAAAGGCGCTCCCAAAAGTGGGGCTGAGAAAAAAGGTGGATTTACCCGCTTTTTGGATACCGTAGAATGGTTAGGCAATTTATTGCCCCATCCCATAACCTTGTTTGCCATTCTCTGTGCCGTTATTTTAATTGCATCGGGTATTGCCGGATATTTTGAATTGAGTGTGGCTGACCCTCGCCCGGAAGGTGTCGCGGGACGCGCCGCTGATGGCATGATCCAGGTGGTGAGCTTGCTAAATGGCGAAGGTCTGGCGCGTATTGTGGGCAGCCTAGTGAGCAACTTCACCGGCTTTGCCCCCTTGGGCACAGTACTGGTCGCGCTGCTGGGCGTAGGCATTGCCGAGCATTCTGGTCTCTTGTCTGCTGCGATGCGCGGTTTGGTGATGAATGCGTCCAAACGCATGGTGACCGTTACCGTAGTATTTGCGGGGATAGTCTCTAACACGGCGTCAGAGTTGGGTTACGTGGTACTGATCCCGCTGGCGGCGATGATCTTCCATTCATTGGGGCGCCACCCCTTGGCAGGTTTAGCGGCGGCGTTTGCCGGTGTGTCGGGTGGCTACAGTGCTAACTTGCTCTTGGGCACGGTGGACCCCTTGTTGTCGGGTATCACGCAAACGGCGGCGAACATCATTGATCCCGAATATGTGGTGGGGCCAGAAGTAAACTGGTACTTCATGTTTGTGAGTACCTTTGTTATTGCTGCGTTAGGCGCCTTTGTTACCGAGAAAATCGTCGAGCCTAAGCTGGGTAAATATAATGAGGCCGACGCCGCAGGTGATCTCGATATGACCGGCATGGGACGGGTGACTCCGGCGGAGAAACGCGCCCTTAAAGGGGCGGGTCTGGCTGCGCTGGTGGTGTGTGGGTTACTGGCGCTGACCGTAGTGCCCGAAAACGGTGTGCTGCGTCATCCGGTCACGGGTGAGATCGCCGGCTCCCCGTTTCTACAGGGCATAGTAGCCTTTATTTTCGTGTTCTTTGCCATTCCCGGTTTTGTATATGGCCGCATGATGGGCACCATGAAAAGCGATCGTGATGTGATTGATGCCATGTCGAAAAGCATGAGCTCTATGGGTATGTACATAGTGTTGGTGTTTTTTGCGGCGCAGTTTGTGGCGTTTTTCAGCTGGACCAATTTTGGTACCGTGGTAGCAGTGCAGGGCGCTACCTTCTTACAAAACATTGGCCTGACCGGTCCTTTGCTGATGATGTGCTTTATCGTACTGTGCGGCTTTATTAATCTGATGCTGGGCTCGGCCTCTGCCCAGTGGGCAGTAACGGCCCCTATTTTTGTGCCCATGCTGATGCTGGTGGGCTACTCGCCGGAAGTGATCCAAGCGGCGTACCGCATTGGTGACTCCACCACCAATATTATTACCCCCATGATGAGCTACTTTGGCTTGATTATGGCGGTGGCGGCTCGGTATAAGAAAGACTTAGGTATAGGCACGCTGATGGCCATGATGCTGCCCTATTCGATAGTATTTTTGTTAGGATGGAGCTTGTTATTCTTTCTGTGGGTCTTTGTATTCGGCCTGCCAGTGGGGCCAGGTGCCGCTACTTTTTATAACGGCCTGTAAGTTGACCTGTTAGACAGATTATTTTGTTACGTTAGTCAGATAATCACCAAGAGGCGTTCGGCGTGGGTCACTGCGCCGAACCTTTTTTATTTAACGAGGGCGAGCAAGAGAATAGTTTGATGTTGAAGAATATTTATCCGTTTTTATTTCGCTTTTTGTCATTCTCCTTTGGTAGAATACAGCCCCTTAACGAGGTCCTCGGCAACAAATGATGGTTTGGATAGACTTTGTAATTCTGGGTATTATTGCCCTGTCAGCAGTCGTAAGCTTAGTCAGAGGGTTCGTAAAAGAAGCCATGTCACTGGCTACCTGGTTGGCGGCGTTCTTCGTTGCTAGTCAATTTTATGCTGATCTTAGCGCTCTGCTCGATATCTCAGATCCCCTGATACGCAACGGCACCGCCATTGCCGTCCTGTTTGTATTAACCCTCATTTTAGGCGCACTCATCAATTATATTGTGGGTCAGTTAGTCGATAAAACTGGCCTGTCGGGCACTGATCGGGTGCTTGGCGTGTGTTTTGGTGCCGTTCGCGGTGTCTTGATCGTGGCCGCGTTATTGTTTTTTATCGATACCATGACCGGATTTTCTCATAGTCTGTGGTGGCAACAGTCTGTGTTAATTCCCGAATTTGGTATTGTTATCCAGTGGTTCTTCAGCCTGGTGCAAAATTCATCCAGCTTTTTACCCCCCAAGCCATAATGAATTGAGGAAATGAATACATGTGTGGGATTGTCGGTATTCAAGGTACGACTCCAGTAAATCAGGCGCTTTATGACGCCTTAACTGTACTGCAACACAGAGGTCAAGACGCCGCAGGCATAGTGACCATTGCTGGTGACACGTTGCGCCAACGCAAAGCCAATGGCCTAGTACGCGAAGTGTTTGAAGAGCGACACATGGCGCGTTTAATTGGTAACGTTGGTATTGGCCATGTACGTTACCCAACTGCAGGCAGCAGCAGTGTGGCCCAAGCCCAGCCTTTTTATGTCAACTCCCCCTTTGGCATTACCTTGGCGCACAATGGCAACTTGACTAACGCTCGCGAGCTAAAAGAAGAACAGTTTCGCGTGGCGCGTCGCCACATCAATACCACCTCAGATTCTGAAATTTTGCTCAATGTCCTCGCTCATGAGCTCGATCAACAGACTCTCGATCTGCATCTAGAACCCAGTCATGTGTTTGCCGCTATTAGCTCTGTGCACAAAAAAGTGCGCGGTGCCTATGCGGTGGTCGCCGTTATTATTGGCCATGGCATGCTGGCGTTTCGTGACCCTAACGGTATTAGACCTTTAGTGCTCGGCAAGCGTGACTGTGAGCAGGGTGGTGTTGAGTATATGGTGGCCTCAGAAAGTGTGGCGCTCAATGCGGTGGGTTTTCATCTGATCCGCGACGTAGCCCCCGGTGAAGCCATTTACATTACTCAGCAAGGTGAGCTGTTTACCCAGCAATGTGCCGATGAGCCTCAGCATCAGTCTTGTATTTTTGAATATGTGTACTTTGCGCGTCCTGACTCTTTTATTGATAAAGTGTCTGTGTATGCGGTGCGAGCGCGCATGGGCCAGAAACTCGGCGAAAAAATTGCCCGTGAGTGGGAAGACTTCGATATTGATGTGGTGATCCCCATTCCCGAAACCTCGTGCGATATTGCGTTGGAAATTGCGCATAATCTGGACTTGCCTTATCGCCAAGGCTTCGTAAAAAATCGCTATATTGGCCGTACCTTTATTATGCCCGGCCAGCTGCAACGTCAGCAATCGGTGCGCCGTAAACTCAACGCCATACATTCTGAGTTTGCCGGCAAAAATGTGCTGCTAGTTGATGATTCAATAGTAAGGGGCACCACCTCAGAGCAGATTATTAAAATGGCCCGCGAAGCGGGGGCGAAAAAAGTTTACTTTGCCTCAGCCGCACCAGAAATTCGCTTCCCGAATGTGTATGGCATCGACATGCCATCGGTGAATGAGCTGATTGCCTATGGCCGCGAAGTTGACGAAATCTGTCAATTAATAGGTGCAGATGGGCTGATTTTTCAAGAGCTTGAAGACCTCGAAGATGCAGTGCGCCACTTTAATCCTGAGCTGCGTCACTTTGAAACCTCAGTCTTTACCGGCGAGTACGTGACGCAAGATGTGGACCAAGCTTATTTAGATGAGCAAAATGCGTTACGCAACGATAACGTTAAGCATGCAGACTGCCAAGATGACGCGCATTTGGCGATGTATAACGAAGGCGAAGCCTGATTAATCAGCGGGTGAGCTAATAGAAAGGGGCCATTAAGGCCCCTTTTTTATTAATGATGAACACCATTTCGTTCATATAGTCAGTTAGTTCATATACATAGGGCCAAAGCCCCAACTCCAAATTAATACGGTCGCCGTCATCAGGCAGACTAACAGTACCAGTGCTGCTGTGATCACCGAGCTTGCATAAATAAAGCCGCGATCTTCAGGAATACGCATCACGATAGGGATGCCCGTATACAAAAGGTAAACCGAGTAGGCAACGCCCAGCAAACCCACCACCATGATCACGATAGGCTCAGGGTAGAACAAAGCAAAACCAGCCATAAATAAGGGTGTAGCCGTATAGGCAGCAAGCTCTATGCTGTTTGCAAAACTTGGTTTAGCACCAAAGGTGCTTGCCATCCAAAAAATAAGGTAGGCGAGGGCGAAAACGCCGAAAATTAACCCCACATACATGCTTATCGCCATGGCTAAGGCGCTTTGAGGTGTGAGCAAAATATTGGTGCTGTTAGTGGTACCAAAATTCCAACCAATCATGGTTGTCGAAAGGTAAGCGCAGATGGTGGGTATTAGTGCGATCACGGCTAAGTGGATTAAGCTGTAGCGTAAACTCTCATGTTGGCGGTCTACCGTGTGCCACTGTACTTTAGGCTGTGTATACAAACCCCAAATTCGATTCAAAAACATGGCTTACCCCCTTCAATATGCTTATTGCGAGCTGTTTTATGGCAGATAAACGGTATGGTTATGTTTTTCTGTAAAACACAGCTGCGTGCAGTCGAATATCCGTATTACTACTCTTAAGCTCGGACTAAGTATAAACCACATTTTACAAGCTGCTGTGTAAGCGCAAAATTAGGTGCCCCGGCTTCTTGAGGTAAGTTCGAGTCTGATGCTTTTTATGAGAGACTGAGATATACAGAATTTGAAGCGACACTCCGTAAAATAGCAAACTGCTAATTAGCTTTTTAGGCGTATAGATATAAAAGTGGCGGCAGTGATAGAATACGGTCGTATTCATAATAACTTATTGAGAATATTTATAAATTTCCCTCGCATGCTAGATAACTAGGTAGCCGAATTACTATGCTGATATCGATTATTGAACAGGCGATGCTGATCCTCGCATCAGGCTGGCTACTCACCATGAATATGCGAAAAATGCAGGCACATCCGCGTTTATTAACGCTGACCACCGGCGTCTGGTTTGGCATTATTACTATCGCCTGCATGTCGATGCCATTTAGCATTGGGCCTGGCGTACTGCTGGATGTAGGGGATGCGGTTATCTTTGTTGCCGGCTTATTTGGTGGTCTGCTCTCCGGTGGCTTGGCGTTAGTGCTAGCGGGGGCGTTTAAGTTGTGGTTTAACGACGCTAATAGCTTAATCAGTGTAATAAGCATGCTGATAGCGCTGTCCTTGGGGCTTATCGGTAAATACGCCTTAGTGAATACGCGATTTTCGCTGACTTTCGGTTATTTGTTGCCTGCTAGTTTATTTCTCAATAGCATCAGTATTAGTGTGATTTATTACAGTGTTGAGCCCCAATTACAGGCGCATGTACTATCCATGACCCTGCCTTTTTTAGTGGTTGCCATGCCTTTGACCTTGATGCTGATTTTTATTCTCAGAGATACCGAGCATCGTCAACAAGAGCAGCGTGCATTGCGGGTCAGCCAAGCACGGTTATTGGCCATTACCAGTGCTTTGCCGGATATGATGAGTGTGATTGATGAAGATGGATTTTATCTGGATATCATGCCCGACAATATTATATTTCCCGGTAGTAAAGATGTGCGCCGCGTCGGTCAAAATGTCAGCGATGTATTTCCTCGCGAGCATGCCCAACGGTTGCTGGCTTTTATTTCCCGCACGATTAGCGAGCACAAAGTTACCCATATGTTGTTTGAGCTGCAGCAAGATGAGGGCGAGCGTACATTTGAAAGCGTGGCGCAAGCCCTTGAAACTCGTGCAGGAGAAGCGCGTGCCGTGGTGATACTCACCCGTGATATTAGTGAGCGAGTAAAGGGAGAAACTGACCTGCGTATTGCCGCGGTGGCATTTGATAGTTTTCAAGGCATGTTGGTAACCGATAAACATAATCGCATCTTGCGTGTTAATCAGGCGTTTAGTGAGATTACGGGGTATAGCGAAACCGAAGTCTTGGGTAAGACACCGAGCATTTTTAGCTCTGGCCAACACGACAGTGCCTTTTATCAAGAGATGTGGCACGACATTAATAACCAAGGTCACTGGCAGGGCGAGATTTATGATAAACGTAAATCAGGGCAAATTTATCCCCAATTACTCTCTATTAGTGCCGTGAAAGATGAACAAGAACAGGTGAGCCATTATGTTGCCAGTATTACCGATTTGAGTGCGGAAAAAGAAAACGCCAAAAAAATTCATGACTTGGCTTATTACGACAGTTTAACTGGGTTACCCAACCGACGACTGTTGCTGACCAGTATCAGAAAAACCCAAAGAGAGAGTGCTAATAGCCATCAGTTAGGCGCCATTATTTTTATCGACTTAGATCAATTTAAAAATATTAACGATCTCTGGGGCCATGCAGTGGGCGATAAATTGTTGCTGCATGTGACCAATCAGTTACGAAAAGTGCTCACCGAGCAAGATAGCCTAGCTCGCTTAGGCAGTGACCAATTTGTGCTGGTGCTCAGTGCTCAAGCGGACGACCAACGTCAACTTATGGCCCGCTTAGAGCGCCACAGCCAAATGTTACTGGCGATGTTGGATCAGCCCTATACCCACGGCGGGCAAAAGCTGCGCAGCAGTGCTTGTTTAGGCATAGTCGCACTAGATGGCTTTAATGACGCGCCTGAAGAGCTAATCCGCCAAGCTGAGCTGGCTATGTATGCGGCGAAAGATGCCGGTAAGGGGGAGCGCCGTTTCTTTGACCCCCATATGCAAGAGACGATTTCTCAGCGCTTATTATTAGAAGAAGACATTATTCGCGGCTTAGAAGCGCGGGAGTTTGGTGTTTACTTTCAAGCGCAATTTAACAGTGATAGCCAGTTAATTGGCGTCGAATCCTTAGTGCGTTGGCATCATCCCAAGCGCGGGCTTTTATCACCCGCCGCCTTTATCGATGTGGCAGAGGCGGCGGGTATCATGAGCCAAATAGACAGTGTTGTGCTGCTTCGCTCCTGTGAGCAAATGGCGAAATGGACGCGGTTGCCGGCTTTTAGTGAGATTACGGTGTCGGTGAATATTAGTCCGGCACAACTGTATCAGCATGGCTTTGTCGAAGAAGTATTGAACGTGGTCAGTGACACTGGCGCTGATCCTAAGCGCCTGAAGCTGGAGCTGACAGAATCTATGCTGGTGACGGATATGCAGCAAGCCATTGCGCGGATGCGCCAACTTAAGCAAGCAGGGATTCGTTTTTCCATCGACGATTTTGGTACCGGTTATTCGTCGCTGCAATATTTACAACAATTGCCGCTGGACCAACTCAAAATCGACCAATCTTTTGTGCGGGGTTTGCCGGAAGACACCAGCAGCTTGGCGATTATTAGAGCCGTGATTGCTATGGCTACCAGCTTAGGCTTAGAAGTGATTGCCGAAGGTGTTGAAACCGAAGTACAGCGCGACATACTGTTAGCTAATGGCTGTGGTTTATATCAAGGCTATTGGTATGCAAAGCCGCTACCTGCCGAGCAAGTTGAACAGCTAGATATCATTGATAACGCCACTAGCACCAAGGCGCTTGGCTAACGCCAGCGCTTTTAACTCAATAGCCATCTATCCCTGCGCAACTTATTTCTGATCGCTTATAGCGCCACAGTTTGATTACGGCCCTGTTGTTTGGCTTGATACAGTGCCTGGTCTGCCAGTTTTAAAGTATCATTGATACTTGTGGCTGAGTCAGCCCCCGACCAATGCCCTACGCCCAAAGAAACAGTAATGGTGCCTACAGTAGGGATATCGGTGGCCGCTATCAGCTCTCTGAGCCGTTCGGCTACCCTAACAGCAGTATCTTGGGAGGTGTTGGGTAAGAAAATCATAAACTCTTCCCCACCGCTGCGGCATAACTGGTCTTCTTTTCGTGCTTGAAGGCGCATCAATTGCGCCAGTTTCTTGATTACCTCATCACCCACATCATGACCATAAGTATCATTAATACGCTTAAAAAGGTCGATATCTAAGGTGATGACTGAAAAAGGGGTGTGCGCTTGCTGATAGCTATCGAGCACTTGCGTCATGGCGCGACGATTTAATAATTCCGTCATCGCATCCGTATGGCTATCGCTGTGCAACTGGCTAATTTTATCGTTAAGTAACCCCATACTTTTTATAATGGCGCGCTTTAGTTGAGCGGCTTCAAAGTACCAAGAGTTAATGTGCGAGATATTATCTTGCGTGGTCCTGTTATTAATCTGAGCATTATTTAATGGAGTGTTATCTATCTGTCGAGTGCCGCTAGCCAACTGCCACAAGGGCCGCGAAATGAGCAGTGCAGAGAGCCAGATGCCCAATAACGTTAGTAGCACCAAGGGCAGGCTTTTTAAGAACACCTTAATAATATGACCATCAAGGCCCGCCAGCGTCATGGTATTAGGCCTTTGCGCGACGACTCCCCACCCTGCGTTAGTCACAGGGGCAAAGCCGGCTAGCATGGCCACCCCTTGAGAGTTAGTGACCCTATAAGCGCCTTCGTTGCCGGCAATCACCTCGTCAATGGCGGGGTTATGCTCAATTCTTTGGCCAATGCGCTCAGGATTTGGATGGTAAATTAAGGTCTTATTGCGATCCACCACATACAAGTAGGAACCATCTTGGTAATAATGTTTGCCAAGAATATCGTTAAGAATGTTTTTTTGCTGTAAGTAGATGGAGCCTGCGATATAGCCTAAGTACTCACCATTAGCAGCAAAAATAGGATGAGACAAACTGATCAAATAATTGCCAGCAGCAGAAATAAAGGGGTCTGTGATCACTGGTGCTCGGGCTGCGATAGACAAACGAGCCTGGCGTGAGTGCAGTGTCTCGCCACTCAGGCCCAGTGCTTCGGGAGAAACCGCCAGCACCCTTGCTTTATCATTAACCACCACCACAGAGTTAAAGGTGTTCGTGGGTTCTTGCAAACGGCGAACTTCCGCCACTAAGCCGGCTTCTGAATGCATTTGGTCACTGAGCATCTCGGCACTGTAAGCCAATCGGTCTTGAGCCATATCCAGAAACACATCGGTGACTTCCGCTAACTTAGCCGCATACACGCGGTTCGCTTCTAGCGTATTGTTAATGAGTAATGAGCGTTGTACTTCATAGGTGGCATAAAAACTGTTGCCCAAGGTAATGAGCACACTGAACACCGCCAGCACTAGAATAAGGCCGCGCAGTTTAAACTTGGGAAGAGACTTACTAGACATTAGGCAGCATAAACCGATATGTGATCAGCTAACGTGGCTGAAGATGTGACTTTTAGCGATTCTAATGGCGCAGGTTTAGTAAAGCCAGCCCATTGCATCGCCTTACAGAAAGCAAAAGGCCGTTGAGATTCGACCTTGATGGCGTTGGTCGTAGCGTGAGTGTCCAGCCCAGCCAACTAGGTGAGGCACAACTTGTGCCACTAGGTGTGCCACTAGCTGTGACACTAGCTGTGACAGTAGGTGTGACAGTAGGTGTGACACTTAAGGCTTTTTTGGCTGTAAATCAGGTTTATCTGATATAGCGTAACCTATTGATTAGACATAAAAAAGGCCCCGTTAGGGGCCTTTCCAATCGATTGGTGGAGCTGGCGGGATTTGAACCCGCGTCCGAAAAACCTACATCGTCGGTACTACATGCGTAGTCAGTCATTACATTCGCCATCTGCTGCGGACAGACACGCCACAGAATAACTAGCCTAAATTAGTTTTAATGCTTCCACCGTCAGGCACGATTTCCACACGATTCTGTGAGATATGACCTTCCAATTCCCTAAGTCACAGACAAGCTAGGGTAGAAGGGCTCTAACAGGTTATTAAGCTGCTAGTGCGTAGTTTTCGTCGTTTGCGACTATTTTTTTGCGATTTTTTAACGAGGCCTATCGCACCTCGGCATGCACCTAGGAGTTCGAGAATCTCGTCGAATCCAGAATCAGCCCCAAGTTCGTTTATGGTATGGCAATTTTTGCCAAATCACAAGTATTAACGATTTTTATGTTTCATCATGCGGTCTTTTTCGCGCTTCCAGTCCCGCTCTTTCACATCTTGACGCTTGTCGTGGTCTTTTTTACCTTTCACCAAGCCAATTTCAATTTTCACCCAAGACTGAGACCAATATAGCGCCAGCGGCACCAAGGTATACCCATCGCGGTCAAGCAGGGTGGCTAACCGGTCGAGCTCGCGCCGTTTAAGTAACAGCTTACGCGAGCGCATGGGATCGCACACTACGTGAGTAGAGGCCATGTTAAGGGGAGTAATGGTGGCGGCAAACAAGAAGGCTTCGCCATTACGTATAAATACGTAAGAATCGGCGATATTGGCTTTGCCTGCCCGCATCGCTTTTACTTCCCATCCTTGTAGCTCCAGCCCAGCTTCATATTTTTCTTCGACATAATATTCGTGCCGTGCCTTCCTATTGAGGGCAATGGTGCTGGAACCGACTTTTTTCTTCGCTTTGTTTTTTGTCATAGTAGCGCCATTATACGGGGCCAATGATGGCTTTGGAATTGCTGATACAGCAACTGCGTGTTTTTCATACGTATTTCGTGATGATTCTGCGGTTATATCAGCCTAATTGTCTTGATTCGACAGCCGTGAGTCCAACTAAGATTAATGTTAAAATCGAGTCGATTTGCTGTCAGGAGAGATTATGCCGAGTATTACTCGCAGTGCCTTAGTGATGTTTAGTGCACAACAAATGTATGAGTTGGTCAATGATATTGACGCTTATCCGCAGTTTTTACCAGGTTGTGTGGCAAGCCGTGTGGTCTCGCAGTCCGATAATACCATTACTGCGGCCTTGGATGTATCTAAGGCGGGCATTCGTAAAACTTTTACCACCCGCAATGTATTAACGCCTTTTAACCATATTCGTGTGGAGTTAGTGGACGGACCTTTTAAAGCACTAAATGGCGGTTGGACTTTCACGGCATTGGACGAAGATGCCTGTAAAGTCGAGTTAGAATTGTATTTTGAATTTACGTCTCGGTTAGTGGAATTTGCCTTTGGCGGCATCTTTAAAGAGCTGGCCAATGCCATGGTGCATTCTTTTAGTGAGCGAGCCAGAGAGGTGTATGGCCATGAGTCTTATTCAGGTTGAAGTGGTGTATGCGCTGCCTTATAAGCAAGTGGTGTTAAGCCTTAAGGTGGCAGCAGATTGTGATGTACAGCAGGTTATCGACCAGTCTGGCATTTTGCAGCAGTTTCCTGAGATTGACCTAGATACTAACATGGTCGGTGTATTTGGCCGTCAGGTTAAACTGGATAGCCACCTGCGGGCAGGGGACAGAGTCGAAATTTATCGACCTTTATTAGCGGATCCTAAAGATATTCGTCGCCGCCGTGCCGAGCAAGCCAAAGAAGAAGGGCGTGCCGATAAGGTCACCGGTGGGCGGCCCAATCCAGGCAGAGCTAGCGTGAGAGCGAGCAAAGACAGTGCGCAAGCAGAAGACGAGCTTAAGGAATAATAAAATAGGAAGCGCGAGTTGAAACAGGCCGGACGGGTGTCCGGCATGATGATGTAGTTAGGTTATTTATTGCCTCAAAGCCGCTGAGTTGCCGAGGTAATCATCGTTATAAGCCTTGAGCGAAGTCGATGGGTGCGGGGTAATCGCCGCCTACTGACATTAGCGCACCGTTATTGAACTCCAGCACCAGCTGCTTTTGTTCTACTTCTCCGCGACCGGGTTTAAAGTAGTACAGATAGACCCAACGTTCATGATTGAAGCTGTCTAAGCTCATGGGGTTACCGAGCAAAAAGCGGACCTGTTCTTGACTCATGCCGCGGCGTAGCTGATCAACTTGTTTGGCTTCTATGTAGTTGCCTTGTGGAATATCTATTTTATATACCAGACCGCAACCCATCAGAGGCAGGGTTAACATTATCGGTAAAATCAAGGTTTTGAGTTGCATATGGGCACTATATCCTGTGTGACTTGTGGCCATGATAGCGACTGTAGCTGACCTTGTAAAAGCACAAGCGACAGTTATATTTTGGCTGGCGGCCATTATGTGTTGCTGTGTTGGTTTTTGCCCGCTCAGAGAGCTGAGCGTCTTGGCTTAAATTTGGTGGTCACTTAAGCTGCTGGACCTTGAGAGGCAGCGCGGCCTTAGGTTAAGCTGCATTTATTTCTAATCGTGAAGCGACAATTTATGACGACACAGGTATTTCATCTCGGGATCACGACTGCCGATTTGCAGGGCGCACGCTTGGCCATATTGCCCGGCGATCCAAACCGGGTTGCCCGCATTGCGGGACATCTCGCTAATCCGCGTTTGCTGGCCAGTCATCGTGAATTTACATCTTGGCTTGGTGAGCTGGATGGCAAAGCGGTCGTGGTATGCTCAACCGGTATTGGCGGGCCTTCTACCTCTATTGCCTTGGAAGAGCTGGCGCAACTGGGCGTGACCACGTTCTTGCGCATTGGTACCACCGGGGCGATTCAGCCCACGATTAATGTGGGCGACATGATAGTCACCAACGCGGCGGTGCGCCTAGATGGCGCGAGTTTACATTTTGCACCCTTGGCATATCCTGCAGTGGCGGATTTTGATTGCAGCTGTGCGCTGGTGGATGCGGCGCGCGAGTTGGGCTTAAGCCCGCATGTGGGCATTACTGCCTCGTCTGATACTTTTTACCCTGGTCAAGAGCGCTACGACACCTACTCTGGCCGAGTGACGGCGAGTCTGCAAGGCAGCCTTGCTGAGTGGCAGGCCATGGGAGTGCTCAATTATGAGATGGAGTCGGCCACCTTGTTTACCTTCTGTGCCAGTCAGGGATTAAAGGCTGGCTGTGTGGCTGGGGTAATCGTTAATCGCTGTGAGCAAGAAATTCCCAATCCCGTGCAAGTACAAGCCGCAGAGCAACAGGCGATTGAGATAGTGATCGGTGCTGCCCGCCGTTTGGTTTAGGCCAAGTGCTGCTTTCAGGTTTATTGACCATTAAAAAAGCCCCGAGTCGTTACGATTCGGGGCTTTTTGGTCAGTATTCGTTGTTACTTCACGTAGAGCATTTTTGAGCTCGGTGCTGGGCGCTTAGCGCTGTATTTTTCGCCTCACGCCTCACGCCTCACGCCTTACGCCTCACGGTTAATGTTTAGCTAACCAATAGCTCTTGAGCATTGGCCAAGGTATTGGCAGTAATTTTATCGCCACCGAGCAAGCGTGCCAGCTCCTGCAAGCGGCTGTTGGTATCCAGCTCTTGCATACGGGTTTGGGTTTCATGTTTATCGCTGTCTTTACTGACAAAGTAATGCTGATGCCCGTTGCCTGCCACTTGGGGCAGGTGGGTGATCACCAATACTTGGGTCGAATCGCCAAGTTGGCGTAATAGTTTTCCCACCACGGCGGCCGTTGGCCCGCTGACGCCCACATCTACTTCATCAAAAATTAGCGTCGGAGTTTCTACCTTCTGCGCAGTAATTACCTGAATGGCCAAGCTAATGCGTGATAGCTCGCCGCCGGAGGCCACTTTCGCCAAGGGACTCATAGGCTGACCTGGGTTAGTGCTCACCAAAAAGTCGACTTTATCTATGCCCAAGGGCGAGAATCCTGCGCTGTTATCGGCGGTTACGGTAATTTCAAAGCGACCGTGCTCCATGCTCAGTTGATGCAAGCTTTGGGTAATTTGGCTATTCAGCGATTGCGCGTAGCGCTGACGGCTGTGACTGAGTCGCTCGGCGGCTTGTAAAAATTGTGCTTTGGCCAAGTCTACTTCTTCGTCTAGCGCTTCTAGCCGATGATCGTTATTGTCCATGTCGGTGAGTTGGTTTTTTATCTGCTGATGAAACTGCGATAACTCTACGGGCTGCACATGGTGTTTACGGGCCAGCTCCATCACTTTAGTCATGCGCGCTTCCACCTCAAACAGACGTTCAGGGTCCAGCTCTAAGCGATCTAAATAGCGACTTAGCTCTATGTGGCCTTCTTCTAATTGAATAAGGCTGCTCTCGAGCATTTCTTGAACAGGCGTTAATAATGAATCCATTTGGCACAGGTCTGTCACGACTTTTAGGCCTTGGCGCAATTGCTGTAGGGCATTGTTATCATCGCCATCGCCTAAAATGTTCAACGCCAGCTGACAATCACTTAACAACTCGGCACCATTAGCCAAGCGCGCATGCTCGGCTTCTAACTCCGGAAACTCATCTTCGCTTAAGGCTAATTCATCAAGCTCGGCCACTTGATATTCCAGTAGCTGACGCTGGGCTTGCCACTGAGCCTGCTCTAGTTTGAGTTGCTTGCGCTCATTACTGAGCTGGCGCCACAGTTGATAATGCTTGCTCGACTTTTGCAGCAGCTGATGATGACCTGCATAGGCATCGAGCAGGCCGCGCTGAAAATCTGATTTTTGTAAGGCGTGGTGGGCATGTTGACCATGAATATTGATCAATAACGCGCCCAGTGCTTTTAATTGCGTCAAGGGGACCGGCATGCCGTTGATGTAGCCGCGGGAGCGGCCTTCACGAGTTAAGGTACGGCGCAAGATGCATTCATCTTGTTCATCCAGCTCTTGCTCATTGAGCCAAGCTTTCACGCGGGGCAGTTTATCGATACGAAAGCGGGCGCTAATATCGGCTTTATCGGCCCCTGGCCTTACCGAGTCTGAGTCTCCGCGCTCACCCAGAGCTAGGGCCAGTGCATCAATGGCAATGGACTTACCGGCACCGGTTTCACCGGTAATGCTGGTCATGCCGGCACGCAAGTCCAGCTCAAGAAAAGAAACAATCGCAAAATTACTGATGGTGAGCTGAAGCAACATGATAAGTCCCCTGCACAAAGTGTACTGTGTATAAAAACAGTATACTGTGGTTTTGTACAGTGGCAAGAGTAAAGTGCAGCTGCAAGCGCCGAGCACCCCGCACCAAGCTAAAAACAGTTCACTGAGGTCATGACCGGCCTCAGAAAGACGGCTAACGCTTAACGCTGCGGCTATTTTTTTGTTTAGCTCGGCGCTTGGTGCTGGGCGCCTGGCGCTGCCTTAAAACAATTTGCTGCCCCAACCGAGTTTGCTGCGCAGCACTTCAAAATAGTTGTGACCGCGGGGGTGCAACAACTTGAGTTTATGCGGACTTTTATTGATATAAATTTCATCGCCCGGTTGTACGGACAGTGACACATGGCCGTCACAACTGACCAGCATTTGGCTAGTTTTGTTGTTTGGCGACAGCACTAACTTTACCTGTGAGTCGGCGTCGATCACTATGGGACGGCAACTTAGAGTATGTGGAAACATGGGGACCAGTGTGATGGCATTAAGGTTGGGCGTGACGATAGGGCCACCGGCAGACAGCGAATAGGCGGTTGAGCCGGTGGGAGTGGCCACTATCATGCCATCGGCACGCTGGCTGTACATAAAAATGCCATTAATATAAACCTCAAACTCAATCATATGGGCAATTTTACCGGGATGGAGCACAGCCTCATTCATGGCAGTGTTGCTGGCCTTGAGTTGGCCGTGACGGTGCACTTGGGTTTCCAGTAAAAAACGCTGCTCCGCTTGATAATCACCGGCGAGTAGGCGCTCTAATGGTTGCTCAAAACTGTGCGGAGATAAATCCGTTAAAAAGCCTAAATTACCACGGTTAACCCCCACCACGGCCACGTCAAATCGAGCCAGTACTCTCGCCGCGCCGAGCATGTTGCCGTCTCCGCCCACCACTATGGCCAAGTCGGCACGCTCGCCCAGCTCGACCATTTCTAGCAGTTCTACGCCGTCTAGGGCCAGTTGTTCGCCTACGCGGCGTTCGATCACCACATTTAAGCCTAAACCGGCAATGTGCTTATATAAGGCCACCAAGGTTTGGTTGGCGCCTTCGTGATCGGGTTTTCCTATCAGCGCTATGGTATTAAATTCGCTTTCCATAAATATCGACCTGGCATAAAGGATGAAATGAGTAAGGTGGCCAGCTAAATATTGGGCCGCATAATCCTCATTCTAAATAACCCGCTGCGTTAGTGCTACCGATGAGGGGCAATGATAAAAATATTCTCTTGAATTATGCCACTGGCTCCCCCATATAAGCTGCAAGCCAGAAAAAATTAGATGGGAGACAAGATGAGCGATAACAAACATCAGCCTGAAGTAGAGCAGGGCGCAGAGCAAGAGCCGTTAACAGTAGACATGAATGCAGAACCCGAAGTTGAGGGCGAATTGTTGCAAGCCGATGCTGCAGAAGTCGCCGCGTTAGAGCTGCAACTTGCTGCCGCAAATGAGCGTGCCCAAAGCGAAAAAGACCAAGCGCTGCGCGCCTTGGCGGAAATGGAAAACCTGCGCCGCCGCGCCGCACAAGATGTCGAAAAGGCACAAAAATTTGCGCTTGAAAAATTTGCCGGTGACTTATTGCCCGTGATCGACAGCTTAGAGCGTGCCCTTGAGCACACTGATAAAGAAAATGAAGCCTTTAAAGCTATTTATGAAGGCGTAGATCTGACGCTGAAGTCTTTGCTCACCACCATCGAAAAATATGGCGTCTTGCTGATTGATCCACAAGGCACGCCGTTTGATCCCAATAAGCATGAAGCCATGAGCATGGTCGAAAGCGCGGACGTGCCACCTAACTCGGTAGTGGCAGTGATGATGAAAGGTTATGAGCTGAACGGCCGCGTGTTGCGCCCCGCTATGGTAATGGTGGCCAAAGGGCCAGCAATCGACACTAAAGCTTAAAACATCGGCTTAATTGCACGATTTATTTAATAAATGTGAGCTGCGCCTTGAAAGTCATACCAAGCAGCCACATATACACTGTAAAGCGAAAACAACAGTGCTTACGTTTAATTCAAGATATTGAGAGAGGATTTTATGGGTAGAATCATCGGCATAGATTTGGGTACCACTAACTCTTGCGTCGCCATTTTGGACGGGGATAACCCGCGCGTCATCGAAAACGCCGAAGGCACTCGTACTACTCCTTCCATCATCGCCTATGCCGATGATGGCGAAACGTTAGTCGGTCAGCCAGCCAAGCGCCAGGCAGTGACTAACCCCGAGAATACGTTGTTTGCTATTAAGCGTTTGATTGGCCGTCGTTTTGAAGATGAAGAAGTACAGCGTGATATTAAGCTGATGCCTTTCAAAATTGTAAAAGCCGACAACGGTGATGCTTGGGTAGAAGCCAAAGGCAAGAAAATGGCGCCGCCGCAGGTATCTGCTGAAGTGCTGAAAAAGATGAAGAAAACCGCTGAAGATTATCTGGGCGAAGCGGTAACCGAAGCCGTTATTACGGTACCGGCTTACTTTAACGACGCTCAGCGTCAAGCAACCAAAGATGCAGGCCGCATTGCAGGTTTGGATGTTAAGCGCATCATCAACGAGCCAACCGCTGCTGCATTTGCCTATGGCGTAAATAAGACCAAGGGCGATCGCAAAGTTGCCGTTTACGACTTGGGCGGTGGTACTTTCGATATTTCCATCATTGAAATCGATGAGATGGATGGTGAGAAAACCTTCGAAGTATTAGCCACTAACGGTGACACCCACTTGGGTGGTGAAGACTTTGATAACCGCTTAATCAACTATTTAGTAGCTGAATTTAAGCGCGAGCAAGGTTTTGACTTGATGAATGACATGTTGGCACTGCAACGCTTGAAAGAAGCGGCAGAAAAAGCCAAGTGTGAGTTGTCTTCTGCCCAGCAAACTGACGTTAACTTGCCTTATATTACCGCCGATGCCTCAGGTCCTAAGCACTTGAACATTAAGCTGACGCGCGCCAAGTTAGAGTCACTGGTTGAAGACATGGTTACTAAGTCTTTGGATCCGGTTAAAACCGCATTGAAAGATGCTGGCTTATCCGTGACTGACATTGATGACGTGATTTTGGTCGGCGGTCAGACCCGTATGCCATTAGTACAAAAAGCGGTAACGGACTTCTTTGGTCAAGAGCCACGTAAAGACGTGAACCCTGATGAAGCAGTGGCCGTGGGTGCTGCAATTCAAGGTGCGGTATTGTCTGGCGATAAGACTGACGTATTGCTGCTTGACGTAACGCCTCTGTCTTTGGGTATTGAAACCATGGGCGGCGTGATGACGGCCGTGATTGAAAAGAACACTACTATTCCGACTAAGAAATCACAGGTGTTCTCGACCGCCGATGACAACCAAGCCGCCGTGACTATTCATGTGCTGCAAGGTGAGCGTAAGCGCTCTAGCGATAACAAGTCTCTGGGTCAGTTTAACCTGGAAGGCATTCGCCCTGCACCACGCGGTTTACCACAGGTTGAAGTGACCTTCGACATCGATGCGGATGGTATCTTGCACGTGTCAGCGAAAGATAAAGACACCAATAAAGAGCAAAAGATCACCATTCAAGCCTCTTCTGGTTTAACAGAAGAAGAGATCGATGCCATGGTGCGCTCGGCTGAAGCTAACGCTGAAGAAGACAAGAAATTTGAAGAGCTGGTCAGCACCCGTAACCAAGCTGACGGTCTGGTACACGCTACCCGTAAGCAATTGGAAGAAGCGGGCGATGCTTTGGCAGCCGACGACAAGAGCGCCATCGAGTCCGCTTTGAGCGAACTGGAAACGGCACTGCGCGGTGAAGACAAAGCGGAGATCGAAGCTAAGCAGCAAGCGCTGCTGGAAGCCTCGCAAAAGCTGGCAGAAGTTGCTCAAGCGAAGGCACAAGCTGATGCTTCTCAAACCGGTGAGCCAGAAGATGGCGCCACCAAAGCGGATGACGATGTAGTCGACGCTGAGTTTGAAGAAGTGAAAGACGATAAAAAGTAAGTTAACCCCAGCGTAGTAGCGCGCTTAGTGCGGGCGTTGGGATGCCAACGCCCGCCTTTGTTTTAACAGGACTCAGGTAAGTTTCAGCCTATGTCAAAACGAGATTATTATGAGGTGCTCGGCGTCAGTAAAGACGCAGACGAGCGCGAAATAAAAAAAGCCTATAAGCGGATGGCGATGAAATATCATCCCGACCGTAACAAAACTGACGCCGATGCCATTGATAAATTCAAGGAAGCGTCTGAGGCCAATGAAGTACTGACTGACCCGCAAAAACGTGCGGCTTATGATCAGTTTGGCCATGATGCAGTCAATGGCCAGCAAGGCGGCCACGGCCACGGCGGTGGTGACTTTGGCGATATTTTTGGTGATGTGTTCGGTGATATCTTCGGTGGCGGTCAGCGCCGTCAGCAGCGTGCGGCTCGTGGCTCGGATTTACGCTATAACATGGAGCTGACGCTAGAAGAAGCCGTGCGGGGCGTGACCAAAGAGATCAAGGTACCAACGCTGGTCGGTTGTGATGTGTGCGATGGCAGTGGCGCTAAGGCAGGCACCCAGGCTAATACCTGCTCTACCTGTCATGGCCATGGCCAAGTACAAATGCGCCAAGGTTTCTTTACCGTGCAACAACCTTGTCCGCATTGCCGTGGTAAGGGCAAGATCATCACAGACCCCTGTCATAAGTGTCATGGGGAAGGTCGCTACCAAAAGACCAAGACCTTGTCGGTGAAAATTCCGGCGGGCGTCGATACCGGCGATCGTATTCGCTTATCCGGTGAAGGCGAAGCCGGTGAGTCTGGAGCACCGGCAGGTGATTTGTATGTGCAAATGCACGTACGCGATCATGAGATATTTGTCCGTGATGGCAGTAATCTGTACTGCGAAGTGCCCATTAGTTTCACCGCTTCAGCCTTAGGTGGTGAAGTGGAAGTGCCGACACTCGACGGGCGCGTGAAGCTGAAAATTCCGGCTGAAACACAAACCGGTCGTAGCTTTCGCTTAAAAGGTAAAGGCGTGCGTTCGGCTAGAAATGGCCAAGTAGGCGACTTAGTCTGTAAGGTGTATGTCGAAACGCCGGTGAGCTTAACCGAAGAGCAAAAAGCCTTGTTACAACAATTAGAAGACTCTTATATAGGGGTGGCTGCCAATAAGCACCAACCTAAGACCGAAGGTTTTCTAAAAGGCGTAAAGCGATTTTTTGATGATTTGACCCGCTAAGCTAGCCGTACTACTCTAGGGTGCGCTTTAAACCCATGAGCGAATTATTAATTGATAACGTGAGCCCCCTGTCGATTGTCGGCAGGGGCTCTTGTTTTATTGTCTGAAAGGAACTGGTTTTTCATTATGGCACAAACTCCAATGACAGTGCGTGGAGCACAAAAACTGCGTGAAGAGCTGGATTACCTCAAGTCAGAGCTGCGCCCTAGGATCATTGCTGATATTGCTTCTGCCCGTGAACATGGCGATTTAAAAGAAAACGCCGAATATCACGCTGCGCGCGAAGAGCAAGGGTTCTGTGAAGGACGCATTCAAGAGATTGAAGGTAAGCTGTCTAACGCTCAGGTTATCGATGTAACCAAACTGCCCAATAGCGGTAAGGTTATTTTTGGTACCACTGTGGATTTATTTAAAGTCGATGATGAGCGAGAGATCACTTATCAAATCGTCGGCGATGATGAGTCTGATATCAAAGCGAACATGATTTCGGTTAACTCACCCATTGCCCGTGCCTTAATCGGCAAGGAAGTGGATGATGTGGCGGTGGTGAAAACCCCTGCCGGTGAGGTGGAGTACGAAATCCTCAAGGTACAATATTTGTAATGATGCTGATTAATATTGGCGAATAAGATTCGCTAATATGAGCATGCTTTATAAACAGGCGCCTAGGGCGCCTGTTTTTTTTCATTTTGTGCCAAAAAACCCTGAAACACAAAGTCAGACAGGGTGCGCTGGTCGGCGCTATTGAGTTGAAACTGAACGGCGGTTAACCAAAAAGCCGGCCCTTTTCGCTCCCGTACTAAGGTTACTTTACAGCGTAGCTCTGCTTCACCCACCACTAATAGCAAGGTTTGCACCCGAGGCTGCAATGTCGCCTTCTCTGGCCGGAACAGGGCACGACGAGATAACAGGCGCATGCCATTGATGGATAAATCCCGTATTTCGGCGGCTAGAGGCTTACCATTAGCGCGCTTTAATTGGATATGGGCAGGTGCTGGCAATCGCCAAGCGCGCGGATGGCCGCCATGACTGATGCTACTCGCACTGATGTCATTGGTACCTATTTCACAAGTAATGGAGGGCGCACTGAGTTCTGCTTGCTCTGGGTACGCAAAGGAGTGGGAGAGGGTAACCGGAAAGCTAAACATCAGCTCACCCATTACCAGTTTTAGCTCTAAGCGTGAGGCTTGCGCTAATAAGGGGGCTACCTGCTTATCCAATAACAAGGGTAGGGTCAGGCAGTCCTGTGGCCCATCAGCTTGGTATAATTCGCTCAGCAGCGCGATTTCTTCTTCTGACAGATAAGGGTGACTCGGCACAGCGCAATACCTTAATCAATAATAAATGGGTATTTGAGCTTATGGCGAGCGAACGATAAATGTAAAGTAAGGGGCGGTACTGTTAGTGGCGGTTGGCTTGAACGTCTGGCTTACAAGGCGCTTATGTAAAGACACCGAGGTGACAAAATACTGGGGCAGCTGTAAGTATGCGGCCCCTTGTATCAGTAAGCACGGTTAGCCTATGGGCTTATTTGGCGCGAGGTAAACTGATTTTTTTCTCTTCACTGGCACGGTACAGCGTCAACACATGGCCAACACTTTGTACTTTAAAGGCCTTGGTTTCACGTACGATGGCATCTATGATCAGAGCCTTGGTGTCGCGGTCTTCAGAGGCTACCTTCACTTTAATCAGTTCATGAAAGTTCAACGCCAGATCGATTTCGGCTAACACGCCTTCGGTCAGGCCATGTTGGCCAAGCAATACCACTGGCTTTAGGCTGTGAGCCAAGCCTTTTAAGTATTGTTTTTGCTTATTAGTCAGGGTCATTGCAAAATGCTTCAGTTAATAGGTTGAAAGGGGGCTATTGTACCCCCATCTTAGCTTCAATGGTAATAGCAGAGCGATAATAAAATGGCGAACAAAAAACGCTCGGGCAGCTCAACGCGCTGGCTCCAAGAGCACTTCAGTGATAAGTACGTACAAGAAGCGCACAAAAGAGGCCTACGTTCCCGGGCTGTGTTTAAATTAGAAGAACTGCAAGGGCGGGATCGCTTGTTCAGACCGGGTATGACGGTGGTGGACTTAGGTGCAGCACCCGGCGGTTGGAGTCAGTTTTCCGCAGAGCAAGTGGGAGCCAAAGGGCAAGTGATTGCTTGTGACTTGTTACCCATGGATGCCATTGCTGGTGTCAGTTTTTTGCAGGGCGACTTTAGAGATGAGGCTGTACTTAACGCATTACTCGAGCGAGTAGGGCAAGATAAGGTCGATGTTTTACTCTCGGATATGGCACCCAACATGAGTGGTACCCGAGAAGTGGATCAGCCCAAGTCGATGTATTTAGTCGAATTAGCGCTCGATATGTGTCGCCAAGTATTAGCTCCGAAAGGTAGCTTTGTGGTGAAAGTGTTCCAAGGGGCCGGCTTTGATGAGTTTTTATTAGAAGTGAGACGGTCTTTTAGTTCAGTAAGAGTAAGAAAACCCGATTCGTCGCGGCCCCGCTCGCGAGAAGTTTACATTGTGGCTACAGGTTTTAAACTGTAGTACTCTGTCGAAGTCATAAACAGTCAGCCGGTGAGGTTAGTAATTTGAGTGACATGGCAAAAAATTTGATCCTGTGGTTGGTCATAGCCGTGGTGTTAATGTCGGTATTCCAGAGCTTTAGCCCAAGTGAGCCGAGTGGACGCCAAACGGACTACACCACCTTTGTGCAGGAAGTATCTCAAGGACAAATCCGCGAAGTACGCATGGATGGACGCACCGTGAACGGTGTTAAGCGCAGTGGTGATAGATTCACGACTATTTTACCCGCACAAGATCCGCAGCTACTGAACGATTTGTTAAATAATAATGTCCGTGTAGTGGGTGAGAAGCCAGAAGAGCCGAGCTTACTGACGTCTATTTTCATCTCTTGGTTCCCCATGTTGCTGTTGATCGGCGTTTGGGTATTCTTCATGCGTCAAATGCAAGGTGGCGGTGGCGGTAAAGGTGCCATGAGCTTTGGTAAGAGCAAAGCGCGCTTGATGGGTGAAGACCAAATCAAGACCACTTTTGCCGATGTAGCCGGTTGTGATGAAGCCAAAGAAGACGTGGCGGAGCTCGTGGATTACTTACGTGATCCGAGCCACTTCCAAAAGCTCGGCGGGCGTATTCCGACCGGTATTTTGTTAGTAGGTCCGCCCGGTACCGGTAAGACATTGCTGGCGAAAGCCATCGCCGGTGAGGCCAAAGTGCCATTCTTTACGATTTCCGGTTCTGATTTCGTGGAAATGTTTGTGGGTGTCGGTGCCTCTCGAGTGCGCGACATGTTTGAGCAAGCGAAAAAATCTGCGCCTTGTATCATCTTTATCGATGAAATAGATGCGGTAGGCCGTCAACGTGGTGCTGGCATGGGTGGTGGTCACGATGAGCGTGAGCAAACCCTGAACCAGATGCTGGTTGAAATGGATGGCTTTGAAGGTAACGAAGGTGTCATCGTCGTGGCGGCCACTAACCGTCCCGACGTATTAGACCCCGCCTTGCTGCGTCCTGGTCGTTTCGACCGTCAAGTGGTAGTGGGCTTGCCTGATGTGCGTGGTCGTGAACAAATCCTTAAGGTGCACATGCGTCGTGTGCCGTTAGGTGATGATGTGCAGGCCAGCGTGATTGCACGCGGTACGCCAGGCTTCAGTGGTGCAGATTTGGCGAACTTGGTCAACGAAGCGGCCCTGTTTGCGGCGCGTTCATCACGCCGTGTGGTGTCCATGGATGAGTTTGAAAAAGCTAAAGACAAAATCATGATGGGTGCCGAGCGCCGTTCTATGGTGATGTCTGAGAAAGAGAAAGCCATGACTGCCTATCATGAAGCGGGTCACGCTATCGTTGGTCGTTTAGTACCAGAGCATGATCCTGTTTATAAAGTGTCCATCATCCCTCGTGGTCGGGCACTGGGTGTGACCATGTATTTGCCGGAGCAAGACAGATATAGCTACAGCAAACAGCATTTGGAGTCGATGATTTCTAGCCTGTATGGCGGCCGTTTAGCGGAAGAGATTATTTACGGCTTTGAAATGGTTACTACAGGTGCGTCTAACGACATCGAACGGGCGACGGATTTAGCTCATAAGATGGTGACTCAGTGGGGCCTGTCAGAAAAAATGGGTCCTTTGCTGTACGCAGAAGAAGAAGGCGAGGTCTTTATGGGCCGCTCTTCTGCTAAGGTGAAGCACATGTCAGATGAAACCGCGCAAGCGATTGACGCTGAAGTGAAAGATCTGATTAATCGTAACTATGATCGTGCTAAGAAAATCTTGCTGGATAACATCGATATATTGCATGCGATGAAAGACTGCTTGATGAAGTATGAAACGATTGATGCTAAGCAGATTGATGACTTAATGGCGCGCCGTGCAGTACGTGCACCCGCCGATTGGGTTGAAGAGTCTGATGACAAGCCACAAGGGCCTACCGCGACCAAGAATACTGATGATAAAGAGTCAGGTTCGGTTGCAGAGCCGAAGACGGGTGCGCCGGATTTGAATAAGCCGAGTGATCTCACCAGTTAGTAAAAATTTATGCTAAATTAAGCCCGAACATATTCTGTTCGGGGCTTTTTTATTTACTATACCCCTTCGCGGAGCAGTAAGTTCGAAGCCGTAAGTTAGGGCCACTGATTAGTCCATAGGGCTAGGTTTTTGTAGGCGATCACTTGTTCTCGTATTTCGCCGAAGGCGGAACCGATGACCACACCACAAAGCTGTTTTCGCAACGGAATCCACGGAAGAACGCGGAAAATAGTGCTCAAGTCTGACAGGGATAATTCAGCGCCGAGCGCCAAGCTAAATAAAAGACGGTGTTTGTCTTTCAGCTCGACGCGGTGTTTTTGCCCTGACGTAAACCGAGCACATTTTACTTAGATTGAAATGAGACCGTCCACCGAAACCGTTTACCCAGATAGATTGGAATACAGATTATGCTGTTATCGAGCACGAGCAAAAGCTTGGACTTATCTCGCCCGCAGATCATGGGCATCTTAAATTTAACTCCCGACTCTTTTTCTGACGGTGGGCGTTTTATTGAGCCACAGGCCGCCCTTAAGCATGCCAAGCAGATGCTGATGGATGGCGCCACCTTAATTGATGTTGGCGGTGAGTCGACGCGCCCCGGTGCCGATGCGGTGGTTGAGCAAGCTGAATTAGACCGAGTGATACCGGTGATTGAACTGTTACGCCAAGAGCTAGACTGCTGGATTTCGATTGATACCAGTAAAGCCGTGGTGATGAAAGAAGCGGTGAGCGCGGGCGCCGACTTGATTAACGATATTCGAGCCTTGCGTGAGCCCAATGCCTTACAAGTGGCGGCTGACAGCGGTGCGGCTATTTGCTTAATGCATATGCAAGGTTTGCCCCGCACCATGCAACAGGCACCGGGCTATCAAGATGTGACGGCCGAAGTCGTGGATTTTTTACAGGCGCGAGTACAGGCCTGCATCGAAGTCGGGATCAGCCGAGAACGATTATGCTTAGATCCGGGCTATGGCTTTGGCAAAGGCTTAGATCATAATTATGAATTACTGGGTAAACTTGGCCAACTCAGACTTATGAGCTTGCCGTTATTGGTGGGCATGTCCCGCAAGTCGATGTTAGGGCAGTTGCTCAATCGGGAAGTCGACCAGCGATTAGCAGGCGGGCTGGCCGCGCACTTATTTGCGATAAATCAAGGTGCCCATATTTTGCGGGTGCATGATGTTAAAGAAATGACTGACGCGCTGCGCGTCTGGCAATATGCCGCACATTATCTGACATAAGATTCGAGTATAATAATTTGGTATAAGAGTTGGATATAAGACTCACGAATTAAGAATTGAGTTAAAAATTAGAAATACGCATTAGGGATAAAAAATGAACAGAAAATATTTTGGTACCGACGGTATTCGTGGCCATGTGGGCGAATATCCCATCACACCTGAGTTTGTAATGAAGTTGGGTTGGGCGGCGGGTAAGGTATTATCACAAACCGGCACGAAAAAAGTGTTAATCGGTAAAGATACCCGTATCTCTGGCTATATGTTGGAATCCGCATTAGAAGCAGGCTTGTCTGCGGCAGGCATACAAGCGGCCTTGTTAGGGCCCATGCCGACTCCAGCGATTGCCTATTTGACCCGTACCTTTAGGGCCGAAGCCGGTATTGTGATCAGTGCTTCTCATAATCCGTATTATGACAATGGTATTAAGTTTTTCTCTCATGACGGCACCAAGTTGCCCGATGAAGTCGAGCTGGCCATTGAAGCCATGCTCGATCAACCTATGGACTGTGTAGCTTCTGAGCAGTTAGGTAAGGCTCGCCGAATTATTGATGCGGCGGGGCGTTATATCGAATTTTGCAAGAGCACCTTTCCCTCAGAAATGCACCTCGACGGCTTAACTATCGTTATCGATTGTGCACATGGTGCCACCTATCACATAGCGCCGGCGGTATTTGAAGAGCTGGGGGCTAAAGTGATCCGCACGGGGTGTGAGCCTAACGGTATTAACATTAATGACCAAGTAGGCTCAACCGCGCCAGAAGCCTTGATGGCAGCTGTCGTTGAGCATGGAGCAGACTTAGGTATCGCCTTTGACGGAGACGGTGACCGGTTAGCCATGGTGGATCACACCGGCGCATTACTCGATGGCGATCAAGTGCTCTATATCATGGTGAACAATGCTATTAGGCGAGGCACGCTAGGCGGCGGTGTAGTGGGCACCTTAATGACCAATATGGCACTGGAATTGGCGTTAGCGAAACAAGATATTCCTTTTGTGCGCGCCAATGTCGGCGATCGTTATGTATTGGAGCAGCTCAAGCAACGCGGTTGGAAACTGGGCGGTGAAAATTCCGGACACATTATCAGCCTGGAACACAACAGTACCGGCGACGGCATAGTGGCAGCTTTGCAAGTATTACGTGCCATGGTGTGCAGCAAACAAGACTTGTATACCTTAGGTAAAAGTTTAGTGCTGTTCCCCCAAGTGCTCAATAATGTGCGCTTCACCGCCGATACAGATCCTCTGAACGATGCAGACGTGCAGGCGCGGGTGGCTGAAGCCGAAGCCGAACTGGCCGGCGCCGGACGGGTGCTATTAAGAAAGTCCGGCACTGAGCCATTAATTCGGGTGATGGTGGAAGGGGCAGATTTGGATCAAGTGAGCCGATTGGCCCATTATATTGGCGATGCGGTACGTTAAACGGCGATGGAATGGTCTTTTTGCTGACTTTTCGTTCAGTCGCGCTTTTTTTTTGAAATTGAGCTTGTAACCCACTAAGCCTATGGCTAGTATTAGCCCCGCTCCGGACAGTAGTCTGATGCGGGGCTCAGACGTCAAGCAAAGGTGTAGCTGATGTACGAAATTCTTTTAGTGGTGTATCTGCTTATTGCACTGACCTTAGTTGGTTTGGTGTTGATTCAGCAAGGTAAGGGTGCCGATATGGGCGCTTCCTTCGGTGCAGGTGCCTCCAATACCGTTTTTGGCTCCAGTGGTTCAGGTAACTTTTTAACGAAAGCGACCACGCTATTGGCAGCAGGCTTCTTTATTGTGAGTCTGGCGCTGGGTAATTTATCCAGTAACAGTACCCAACAAGGAAGCGAGTGGGATGACCTTTCTGAAACAGTAGTTCAAGAAAGCACTCCTGCAGGGGACGTCCCCGGCGTGAATAACAGTGATGTACCTTCTGTTATCAGCAGCGACGTACCTGAGTAATAGATTTGCCGTGGTGGTGGAATTGGTAGACACGCTATCTTGAGGGGGTAGTGCCTGTATGGGCGTGCGGGTTCAATTCCCGCTCACGGCACCAATTATGTTAGCTTGAATTTCAAATTCAAAATAACTATAATTCCACGTAGTTTGAATTAGTTTAATTCTACGTAATTTTTCGGACGCGGGATGGAGCAGTCTGGTAGCTCGTCGGGCTCATAACCCGAAGGTCGTCGGTTCAAATCCGGCTCCCGCAACCAATTCCTCACATTTATTGCAGTGGTGAAGCTACCCTGTGATAAGTGGTTGTCGTAAGACAACAGTCAGGGTCCAGGTGAATAGCCCCGATTTGATGATCGGGGCTTTTTGTTATCTGCACGTTAGCACCCAATTAGGGTGCACATTCACTGGGCTGCGAGCCCTTTTTTTGTTTTCGGAGGGTAGCTTTGGCTACATTGGAACAACGATTGACCGAAATGCTGACAGAGCCCGTAGAGGCTTTGGGCTTTGAATTGCTAGGGCTCGAATTCGTCCGTGCCGGGCGGCATTCGACCTTACGTTTGTATATCGACCATGAAAACGGTATTCAAGTCGCCGACTGTGCTGAGGTAAGCCGGCAGGTGAGTGCCGTAATGGACGTGGAAGATCCCATTACTACCGAATATGATCTGGAAGTCTCTTCGCCAGGTATGGCTCGCCCCTTATTCAAACCTGCTCATTACCAAGCCATTATTGGTGAACAGGTTGAATTGTCCCTGCGCATGGCGGTGAATAATCATCGTAAGTTAAGCGGACTCCTAGTGGCAGTAGATGACACCCTGATCAGACTGGAGGTAGACGGAACTGAGTTCCCGATTGCTTTCGCTAATATCCAAAAAGCACATCTGGTTCCGAACTTTGACTAACGAGGCAGTCGGACATGAATAAAGAAATATTGCTAGTGGTAGATGCGGTTTCTAACGAAAAAGCATTGCCTCGCGAAAAGATTTTTGAAGCCTTAGAAACGGCATTAGCCACGGCGACGAAAAAGAAATATGACGGAGATATCCTAGTACGAGTCGAAATCGATCGTAAGAGCGGTAACTTCGAAACCTTCCGTCGTTGGCAAGTCGTGGAAAGTCAGGAAACCCTGACCAACCCTTACGGCGAAATCACACTGGAAGCGGCACAAATTGATGAGCCAGAAATTCAAGTTGGCGACTTCGTCGAAGACGACATCGATTCTGTGACCTTTGACCGCATCACCACCCAAACCGCCAAGCAAGTGATCGTACAAAAAGTACGTGAAGCCGAGCGTATGCAAGTGGTTGAGCAGTTTAAAGATCAAGAAGGCGAGATCATTAGCGGTGTGGTGAAAAAAGCCACCCGTGAGAATGTGATTTTAGATCTGGGTAATAACGCTGAAGCGGTGATTTTCCGTGAAGACATGTTACCGCGCGAAACCTTTCGCAGCGGCGACCGGGTGCGTGGCCTACTTTATGCCGTGCGTCCAGAAGCACGCGGTGCACAGCTATTTATTAGCCGCAGCAACCCTGACTTCTTGAAAGAGCTGTTTCGCATTGAGGTGCCAGAGATTGGCGAAGAAGTTATCGATATCATGGGTGCTGCACGCGACCCAGGTAGCCGTGCCAAGATCGCCGTTAAAACCAACGACCGCCGCATAGACCCCATTGGTGCATGTGTGGGCATGCGTGGTGCCCGAGTGCAAGCCGTATCCGGTGAGCTTAATGGCGAGCGCGTTGATATCGTACTGTGGGATGATAATCCTGCACAGTTTGTGATCAACGCCATGGCGCCGGCTGACGTCTCTTCTATCATCGTCGATGAAGATGCGCATTCCATGGATATAGCCGTGGAGTCAGGCAACTTGGCGCAAGCCATCGGTCGTAATGGTCAAAACGTACGTTTGGCCGCCCAGCTAACTGGCTGGGAGTTGAACGTGATGACGGTCGAAGATTTACAGAACAAACATCAGGTCGAAAGCGATAAGATCATCAATCTCTTTATTCAACATCTGGATATTGACGATGATTTTGCAGGCTTGCTTATGGAAGAAGGCTTTTCCTCGTTGGAAGAAATTGCCTATGTACCGGTTAGCGAGTTATTGAGCGTTGAAGGCCTAGATGAAGAGATGGTGGAGGAGCTGCGTAATCGTGCCAAGGCTGCCCTGACCACTCGAGCGCTAGCGCAAGAAGAATCATTCGAAGGGGTAGAGCCAGCAGAAGATTTGCTCGCATTGCCCTCCATGACCCGGGAGCTGGCGTATGCGCTTGCCGCCCGTGGTGTTGCGGATCTGGAACAACTAGCAGAGCAGGGCATTGACGATCTTGAAGGAATTGAAGATCTGAGTGAAACCCTAGCTGGGGAGCTGATTATGGCGGCCCGTAATATCTGTTGGTTTGGTGACCAGACCGAAGAATAAGATCAGCGGAGGTATATTAATGGCAGAAGTTACATTATCGCAGCTCGCCAGCGACATAGACACATCAGTTGACCGTCTTGTACAGCAGTTTCGTGAAGCCGGCATGGAGAAATCCGTCGGTGATTCCGTATCGGAAACCGAAAAAGCCGATTTGCTGACATTTCTTAAGAAACAGCATGGCGGTGCGGCAGACGAGCCTAAGCGTATGACACTGCAGCGCAAAACCATGAGCACCTTAAATGTGCCCGTGGTTGGCGGTAAGAGCAAAGAAGTACAGGTGGAAGTGCGCAAAAAACGCACTTACGTCCGACGTGACACGGCTGAAGAGCTGCAGCGTCAACAAGAATCAGAAGAGCAGGCGCGTTTAGCAGCAGAAACGCAGGCTCAACAGCAAGCCGAAGAGCAAGCCAAGCGTGAAGCCGACGAGAAAGCTAAACGTGAAGCGCAAGATAAAGCCAAGCATGACGCGCAAGACAAAGCTCGCCAGGCTCAGCCGCAAGCTCAGAACACCAAAGAGCAGGGGAAAGCAAAACCCCAAAGCAAAGAGCCGAAAAAGGTGGACAATATGGCCAAGAGCGAAGCAGAAAAGTTAACCGCGCAGCGTGAGCAAGAAATCTTGCGTAAGGCCGAGCAAGATGCCAAAGAAAAAGCTGAAGAAGTACGTAAGCTGGCAGAAGTAAACGAAAAGCGTTGGGCTGAAGAAGCCGCGGCTGCCAAAAAGCCAGAAGACGCAGACTATCATGTGATGACCAACGCCTCTGCCAAAGCCGCAGAAGATGAAGCAGATAAGTCTGAAGAAAACAAAGCTCGTCGTAGCACCGGTGGCAAAAAGCGCAGTGGTGGTAAGTCGAAAGAAGACCGTCTTGAGCGTGAAAACCGTAATGAGCGTCTGCGTAAAGGCAAGCGCGCTAAGGTGATGATGCCTAACTCCATGAAGCACGACTTCCAAAGACCGGCGCAAGCTGTGAATCGTGACGTGGAAATTGGCGAAACCATTACCGTGGCAGAGCTGGCTAACAAGATGGCCGTTAAAGGCGTCGCCGTCATCAAAGTGATGATGAAGATGGGTGCCATGGCCACCATCAACCAAGTGATTGACCAAGAAACTGCTCAGCTAGTGGCAGAAGAAATGGGTCACAAGGTTATTCTGCGTCGTGAAAACGAATTAGAAGAGCACGTGTTGCAAGACCGCGACACAGATGCAGCACGCGAAACTCGTGCGCCAGTGGTTACCATCATGGGTCACGTAGACCACGGTAAAACCTCTACTCTGGATTATATTCGTCGCGCTAAAGTCGCGTCTGGCGAAGCCGGTGGTATTACTCAGCATATTGGTGCCTACCACGTAGAAACCGAAAACGGCTCTATTACCTTCTTGGATACCCCAGGTCACGCGGCCTTTACCTCTATGCGTGCTCGTGGTGCCAGCGCTACCGATATCGTTATCTTGGTAGTGGCAGCGGATGATGGCGTAATGCCGCAAACCGTTGAAGCGATTCAGCACGCCAAAGCGGCGAACGTGCCCTTGATTGTGGCCGTGAACAAGATGGATAAGCCCGAAGCAGATATCGATCGCGTGAAGAGCGAATTGTCTCAGCACGGCGTGATGTCAGAAGACTGGGGCGGCGAAAACATCTTTACCTATATCTCGGCTAAAACCGGTGAAGGTATCGATGAGCTGTTAGAAGCTATCTTGCTACAGTCTGAAGTATTAGAGCTAAATGCTGTGGTTGATGGCATGGCGTCTGGTGTGGTGATTGAATCACGTCTCGACAAAGGCCGTGGTCCAGTAGCTACCGTTTTAGTACAAGAAGGTACGCTGAACCAAGGCGATATCGTATTGTGCGGACTCGAGTATGGCCGTGTACGTGCCATGCGTGATGAGCTAGGCCGTGATATTAAGACCGCAGGTCCGTCTCAGCCGGTGGAAATCTTAGGTCTGTCCGGTGTACCGGCAGCCGGTGATGAAGCAACCGTAGTACGTGACGAGAAGAAAGCCCGTGAAGTGGCGCTCTATCGTCAAGGTAAGTTCCGCGATGTGAAACTGGCTCGCCAGCAGACCGCTAAGCTTGAAAACATGTTTGCTAACATGGAAGAAGGCGAAGTTGCAGAAGTTAACCTAGTACTTAAAGCTGACGTACAAGGTTCTATCCAAGCCATTGCCGACTCACTTGAGCAGCTGTCTACGGACGAAGTGAAAGTGAAGATCATCGGTTCTGGTGTGGGTGGTATTACCGAAACTGACGCCAGCTTGGCCGCGGCTTCTAACGCCATTATCTTAGGCTTTAACGTGCGTGCCGATGCATCTGCTCGTAAGATGATTGAAGCGGAAGAAATCGACCTGCGTTACTACAGCGTAATTTATGAGCTGATCGACGAAGTGAAACAGGCCATGACCGGCATGTTGGCTCCTGAGTTCAAGCAAGAAATCATTGGTTTGGCCGAAGTACGTGACGTGTTCCGTTCGCCTAAGTTTGGCGCAGTAGCCGGTTGTATGGTGACTGAAGGTAACGTGAAGCGCAGCAATCCGATTCGAGTACTGCGTGATAACGTGGTGATTTACGAAGGCGAGCTGGAATCTCTGCGTCGCTTTAAAGACGATGTCCAAGAAGTGCGTAATGGCATGGAATGTGGTATCGCGGTGAAGAACTATAATGACGTACGTCCGGGCGACCAGATTGAGGTTTTCCAAATCGTAGAAGTAAAGCGTACCCTGTAAAGGCACGCCGACCTGAACCACTCAAGGTTGAAAGAGTAGGCCCTTTGCCTCGGGCTGAGGGCCACTCTTATGTTAACTTAATCAATCTAAAGGGGCCTCAAGGCTCCTTTTTTAATGGGATTACAATATTATGGCGAGAGAATTTAGCCGTTCACGTCGTGTAGGTCAGGAATTACAAAAAGAAATTGCCTTGATCCTACAGCGCGAAATTAAAGATGATCGACTGCGCTTGATCACCGTATCCGGTGTTGAGCTGTCTAAAGATTTAAGCTCAGCCAAGGTGTTTGTGACCTTCTTGGATAACGATCCTGAGAACATCACTCAAGGTATGAAAGTACTAAAAGACGCCAGTGGCTTTATTCGCAGCCTAGTGGGCAAAGCCATGCGTCTGCGCATTACCCCGGAGCTGCGTTTTACTTACGATCAAAGCTTGGTTGAAGGTATGCGGATCTCGACCTTGGTTTCAAGCACCATCGCCGAAGATGAGCGTCGCAGCCAAGAGTTTGGCACTGGTGAGCCAGAAACCGATGCTGAGCAAAACGACGAGCAAGACCAAGATCAAGCAGAAAAGAAGGATTAATCATGGGGCGTCAGCGTCAATTTCGTGGCCGTGCGGTAGACGGCATCCTGCTGCTAGATAAGCCAGCAGGCATTACCTCTAACGATGCCTTGCAGCAAGTAAAGCGCATTTATGCGGCGGCAAAAGCGGGGCACACAGGTGCGCTGGATCCATTGGCCACCGGTATGCTGCCCATTTGCTTGGGCGAAGCCACTAAGTTTTCCCAGTTTTTACTGGAAGCCGATAAGCGCTATCGCGTGGTGGCCAAGCTTGGTCTGCGCACCGATACCAGTGATGCCGATGGCGAAGTGGTAGAGACGCGCCCCGTTAATGTGACCGATGATGCTTTGGCTGTGGCCTTGGACAGCTTTCGCGGCACCACACAACAAATTCCGTCTATGTATTCGGCGCTAAAATATCAGGGCAAACCCTTATATCACTACGCGCGTGAAGGCATAGAAGTGCCACGCGAATCGCGGCCGATTACGGTGTTTGAACTGATCCAAGTGCGCTTTGAAGGCGACGAGCTGGAGTTGGAAATTCACTGCAGCAAGGGCACCTATATTCGCACTATCGTCGATGACTTGGGCGAACTGCTGGGTTGTGGCGCCCATGTGGCGGTATTGCGCCGCTTAGCGGTGGCCAGTTATCCAACTGAACGCATGGTGACCCTAGAGCAGCTAGAAACCATGCTCGAGCATTGCCGTGCGCAGGAGATATTGCCGCGCTTGGAGCTGGATCCACTGTTGCTGCCCATGGATACAGCCGTGGCCGGTCTGGCAGAAGTCAATATGTCAGAGCTGGTGGCCGGTTACATTAACCAAGGCCAAGCGGTGCAAGTTTCCGGTGCGCCCGCGTCGGGTCAAGTACGGATGACAGTGGGCGAGCAACGGCTGTTTATCGGTGTCGGTGAGATTGACGACGACGGCAAAGTGGCACCAAAACGCTTAGTGCGTTGATTTATATATGGTGAGGCGTTTAGCTCGGTGCTGTCTTATGCCGTCTTCCTGATGAAAATCAGGATCTCGTTTTTATGTCCTAAAGACTAAACCGAGATCCTGAAGCAAGTTCAGGAAGACGGCAAAGAGCGAAAGGTCACAAACGGCGGTGTTTATTTTTAATCCACCGCGTGTGGGGAAAGCGTAAGCACAGCTTCGACAGATTGGGTGTTAATACTAACTCCTCACATCTCATTTTTCGCCTCACCTTTTTCATCTCACTTTTTTGACCTCACGTTATCTCAGTAAATGAACGGTGAATTTATATCCGTTACACCATTCATTTACTGAGCACGCTATTTTCTGGTTGCTAACACAGATGCAACTGGTAGAATGCGCAGCTTACTTTCCAGCTGAATTAGTGATCGGCTGGAGAAAACATTCATCTTTTTTGGAGTACACAAGATGTCACTAAATGCAGAAACTAAAGCGCAAATCGTTGCTGACAACGCTCGTGGCGAAGGCGATACAGGTTCTCCTGAAGTACAAGTTGCTTTGCTGAGCGCGCAAATCAACCACCTGCAAGGTCACTTCAAACAGCACATCCACGATCACCACAGCCGTCGTGGTCTGTTGCGCATGGTATCTCAGCGTCGTAGCTTGCTGGACTACCTGAAGCGTAAAGACGTAGTGCGTTACACTGCACTGATCGCTAAATTGGGTCTGCGTCGTTAATCGACACACTCAATTTAACAAAAAGGGGCTTAGGCCCCTTTTTTGTTGCCTGATTTTTAGAGTGAAGGGTAAGGGGTGAAGCGTGGGGGGAAACCGCACCTGTGCATGGGGGTGGATAATGCCTCACGGCTTACCACTCACACTGTCGGCCACCCGCATTCGCTGTGCTTTAGCCCATAATCACGTATACTGTGGCGGTATATTAAAAGACCAAAAACATATATTAAGGAATCTAAAACGTGAATCCTATCGTAAAAACCTTCCAGTATGGCCAACATACAGTAACCCTAGAAACTGGCGTTATGGCGCGTCAGGCAAGTGGTGCTGTGATGGCCAGCATTGATGATACCGCCGTTCTGGTCACAGTAGTGGGCAAGCGGGATGCGGACGAAAGCAAAGACTTTTTTCCGTTAACCGTTAACTATCAAGAACGCACCTATGCGGCAGGCCGAATTCCTGGCAGCTTTTTTAAACGAGAAGGCCGCCCATCAGAAGGTGAAACGCTAACTTCACGTTTGATTGACCGCCCCATTCGTCCGTTATTCCCAGCGGGCTTTAAAAACGAAGTGCAAGTTATTGCCACTGTTATGTCGGTCAATCCTGAGATTTCGCCGGACATTATTGCGCTTTTGGGTACCTCTGCGGCCCTGGCCATTTCGGGTCTGCCGTTTGCCGGCCCCATTGGTGCGGCCCGCGTGGGTTACATTAATGGCGAATACGTATTAAACCCGACTGTGACTGAACTGGGTAACAGTGAGCTGGACTTAGTGGTTGCTGGTACGGCGAATGCGGTATTGATGGTTGAGTCTGAAGCCAATATCTTGCCAGAAGAAGTGATGTTAGGTGCTGTGGTCTATGGCCATGAGCAACTGAATGCCGCCGTGACCGCCATTAAAGAATTTGCCGCCGAAGTGGGCACTCAGCCTTGGAATTGGCAGCCAAAAGCACAAAATGAAGCGCTGAAAGCCCAAGTGGCTGAATTGGCAACGGATGAGGTGGGCGAAGCCTATCGCATTACCGATAAAACCGCGCGCCGTGATGCACTGAGCGTGATCAAAGCTAAAGTTATGGCGGCGGTATTAGCCAGTAACCCACAGCAAAACAGCAAAGAAGTACAAGAGCACTTCTCCGCCCTTGAGAAGCACATAGTCCGTGGTCGTATCGTGCGCGGTGAGCCGCGTATCGATGGTCGCGAACCCGACATGATCCGTGCATTGGATGTGGCCACCGGCTTATTGCCACGCACTCACGGCTCGGCACTGTTTACGCGCGGTGAAACTCAAGCCTTAGTGGTTGCCACGCTCGGCACGCAGCGTGATGCTCAGATGATTGATGAGCTGACCGGTACCCGCACCGACAACTTCATGCTGCATTATAACTTCCCTCCCTATTGTGTCGGCGAAACTGGCATGGTGGGCAGCCCTAAGCGTCGTGAAATTGGTCACGGTCGTTTGGCTAAGCGCGGTGTGGCGGCAATTATGCCAAGCGTTGATGTGTTCCCATACACAGTGCGTGTGGTGGCAGAGATTACCGAGTCGAACGGTTCTTCTTCTATGGCATCCGTGTGCGGTACGTCACTGGCATTGATGGACGCGGGCGTGCCGATTAAAGCCTCAGTGGCCGGTATTGCCATGGGCTTGGTGAAAGAAGACGAAGGTTATGTTGTCTTGTCTGACATCTTGGGTGATGAAGATCACTTAGGTGACATGGACTTTAAAGTGGCCGGTACTACTCAAGGTATTACCGCACTGCAAATGGACATTAAAATCGAAGGCATTACCAAAGACATCATGGAAGCGGCATTAAATCAGGCGCGCAACGCCCGTTTGCACATCCTAAAAGTGATGGACGAAGCTATGCAAGCGCCACGGGAAGAGATTTCTGACTTTGCACCGCGTATTCACATCATCAAGATCAATCCAGAGAAGATCCGTGATGTGATTGGTAAAGGCGGCGCGACCATCCGTGCACTGACCGAAGAAACCGGCACTACCATTGAGCTGGACGACGATGGCACCGTTAAAATTGCCGCCGTTGATGGCGAAGCTGCAAAATTGGCCATTAGCCGTATTCAGCAGTTAACCGCAGAAGTGGAGCCTGGCACTATTTATCAAGGTCAGGTAGTACGTTTAGCCGACTTTGGTGCCTTCGTTAACATTCTGCCGGGCAAAGACGGGTTAGTACACATCTCACAAATCACCGAAGAGCGCGTTAAAAACGTCTCGGATCATTTGACTGTGGGTGACACGGTTGCCGTTAAGGTATTAGAAGTGGACCGCCAAGGCCGCATTCGCTTATCTATTAAAGAAGCAAAAGAGCCAAGCGTAGCTGAAGAGCAAGCCGCAGAAACCACGACTGAAGCGCCAGTGCAAACTGCGCCTACCCTTGAGGCTACTCAAACAACAGCCACTCCAGTAGTAGCTCCAGTAGTTACACCGACTACTGTTGCTCCAAGAACTCCAGTTACCGTAGCCCCTGCTCAAGCAGATGAAGCTGCCCCTGCTAATAATGACGATAAAACCGCTGAGTAATTAGCCGGACACGTCAAAAATAGCAAACAAAAAGCCGAGACACTGTCTCGGCTTTTTTTATGGGTTAAATTTAGCGCCGAGTAACCAGCGCCCGACGCCCAGCTAAGAACAAACTCAGCTCTTCGCTCTGAGCCGTCTTGTTAAGCTTAGTGCTGGGCGCAGGGCGCTTTAATTTAATATTTTAAATGTTTCAACAAAATCGCAAAGTCCGCATTGATAGACTTATCTAAGGGAATAAATACTACATGCCCGCTGCCGGGCGCGACCTCGACTAACTCACCTTTACGGTTTTTAATCTGCTCCAATACGAAGCTGATATTACCGGCGGGCGTCATTAGCTCCAAGCTATCGCCGACGCTAAATTTATTCTTCACTTCTACTTCGACCCAGTCGCCATCACGGCGAGTCACGTCACCAACAAACTGCTGTTGAGTGGACACCGAATGGCCGATTTCATAGTTTTGATAATCGCTATGGGCATGGCGCTTCAAAAAGCCTTCTGTGTAACCACGATGGGCGAGGTTTTCCAGCGTACTCATCAGGCTGACATCAAACGGCTTGCCGGCCACGGCATCGTCGATGGCTTTGCGATAAACCTGAGCGGTGCGTGCCACGTAATAAAACGACTTAGTACGGCCTTCAATTTTTAAAGAATGCACGCCCATTTGCGTTAAGCGCTCTACATACTGCACGGCACGCAAGTCTTTGGAGTTCATGATGTAGGTGCCGTGCTCATCTTCATAAGCGGCCATATACTCGCCAGGCCTATTGCTTTCTTCTAACAGCACTGGATGCTCATAGGGTGCACCGGCACCGAGCGTGGGGGCAGGGCTTTCGTTAATGGCTTCTTTTGCAGGGTCTATCTTTTGCACCATAATCGGCTCTTGGCGATGCACAATTTGCCCAGCATCGTCTTCTTTGGCTTCATGTACTTTATATTCCCAACGACAAGCATTAGTGCAAGTTCCCTGATTGGGATCGCGCTTGTTGATGTAGCCAGACAATAAACACCGGCCCGAATAGGCCATGCACAGTGCGCCATGCACAAACACTTCTAATTCCACTTTTGGGCATTGGGCACGAATTTCTTCGATTTCTTCTAGCGATAATTCCCGCGATAAAATAACCCGCTCTATACCGTACTCTTGCCAAAACTTCACCGACGCCCAGTTTACCGCGTTCGCTTGCACCGACAGATGAATACTCACCTCAGGAAAGTGCTCACGCACCAACATAATCAAACCCGGATCCGACATAATGAGCGCATCAGGCCCCATCTCGATCACGGGCTGCATGTCACGAATAAAGGTTTTTAGCTTGGCGTTATGGGGCTGAATGTTTACCACCACATAGAATTTTTTGCCCAAGGCATGAGCTTCATCTATGCCAATCTTGAGATTCTCATGGTTAAACTCGTTATTGCGCACCCGAAGCGAATAACGGGGCTGGCCCGCATACACAGCATCGGCGCCATAGGCGAAGGCATAACGCATGTTTTTTAAGGTACCCGCAGGTGAGAGCAATTCGGGAACGAAGCCGGGAGTAATAGGGGGCGTAACAGCAGTGTGAGCGTCGGACATTAAGTTAATCTCTGATATCAAGTCAGTAGGCCGCCATTAATGGCGGCCGAATCCGGCATTTTACTATGCCAAGTGCTCAATATCGAGGGACTAACTCACTCATTGGCGCGCGGCTTGATTAGGATCAAGGATTAGCGGGCTAACTCTAAGTGATCCACTTCCAGCTCATTACCGTGATCTTCCTCGTCTAATTGGCCCCAAATGGTGAGTCGGGTGCGCGAGCTAGCACGCATATCGCGCCACTTATCTTCATCAATTTCCACCACTATGGTGCCGGTGCCATCTTGAAACAGGTATTTTTCTTTGCCGACTTGCTCGACCACATAGCCGGTGAGGCGAATATCATGGTCGTCATTCATGCGCAGTGCTTGGGCTACTGTGACTCGTGGTTGGTCATAAGAAAAATTAGAGCCGGCAATCGCAGTGCCCGCCAGCAGGGTTAAGCCCAAAGTGGCACTAACTAGAGTCTTCTTCATGATGAGCCCTTTAATTTATGATTGGTAGAATAGTTTTATGGGAATAATTTTTGCCGAGCATAGCCATTACTCATCAGGGTGACTAGCGATTAAGGTTTCAATCGGACAAGTTTGGACCACTGGATCAGCGCCGAGCACTCAGCGCTTAGCACCAAGCTCAACAAAGGGCGCTGTTTATCTTTATGCTGTCATCCTATTGAGTGTCAGAATCTCGCTTTGGCTCTTAGTGACTAAAGACTTTTTTGCCACGGAACGCACGGAAAAATAGTGATCAGAGCTGAATTACATCGGTGAGGGGTGAAGGGTGAAGCGTAAAGGGTGAAGAGGACGAGCCAACAAGGAGTTTGATATCGACATAGAGCGCGAATGTAGTCGCGCGCTTTAGCCGCGAAATCCGCCAACGGCGGATCTGGACACTAGGCACGGCCTGTTAGGACGGCCTGTTAGGACGCTCCGTCACACCCAAAATCGGTAAGGGATGAAGCGCAAAACTATTGATAAATGCAGACAAAAAAGCCCCCGTGTTTATTAAACGGAGGCTTAGATCTTAGCGCTTGTGCTGTTAGTGACTTACTTTGAGATGTGTGCGATTAGGTCTAGTGTCTTATGGGAATAGCCCATTTCGTTGTCATACCAAGCCACTAGTTTTACGAAGTTATCATTCAGCGCTATGCCCGCACCCGCATCAAACACGCAAGTGTGGGTGTCGCTCATAAAGTCAGTGGAGACTACCGCATCTTCCGTATAGCCCATAATGCCCTTTAAATCACCTTCGGCGGCGGCTTTAAGGGTGGCGCAAATTTGTGCATAAGAAGTGGCTTTTTCTAGGCGTACCGTTAAATCGACCACAGACACGTTGGCGGTGGGCACGCGAAACGACATGCCAGTGAGCTTACCGTTAAGCTCTGGGATCACTTTGCCCACGGCCTTAGCCGCACCGGTGGAGGAGGGGATAATATTCTGGCTGGCACCGCGGCCACCGCGCCAATCTTTTTTGGACGGGCCATCAACGGTATTTTGGGTGGCCGTCATGGCGTGCACCGTGGTCATTAAGCCTTCTACAATGCCAAAGTTATCATTGATTACTTTAGCTAAGGGTGCCAAGCAGTTAGTGGTACAAGAAGCGTTAGAGACAATGTCTTGGCCCGCGTATTGCGCTTGGTTAACCCCCATCACAAACATAGGGGTGTCATCTTTTGAGGGGCCGGTTAATACCACTTTTTTAGCGCCAGCGTGAATGTGCGCGCGGGCTTGTTCATCGGTCATAAAGATACCGGTCGCCTCGGCGACCACGTCTACGTCCAGCTCACCCCAGTTTAAATCGGCGGGATTGCGCTCGGCAGTCACACGCACTGGCTTGCCATTAACGATTAATCTGCCACCTTCAATTTGCACCTCGCCTTTAAAACGACCGTGGGTCGAGTCGTATTTCAGCATATATGCCATGTACTCAAGGTCTTGCAAGTCGTTGATAGCGACCACTTCCATGTCGCTGCGTTCACAAGCGGCGCGAAACATCAGTCGACCGATGCGACCAAAACCGTTAATAGCTAGCTTAATTTTCATCTTACTACTCTATGCAAAGGGAGATAATTTTATGGTTACGCTGACAAAAATAACCGCCAGCGTCAATGCTGTTATGCCGATGGGTACAGCTTACGCAGACGGATAATATTTAGCGCTAACCGTTTAGACTTTCAGTTTGGTGATGTGGCTGGGAGCGGAGTAAGTGCCTTTCGCCAACTGCTCTAAAATACGCTCGACATCTTGCTGCAACTGTTGCTGTTGGTCGACACTAAACTGGGCATAAGTATTCAACCGGCTGAGTTCTATATTTTCTTGGTAGTCCAATTTGCTCAATACTTGCGTCCAAATCCACGCCTCTTGATAGCGCTGCTGGCGAATATACAGCGTCAGCAGGTTGGCGATAATATCCGGGTTTAGGGCGTCGCCTTTGTGATATAGGCTGAGTGCCTTGTGTAATGCTTGCTCGGCGGCGTCGCTATCACGCAGCAGCAATAATTCGGCAAGGGCATTTTGTAGCTCGGGGTCTTGCATTTCGGCACGGTCGGCGAGCTTAATAAAACGCGCCTTGGCTTGCTGGCTGCCTTTATGCTGCCAATGCCACAGTAGCAATTGCGGATGATCCGAGCCTTGGGTATCGATAGCCAGTTGGTTGATGGCTTCTTTAGCATGATATACCGCCTCTACCTTATCGTTTTTCCGCTCTTTGTGGCGCGTATACTCAATGGCTAGCAGTGGGTCTAAGCAGTTATGGTAAGTCTGTAGCTTGTTCAGTAAGTCATAATCATGCATGGCACTGGGGAGCGTGGCCTGTTGCTTGCGCGCACGTATTAAAGCGGTGCGTTCAAACTTACACCAGCTGTCTGCATGTAAATCTACACAAAATTGTGGGGTGTCTGCACAAATGTTAGGGATGCGATCTCGGTCACAGGCTGCTAAAAAGAAAGGGACTGCAAGCAGCAATATCGACTGTTTAATTTTCATATGAGTATTTAATCAGCTGTCCTTAGTCTGGTAATCATACCCCCTATCTACTAAAATGGGCGCACTTAATAGAGCTGATGCACCCGTTCGTCGGTTGGCATCAATCTTCATGATAGTTACCTGATAAAAGGACTCGGTCAATGACCCACGAGAGTTACCTGTCTGCTTGGCAGCAAAGCCAAGAATTGGCAGAATCTATGCAGCCCCTGATCGGCAAATTATACCGTAATCAGGGCGTAGAAATTAGCGTGCATGCGCGCCCCTTACTCAATGCGTCAACCATTGAGATTATCAAGGCGCACCGTGTGGCCAGCCGCCATGAAGGCAAAGCCCTGTTGGTTAGCCAAAGCTACCCTATCTTAAAAGTATTGAGCGAGCTGGATTTAGCGCCCGCGAGTATAGACTTGGGTAAACTGGCTGTCAGCTACTGGGAGACCCATAAAGACGAGTCTGGCTTAGCGACGTTTTTGCAACAAGAACTGGCACCTGCACTCGATCATGAACATGCTAACAAAGCGACCGATGTGGTCTTGTATGGCTTTGGTCGTATTGGCCGCTTGGTGGCGCGGTTATTGATTGAGCGTTCGGGCGGCAACCACGGTTTGCGTTTGCGTGCGATTGTGGTGCGAGGCTCGGCAGACGACTTAGAAAAGCGCGCCAGCTTATTGCGTCGCGACTCGGTACACGGTCCTTTTAACGGCTCTATTGAAGTGGACATGGAAAACCATGCCATTATCGCCAACGGCACCTACATTCAGGTGATCTACGCTAATAGCCCAGCCGAGATTGACTACACCCAATACGGCATTAACGATGCCTTAATCGTTGATAACACCGGTATTTGGCGTGATGAAGACGGCCTAGGCCAACACCTGCAAGCCAAGGGCGCGGCACGCGTATTGCTGACCGCACCGGGTAAGGGTGATATTAAAAATATCGTGTTTGGCGTAAACGACAACATGATTTTGCCTACCGACAATATCGTATCAGCCGCCTCTTGTACCACTAATGCCATCACGCCAGTACTGAAAGCGGTGAGCGATAAGTACGGGATCAAGAACGGCCACGTAGAAACCGTGCACTCTTATACTAACGACCAAAACCTGATTGATAACTTTCATAAAGGTGACCGTCGTGGCCGCAGTGCCGCATTGAACATGGTATTAACCAGCACAGGTGCTGCGTCAGCCGTAGCTAAGGCGCTGCCTGAGCTAAAAGGCAAGTTGACCGGTAACGCAATTCGCGTGCCCACGCCAAACGTGTCGATGGCGGTGATCAACCTGAATTTAGATAAGCCGACTAACGCCGAAGAGTTAAACGAGTACTTGTTGGCCATGTCACTGGACTCACCTTTGCATCAGCAAATTGATTTCAGCACCAGCAGTGAGTTAGTGTCTACCGATATGGTAGGCTCGCGCTTCGCCGGCATCGTGGATTCGTTGGCTACTATTGCCGAAGATGACCGCGCCGTACTCTATGTATGGTATGACAACGAGTTTGGTTATAGCTGTCAGGTAGTACGCGTCATGCAAAAAATGTCGGGTATCGAGCTGATGGACTTACCGCGCTAAGTTTAATGCGCACACCGGTATTGAATGCCGAGTGACGGTAAAAGGCGGCTTAGGCCGCCTTTTTTATTCGCCATTATTTTATTTCAGCTGTAGGAGACACCCCATGTCCTCGTTTCAAGAAGTGATTGTCAAGATGCCAGAAGAGGTGTATTTGCGCCTTAAAACCGCCGTTGAAATCGGTAAATGGCCGGACGGTATTGCCTTAACGGCGGAGCAAAAAGCCAGCAGCTTGCAGGCGGTGTTAATGTGGCAAGCACTGCACGTTGATGATCCTGAGCATATGTCTGTGGGCAAGGGCGGCGAGATCATGATGAAAAGCAAAGCCGAGTTGCTGCGCCAATACAATGATGAAATAGAAATCGCCCGCCAGAAAGTAGATTAACGCCTACAGGCGCGCCGATCTCTAAAGACCTTCTTGCCACGGAATACACGGAACAACACGGAAAAGTGACCAAATACTGTTAGTTAAACGCTATATAAAGTAATTTTTATCTTTATATAGCGTTTAACTTCGTCTATTTCCGTGTATTCCGTGGCAAAAATAGCTGTTAACGTCTTTTAACTGGGCGCTCGGCGCTATTATTTCTCCTCCTCTATGAAATTTTTCTTATACAAACTTGATCTTCTTGTACAACAACGACTATCTTATTATAAATAGTTGTACAACAAGGTGAGATATGTACAAGTTTGATCCTAAAATTATTCGCGTCGGCATCAGTGGCTGCTTAATCGGTCAAAAGGTGCGCTTTGATGGTGGCCATAAACGTTCGGATTTTTGTACCGAGCAATTAATCAATCATGTGGAGTTTGTGCCTTTTTGCCCTGAGATGGCCATTGGCCTCGGCACTCCTAGGCCCAGCATTCGGCTGATCAGTGCAAGCCTACTAGATGGCGACAGCAATATTATTGCGCAAACCGCCAAAGGCGAGGATGTCACCGAGCAGCTGCGCGATTATGGTCGTACCATGTCCGCGCAGTTTGGCGGCTTAAGCGGTTATGTGCTGTGCGCCAAATCTCCCAGCTGTGGCATGGAGCGGGTGCGGGTTTATCATGAAAGTGGTCAAGGAAATACCAAAGATGGCATTGGTATTTATGCCGCCGAGCTAATGAAGGCACAACCGTTGTTGCCGCTGGAGGAAGATGGCCGCTTAAACGATCCCTTGCTGCGTGAAAATTTCGTGACGCGAGTGTTTGCGCTGCACGACTGGCAGTGTTTGTGCCATAAAGGCATCACTGCCGCCGGCCTGATTGATTTTCATAGCCGTTATAAATATCTATTGATGGCACACCATAGAGACAGCTACCTGCAACTGGGCAAGTTGTTATCGGATTTATCGAGCAATCTTGAGGCCATCGCAGACACTTATATTGCTGAGCTGATGCAAGCTTTGAGTTTGCCGGTAACCCGTAATAATCACACTAACGTGCTGCAGCATTTGCAGGGTTACTTTAAGCGCCTACTGAACAGTGGTCAGCGCCAAGAGTTAGCGGACACCATCAGCCAATACCACCAAGGTATTTTGCCCTTATTTGCCCCCATCACTTTATTTCGTCATTACCTCAACGAATTTCCTAATGACTATCTGCAACAGCAGGTTTATTTAAATCCCCATCCGGAGGCATTGCGACTGCGCTATGGCATCTGAACCCCACTCTATGATGAGCGCCGCGCCTAATTCTATTCCAACATACCCAATTCGGGATGTGGCGCGTCTCACCGGCATTAACCCGGTGACCCTGCGTGCTTGGCAGCGTCGTTACGGCTTGCTTAAGCCGGCGCGCACCGAAAAAGGCCACCGCCTGTACAGCGAAGACGACGTTAGCACCATTCGCCATATTCTGCATTGGCTGGAGCAGGGGGTGAGTATCGGACAAGTGAAAGGCTTGCTCGATACCCCAACCCCAGAGGCGAGCGGCTCTAATTGGCAGCAAGCTCAAACGCAACTGCTGGACTCATCATTGGCACTTAACTTAGGCCGCTTAGAAGCCGAGCTGCTAGAGCTGGCTAGTTTGTATCCCGCTGAATTGGTGCTGCGTAAAGTGATTGAGCCTTGGCTATTGGCCTTGGCGCAATTGCATAGGCCCGATGCGCAACTGATTGAGCAAAGCGCACGGGCTTTGTTAATGCGTTTGCTGCATCAGATGTTAACCATTAAAAGCGGCCCCGTGATAGCGGTGGCGCGAGTGGGGCAAGTGCGTGAGCAACACGCCTTATTAGCTCAGTTTGAATTACAAGGGCTTGAGTGTCGCAGCATAGATTTAGGCGTGTTGGATCCTCATACCTTGCCGCTGGCGGTAGGGCGATTGAAATTTGATGCTTTAGTGATTGTGTTAGGGGCTGGCTTAAGCCACAGCTGGTTTTTAGATGCACACACTCTTCTGCCTGAGCACTGTTTTTACGTCGGTGAGCTGGGCACACTTTATCTGCAACAAGGCTGGCTAAACCGACCCTTCTCGGTGTGCGTCAGTGACCTTAAGAGAGAGCATGATGCGTCATTTAGTTTGGTTTAGAGCTGACTTACGAGTTGCGGATAATCCCGCTCTTTATGAAGCCACCGCCGATGGTGTAAAAGTCAGCGCCATTTACATCGACTGTCTGAAGCAATGGCAGCAGCACGGCCGCAGCCCCATACAAAGGGATTTTTTAAGTCGTCATTTACAGGCATTAAGCACAGAGCTGGCGGCATTAGGCATACCGCTCACCGTACTGACTATTGATGACTCTTCGCAAACACCGGAATTGTTGGTGAACTGGTTAGCAGACCATCCCCATGATGCCTTATACGCCAACCGAGAAATCGGCCTTGATGAGCGCCGACGCGATAAAGCGGTGCAGCAGCGTCTAAAAGAGCTGCTGGAGATCCGAGTGTTTAATGGTGACTGCGTATTTAAACATGGCAGTCTCACCACTCAAAGTGGCGACATGTATAAGGTGTTTACGCCCTTTGCCAAAACCTGGTTAGCGCAATTACGCGCCACTGGTTATCGCTTACATCCGGTACCTAAAGCACAAGGTAGCGCCGTGACCGCCACCAGCATTGAACTGACCGGCGAGCGGGTGAGCAGTGCGGCTTGGCCGGTGGGTGAGCTTGCGGCCCGCGATCGTTTACGACTTTTTTGCGAGTCGGGTGTATATGACTATGGCGATCAGCGTGATTATCCGGCCATTAATGGCACCAGCAGCTTGTCGCCGTATTTAGCCTTGGGGGTGATTTCGCCGTCGCAATGTTTAGCCGCCATTGAGCAACAGCTGGGGCACTTGCCCATGAGTCGTGGTGAGCAAGGCTTTGTGTGGTTGAACGAGCTGATTTGGCGGGAGTTTTATCGTCACCTATTAGTAGCCTTTCCGCGTCTGTCCATGAATCGCGCTTTTAAGCCAGACACCGAAAGTTTGCAATGGAGCCAAGATAAAGCAGGCTTCGAGGCTTGGTGCAGTGGGCACACGGGTTTTCCGATTGTGGATGCGGCCATGCGCTGCCTTAATGCTACCGGCTGGATGCACAATCGGTTGCGCATGATAGTGGCCAGCTTTCTAACCAAAGACTTACACCTGAGCTGGCGCCAAGGGGAAGACTATTTTATGTCGCGCCTGATTGATGGCGAGCTAGCCGCCAACAACGGTGGCTGGCAATGGGCGGCGGGCACCGGAGCCGATGCTGCACCCTATTTTCGAGTGTTTAATCCTACCACTCAAGGCGAGCGCTTCGACGCCGAAGGCGATTTTATCCGCCAATGGTTGCCTGAGCTCGTTGAGGTGCCCACCAAGCGCATTCACACCCCCCATGACTGGCTCGATAATAATCAGCCGGGTCATGACTACCCTAAACCCATCGTTGATCACAAGCGTGCTCGGCTACATGCCATTGCCATGTTTGATGCCCTTAAAGACCAGTCTGACAACATCAAAAATAACGCCGATGTGCAAACTAATAAGCAGTCTGAGCTTTGGCTTGCACAGCTCGATCAGGAGCCAGTATGAAGCCTGCACTGACGGTGTTTTGTCGTGAATACCAGCGCTTGTCCGCGGACAATTTGAGCGTGCTGCGCGAAATATATGCCCCCCATATTCACTTTCAAGATCCTAGCCATGAATTATCAGGCATCGAAGCGTTGGTGCGCTACTTCGAAGGCTTGTTCAGTAACGTCAAGCATTGTCAATTTGAGATAGAACAGGTGATGGAGCAAGAGGGCGAGGCTTTTGTACGCTGGCAGATGCGCTTTTCACATCCCAAGCTCAATGGCGGCAGCGAAATCTGCGTCCCTGGCCTGAGTCATTTGCGCTTTAGTGAGCAAATCGACTTTCATCGGGACTACTTCGACCTCGGCGCCATGCTCTATGAGCATATTCCTGTGATGGGAGCCTTGGTTAAAACCCTCAAACGGAGATTGAGCCAATGAAACGCGTACTGATCACCGGAGCTAACTCCGGCATGGGCCTGCAGCTGGCCAAAGATTATGCGGCCGACGGTTGGCAAGTGGTGGCTTGTGGTCGAGACCGAGCAAAACTGCAACAAGCGCTGGCGGGTGTTGATGTTGAGATCTGTGTGTTTGATATGCAGCAGGCGAGCGAAATTAACACTGCCGTGGCTTCTTTGGCAGCGTTTGATCTGGTGCTGCTCAATGCAGGGAACTGTGAATATATCGAAGATGCGCGCCAGTTTGACGCCGAGCTGTTTAAGCGGGTAGTGAACGTAAACCTTATTGGTACTGCCAACTGCGTGGCCGCCTTAATACCGCGCATTAAACAAGGCGGGCGCTTAGCGGTGGTGAGCTCATCGGTGAGCTTTTTACCGCTCACTCGCGCCGAGGCATACGGTGCGTCTAAGGCAGGGTTGGATTATTTCGTGCGTACCTTAGCCATTGATTTAGCACCCCATAATATTGCGGTAAGTCTTATTCGCCCAGGCTTTGTGGATACGCCACTCACGCAAAAAAATGACTTTGCCATGCCCGGCCAAGTGAGCACTGAGCAGGCCAGTCGCGCCATTCGTCAAGGCTTGGCCAAGGGCAAGTCTGAAATAAGCTTCCCCTTTGGCTTAATTAGCGCACTGCGGGTGTTGTCGTGGTTGCCGCACGGCTTATGGCGTCGCTTAAGCCAGCGCATGGTAAGGAAAGCGTCATGAGCCGCATTGACCTTAAAGACACGAGTTTGGGAAAAATCGGCTCGAAAAAGATTGCCATAGTCGGTAGTGGTATTTCCGGATTAACCAGCGCTTGGCTGCTCAGCCAACAGCATCAGCTGACGGTATTTGAAGCCAACGATTATTTGGGCGGGCACACCGCTACGGTTGATATTCAGTTAAAGGGTAAAACCTTGGCGGTGGATACCGGTTTTATCGTATTTAACGACCGTACCTATCCTAACTTTGAGCGCTTATTGGCGCGCATCGGTGTAAAAGCCAAGCCGACCGAAATGAGCTTTAGCGTTCAGCAACAGCAAACTGGGCTGGAATATAATGGACACACTTTAGGCTCTATGTTTGCTCAGCGCTCAAATCTGTTTAGCCTGAAGTTTTACGGCTTGTTAGCGGAAATAGTGCGCTTTAACTTATTGTGCAAAAAAATACTGAAGGAAGAAGCCCTTAATAATACCGACACCTTAGGCGACTTTCTTGAGCAATATGGTTTTTCTGAGTTTTTTACCGGTCATTATATTCTGCCCATGGTGGCGGCCATTTGGTCGTCGTCCTTGGCAGACAGCCGCGATTTTCCGTTAGCCTTTTTCCTGCGCTTCTTTAACCATCATGGCTTGCTTAATTTGATCGACAGGCCCCAGTGGTACGTGGTGGAAGGCGGCTCGCGCAGCTATATCCCAGGCCTAACCGCACCGCTAACAGATATTCGTTTAAATACGCCTGTGCTGGGTATCAGGCGTCATGAGCAAGGCGTCACCATTACCACTGCAACGGGCAGTGAAGACTTTGATGAGGTGGTGTTGGCCTGTCATTCGGATCAAGCGCTGCGCATGTTAACGGATGCTACCGAGGTTGAGCGTGCCGTATTAGGTGGGCTGGAATATCGAGATAACGAGGTCATTTTACACACAGATACTCGCTTGCTGCCTAAAGAGCCCCGCGCTTGGGCTAGTTGGAATTATTGGCTCGATGGCAGTGCTGACGCGCTGCCGGCCGTGACCTACAACATGAATATTTTGCAGGGCATTCAATCCGAACAAACGCTGTGTGTGACTCTCAATCGCGGCGATGCTATTGCGCCTGAGCACATACTGCGCCGCTTTAGCTATGCCCATCCGGTGTACAACCAAGCGGCCATTACTGCACAAGCACGACGAGCCGAGATTTGTGGCCAGCAACATACCCATTTTTGTGGCGCCTATTGGTACAACGGCTTTCATGAAGATGGCGTGAACAGTGCGCTTGATGTGTGTGCGCGGTTTGGCATCAGCTTATGAAGGGCCGAATATGACAAAAAATAGCGCCATTTATCAAGGCCAAGTGCGTCATCGTCGCTTTGCCACTGAGGCCCATCAAGCCCATCACTTCAGTTATGGCCTCTATATGTTGGCGCTGGATTTAGATGAGCTGGAAACGGTGGCTGCTAATAGTCGGCTGTTTGCTGTTGAGCGCTTTGCGCCCTTAAGCTTTCGCCGTGCTGATTACCTAGGCGACCCCAAGTTGCCGCTTAAAGAAGCAGTGTTGCAAGAAGTCGCGCGCTTAGGCGGTGAAGCCGCGGCTGTGGATCGCGTGGTGATGCTCGGTCAAGTGCGCTGCTTTGGCCTCTACTTTAGCCCCATTAATGTGTTTTTTTGCTATCAAGGTGAGCAGGCACGCTTCGCGCTAATGGAGGTGCATAACACGCCGTGGAATCAGCGCCACTGCTACTTAGTGGACTTGGCAAAACAGCACCCTACCGATAAGGCGTTTCATGTGTCGCCCTTTATGGATATGGACATGAAATATCACTGGCGCATTACGCCGCCAACGCTTGGTCGCTCTAAGGTGCAGGTGCACATCGAGAATCGTAACCCCGAGCTGTTATTTGATGCCACCTTGAGCCTGCGTCGTCATGATTTTGACCGCACCGTACTTAAAGCCGCCTTGCTGCAATGGCCTTGGATGACGCTGACCATAGTGCGCGGCATTTATTGGCAGGCACTGCGTTTATTTTTAAAGCGCATCCCTTATCACTCACCCTCTTAAGGAATTCCCATGGAAACGACGTTAATACGTTCGCAACCACGGCATTTAGATCGCTGGGCGCGCCGCTTAGCTTTTTCGTTACTCAATGGCTTAACCGATGCCGGCTTGACCATCAAGGAAGGCCAACAGACTTTTGAATTTGGGCAGCGAGACGCGCTCTTGCAAGCGCACATTCAGGTGCATGAGCCGCGTTTTTATCGCCAACTCATGCTAGGTGGCAGCATAGGGGCGGCAGAAGCTTGGGTAGAAGGCAATTGGTACAGTGCCGACCTATCGGCGGTGGTGCAGTTATTTGCCCGCAATATGGCCACCTTAGACCGATTTGAGCGCCGCCTTGCCTGGTTAACCACGCCGTGGCACAAGCTCAAGCACAAGTTTAATCGCAACTCACTCAGTGGTAGTCGCGCCAATATTGCCGCCCATTACGACTTGGGTAATGAAATGTATCGGCTGTTTCTTGATCCCTTAATGCAATATTCCTCAGCGGTGTTTCCTGAACCTCACAGCAGCTTGGAAGCGGCCCAAGCCCATAAATTACATTTAATTTGCCAACAATTAGAGCTAAAGCCAGAGGATCATTTACTGGAAATTGGCACTGGGTGGGGTGGGTTGGCTTGTTTTGCCGCCGAACATTATGGTTGTCGGGTCACCACTACCACCTTATCGGCTGAGCAGCTTAAAACTGCCCAAGAGCGCGTTGCGCAGGCAGGCTTAACCGATAAAGTGACGCTGTTGCTGGAAGACTATCGCGACTTAACGGGCCAATACGACAAAGTGGTATCGGTAGAAATGATTGAAGCTGTGGGTCATGAGTATTTACCCGTCTATTTTAAGACGCTTAATCGACTGCTCAAACCAGAAGGTAAGCTGTTTATTCAGGCGATTACCATCGCTGATCAGCGCTACGACAGCTATCGCTCTGGGGTGGACTTTATTCAGCGCTATATTTTCCCCGGTGGCTGTTTGCCCTCGGTCAGTGAAATGTGTCGTCACTTAAAAGAACAAACCGACATGACGCTGACCGTGCTCCAAGACTACGGCCAGCATTATGCCCAGACCTTAAATATTTGGGCGGCCCGTTTTCAGCAACTGGAGCCGGCACTCAAAGACTTAGGGTATAGCCGTGATTTTCATCGGCTATGGGCCTTCTATTTTGCTTATTGCGAAGGTGGATTTCGTGAAGGCAGCATAGGATTGGCGCACTTAACCGCAGCCAAACCAGGAGCGCGCCGATGTCTAAATGGCAATGGACTCAACTAGTCGGATTTTACGGCTTCTGGCTGCTGGCGGTAATAGGCCAAAACAGCCTAGCTTGGGTGTTAGGCTTACTTATTTTGGCGCATTTTATGTTTACGCCCAGCCGAACGGCCGACTGCAAAGTGTTGAGCTTAGCGCTGTTAGGCTTGAGCCTTGATGGCCTGCTGACGTGGAGCGGCGTGTTCGCCTTTAGCCACTGGCCGGTATGGTTGGTATTGCTGTGGCTCGGCTTTGTGCTCACCCTCGACCATAGTTTGCGCTGGCTGGCGGCACGTCCTGTATGGCAACAAGCACTGTTAGGCGGAGTTTCTGGCCCTAGTTCGTACCTAAGCGGCTGGCGGTTAGGCGCGGTTGACTTGCCGTTAGGGCCATGGACGAGCACCGTTATCTTGGTGCCGTTGTGGGCTTTATTATTAGTGATCTTGGTGCGTTTAACGAGCGTGATATACGGTGATACTCGACAGGGCTGGAGGCTCAATGACTAAATTTTTCAGCGTCTTATTTACACTATTGCTGTTACTGCTGCCGCAAATGGTATCGGCCAATGCTCAGTCAAACTTGCAGTTGGTGGGCCAAGGCCAGATGAAGTGGATGTTTTTTGATCTCTATCAGGCGCAACTATACAGCATTGATGGTCGCTACCAAGCGAGCCGCTACCCTCAGGCGCTGCGCTTGCTTTATCAAAAAGATATCAGCCGGGATGCCTTAATTGAAGCCACTGTCAGCGAATGGCAGCGTTTAGGTATTAAGGCGCAGCCCAACTGGCTATCACAACTGAGCGCACTCTGGCCCAATATTAAAAAAGGCGATGAGTTGGCCATAAGAGTGGCGGAGACAGGTGTTAGCCATTTTTACTTTAATCAAGTGCAGCTGGGCGTGATCAAAGATCCCGCCTTTGGTCCTGCGTTTCTTGCCATCTGGCTCGCCAATAATAGCCGTGACCCTAAGCTGACCCGCCAATTAAAAGGAAATTAGTATGCGTCGTCGAATTAAAACCATAGTCCTGTCACTACTCACCACGCTAACCCTGAGTCTAGGTTTGATGTCCTGTAGCAGCGATATTAACGATTATGCCAATACTAACCCGCAGTTTGCGCTCGATGAATACTTTAATGGCGAGCTGACCGCCCACGGCATGGTGCAAGACAGATCCGGTAAGGTGCTACGCCGTTTTACGGTGGCTATGGTGGGCACTTGGCAGGGTAATAAAGGCACGCTAGAGGAAGACTTCATCTATGACGACGGCGAGCGCCAGCGCCGGGTGTGGCACATAGAGAAAACGGCGGACGGCCATTATACCGGCACCGCCGGAGATGTAGTGGTACCGGCCAAGGGACAGACCCAAGGTTTCGCGCTTAATTGGCGCTATACCCTAGCGGTACCGGTAGATGGCAAGGTATGGAATATTAATTTTAACGATTGGATGTACCAGCTGGATGACAAACGGGTATTAAACCGCGCCGAAATGACCAAGTTTGGTTTCAAAGTCGGCGAAGTCACCTTATGGATTGAGCGCAAAAGCTAGCGCTAAGCGCTCAGTGATAAAAAAGTATGTTTTTGTTAACTGGGCGCTTGGTGCCGAGCGTTCGGCGCTATCCAATCAAAACTGCGCGCTGGAGATATCATCCAGCGACAGCGAGAAGCTGGGCGCAAATACGTCGAGAAAGTAACGAATTTCTGGATTCATGCGTGCTTCTAACATGGCAGTGAGGCGCTTTTGCGCGGCGGCAAACTCTTGATTGCCAGCACTCAGCTCTTCGGCACACTTTAAATAGGCGCACAATAAGTCTGCTGACTTCACTGTATGAGCGTATTCATCATTAACATGGGCGCTCAACAGCGGAGCATAGGCGGCTTGTAGCTCGGCGGGCAACATCTTCACTAAGCTAAGCTCAGCATTACTCTCTATCTCTTTGTAAGCGCGCGCCATCTCCTCGTTATAGTATTTAACGGGGGTGGGCAAATCACCGGTCAGCACTTCACTGGCATCATGAAATAACGCCTGCATGGCGGCTTTCGCGGGATCCAACTGTCCTTGATAAAACGTGTTTTTGATCACCACTAATGCGTGGGCCACCATGGCCACTTGCAAGCTGTGTTCAGCCACATTTTCTTGCTCTATGCTGCGCATCAAGGGCCAACGTTGGATCAACTTCATGCGCGCCATATGCGCAAAAAAATGACTGCGACTTACCTGTGAGTCTTTCATTACAGTTACCTCGTTAATCATCACCGCCAATCGTCAAGCGGCAGGGCAAGAGATGGCTCTTGCTCACTATATCGATATAATGGCAGTAATCGCCTTGAATTAAGCCCTTATTTGTAAAATATACCGGTTGGAGAAAAACCATGGATAAGCAGACGCAGACTGAATTAGAAGCCGCGGCCTTTCGCGCCTTAGTGGCACACTTTGATGCCCGCAAAGACGTACAAAATATTGATCTGATGAACTTGGCGGGCTTTTGCCGCAACTGTTTAAGTAAGTGGTATTTAGCCGCGGCACAAGAGCAGGGCGTAACAATGGACTATGACCAAGCCCGCGAGCAGGTGTACGGCATGCCGTATGAAGAGTGGAAAGATAAGTATCAGCCAGCCGCCACGCCGGAACAGCTAGCGGCCTTTGCAGCAAGCCAGAAGTAGTTAAAGTGAGGCGTAAATAGTGAGGAGTGAGGCGCAATACACCTCACTCCTCACGCTTCACATTATTTGAACACGACCGTCTTATTACCGTATACAAACACCTTTTCTTCCAGCACTAAAGTCAGTGCTCGACTCAATACCGATCTCTCTACATCGCGGCCGGCCTTGGCCATATCTTGGGCACTGAACACGTGATTCACGTGGATCACGTCTTGCTCGATAATGGGGCCTTCATCTAGCTCATTGGTGACAAAGTGCGCCGTGGCACCAATCATCTTTACGCCGCGCTCATAAGCTTGGCGATATGGGCTGGCGCCAATAAAGGCCGGTAAAAATGAGTGATGAATATTAATCAAACGCTGTTCATAACGGGCCACGAAATCAGGGCTTAAGATGCGCATGTATTTAGCGAGGATCACATAATCTGGCTGATACTGATCGATAATCTCTGCCATCTTTTGCTCATGCTCAACACGGTTTAAACCTTCGTGAGACACGCTATGAAAAGGAATATCGAACTTGCAGGTCAAGTCTTTGAGCGCGTCGTAGTTACCCACTACGGCGGCAATATCCAGCGTCATGGCACCGGAAAATTGTTTGATTAGAATATCACCCAAGCAATGGGCTTCTTTGGTCACCATGATCACTACCCGCTTGTTACCGGCGGGCACTAAGCGACGCTCACTGCCCTTAGGCAGCGCATCGTCGAGATCCGCAAGCAAGGTGTGATCATTAAAGTAGCCTTCCAGCTCGGTGCGCATAAAGAAGTGGCCATTCTCGTAGTCCACAAATTCATCGTTGCGCATAATGTTTAGCTGATGCTTATAACAGATGTTAGTGATTTTAGAGATAAGCCCTTTGGCATCTGGGCAGTGGGTCAGCAGTATTTTACGTTCCATTATAATGTTCTATCAGCTAGTTAATGAATAGGGAAAGGCAGTCTAGGCCAGTTAAGAGCTCAAGGCTTGTTAGCGCTTGGCGCAGCACTGCTTGTATTTTTTAGCCGTGCCGTTTTGCACAGCACTGTTATGAACGGCACCGCAGGGGCAGGGCTGATTGGCGCCAATTTTGGGCGGATTAATCAGGCCATCACGATACAACCAACGGCCGGCAACCTGCTCAAAATACGATTGTTCATGCAATAGTACCACGCGGCCTTGCTCGCGATAACGCACTTTAAATTCCACCACACCCTGCAAGCCGTCTGCTTCTATGCGCGTAAAGATAATCGTTAAGCCTAACCATTGGCAGTTCAGACCATGCTCGGTGAGCTCCTCGGCGGTTAAACTGCCTCGGGTGTCTGGGTGCCAGCTGGCTAACAGGTAATCGCCGTTACCTGTTACAAAAGCACTGTAACGTGAGCGCATCAAGGCGAGTGGGGTGGCGGGGATAACTTGTCCGCTTAACTCGCTGTTTAAATAAGGGGCGCAGCAATCCTCAAACGGTTGCAGACTTTGGCAGTGGCAAAGCATGAGATATCCTGAGTGCTCTGAAATTAACGAAATCTGAGTATGCCACGATGGGCGAGGGATAAGATAAAAAACACCATAAAAAAACGGCTCCGAGGAGCCGTTTGGTATTTACTGCGAGGTAAATATTATTCTACGATTTCAACTTCGATGGTCGCTTGAGCTTTCGCATCAACACGACGGTCGCGTTGACGTTCTTCTTCAGTTTGACCTTCAGCTAACTCACTACCATACCAAGCGGTCTGGATGTTCTGAGCAGCAACGCCGCGCTGAACCAAGTAGTCTTTAGCTGCCAGTGCACGGCGCTCAGACAACTTACGGTTGTATTCAGCACTACCTAAGCGGTCAGCATAGCCAGCCAGCTCTACTTGGTAGTTAGGGTTCTCTTGAGAGAAACGCGCTACTTCATCTAAGGTTGCGCGTGATTCGCCTGACAAATCAGACTTATCAAAACCAAAGTAGATAGAACCATCAGCAGTTACGCTGCGGGTTTCGTAGGTGGTTTCAGGTGCTGGCTGTTGAACAACAGGCGCAACTGGTGGTGGAGTGCTGTCGCCACGGTTAGGGTGCAGTACCACTTCTAACATGTAGTTGTTCACGTCGGTGTCAAAACCGAGGCCGTTCTTACCAGAATCACCCATGTCTTCGATGCGACGATAGCGAGCTTGCAAGTCAACTAAGTCAGACGCGCGGTAGGTCAAACCTAAACCGGCCATAGGAGCAACGCCTTTGTCGCCTTCGCCAGCATCTACGTCATAACCTAAAGCACCCAGCTCAGCAAACAAAGACATGCGCTCGCTGAGTGGCATACGACCAATGGCTGATAAGTTCAGCGCATTAGTGTCGAGGTCTTGGCCAAAATGGTTAAAGCCCAGCTCAACACCGAAGTAATCATTGAAGTTATAACCAGTAAACAAGCTAATGGCTTCGCCATCGCCGTCTAGGCCAGAGTCGTTTCTTTCGATATCACTGAACTCTGCATAACCAGCACCAGCACCTAAGTACCAATCAGCTTGTACGGTTGCAGACATACCTGCGGCGGCAAGCGCCAAGGCAATTAAAGTAGGAGCCACTGTCTTTTTCATGTTGTCTTCCTCATTTTATGAGCTTTCGATTCGAGTCGAAATAAATGTATCACGCTCATCGAGCTAGCAGTGTACCTCGACTACTGTGATGTACGGGTAACCTTTGTTGTTATTTAGCCAAGAAGGAGTCCTATAAAAGAAGCTCTCAGTCCTGTTTGAGTATTCCCGTACCAATCCAGACTAGCGGTTTTTACCATTAGCCACAAGATGGAGGCTAGTCTAAAGGGCTAAAATTGTCGCAGCTTTCACCATAGGCTACGCTTCTTAGGGCGTTAAGTAGTGTTAGTTGAGTCTTTTTGCGATTATTTTGGTTAAAATAAGGCAAGCGCACAACGAGTCTACTTTGTGGTGTTAAACTCAGGTAACCAAGGATGGGTTTTTTGTTATCGAACTGTTTCGATAGGAGTAGAAAGCTATGAATCCAGATACCAGCTTAGTCGGGAAAAAGATCCGACAGATACGCGAGTCCATGGGCTTAAGTCGGCCTAAATTTGCTGAGTTACTACAAGTTCCGCCCACTACCTTAAAGAATTATGAGTTAGGGTATAGAGAAGTGGGAGGGGCGTTTTTAGTGGCCTTGGCTCAACATCCTGAGTTACATAAATTTACTTTGTGGTTATTAGCTGACAGTACCATCGACAGCGTGGGGCAAGTTGCACCAGACCAAGAAGGCTAAATTAGATCCAAATAATGGACAAAGAGAAACACACTACAGCCGCCGCCTTCCTTGGTGTTAGCCGAAAAAATGTGTGTTTTTACTTTGCTCCATTAGTCGCTGTCATCAAGGCCCACTTAAAAGATAACACCTTAACGCCCCTCATTGGTTTTAAGGTGCTTTTGTGTTGCTGATTTTTAGTGGCCTTACGCGCATGTTCTGTCAGTAGTATGCGTATCAGTAAAATGTGCAATATAGATATCAAAAAAAGGCAGGGCTATGTATTACGGCATTGATATAGGTGGCAGTAAAGTGGCCTGGGCGGTATTTGATGAGCAAGGCCAAGAGCTAGCGCGTCAGGTATGCCCTACACCACACAGCTATACGAGCCTGCGACAACTTATCCATGCGTGGGTAAAGGAGGCCGATGGTAGTTGGCATACTAAAGGCCGGTTGGGCATCGGATTCCCTGGCGTTCGTGAATCAAGCGGGCGGGTGTTAGCGGCCAATGTACCCAGTATTCACGGTCAGTATTTGACCGCGGACTTAGCGCAAGACCTAGACAGATGCGTGGTGGCAGACAATGACGCCAATTGCTTCTTACTCTCTGAGTCAGTGGGCGGAGCCGCAGCTGATGCCAAATTGGCCTTGGCACTCACCTTAGGTACAGGCGTGGGCGGTGCCGTGATCCACCAAGGTAAATTGGTGAATAGCGCCCGCGGCAGCAGTGGTGAGTTTGGTCATGGGGGAATTCAAGCCAGCTTATTGGCGCGTTACCCCAACTTGCCACTCTTTACTTGCGGCTGTGGCCAAGTCGGCTGCTTAGAAACTTATGTGTCCGGTACGGGTTTGGCCAATTTATATCAGCATTTGGTCAACAGTGCAGGTCAAGCGACAAGCCCCAGCACACCTGTTGCCACCAAAGCTGTTGCCACCAAACCTGTCTCCGTAAAGCTTGCCGGCCCCGCTATTATCCGTGCTTGGCAGCAAGGTGAAGCGCTGGCCGCCGAGTGTGTAGACATGTATGTGGATATTTTGGCGTCGGCACTGGCGAACTTAATGACACAACTGGATCCAGATATAGTGGTGTTGGGTGGCGGCTTAAGCGAGCAGGCTTGGTTATATGAGCAACTCAATGCCCGTATACCCAAGTATTTGATGCGACAGATGAGTGCGGCACCGGTAGTAGCGGCGCATTTTGGTGGCAGCGGCGGGGTACGAGGTGCTGCATTATTGGCCAAGTGCGGTGCTTGACCATTTAGCTGGCCGCCATATTTTGTTAGCATGCCTTTTTTAGCCCAACAATTAGGGAATGTCATGTCGTCATATGAGACAGTAGAACAAAAAGCCAGCTACGGCGTGGGTCGTCAAATCGGTGATCAATTAACCCAGCAATCTTTCGATGGCTTGGAAGTATCAGCCGTACAACAAGGCTTGGCCGATGCCATTGCCGGTGTTGATTTCGCCGTGTCTCGCGAAGACATTAACAGCGCGTTTCAGGTGATCACTCAGCGTATGCAAGAAAAGCAAAGCGCCGAGTCATCTAAAGCCAAAGAAGCCGAAGCTGAGTTTTTGGCCGCTAACGGTGCCCGTGCAGAAGTCAGCCAAACTGAGTCTGGTCTGCAGTACGAAGTATTGACTAAGGGCGAGGGTGCCATCCCTGCTGCTACCGATACCGTACGTGTACATTACCACGGTACTTTCATCGACGGTTCTGTGTTCGACAGCTCTGTAATGCGCGGTGAGCCTGCTGAGTTCCCAGTAACTGGCGTAATCAAGGGTTGGGTTGAAGCCCTGCAATTGATGCCTGTGGGTTCTAAGTGGAAGCTGTTTGTACCCCATAACCTCGCCTACGGCGAGCAAGGTGCCGGTGCTATTCCTCCGTGCGCCACCTTGGTGTTTGAAGTTGAGCTGCTAGAAATCGCGTAATTTATTAAAAACCGGCAATCGCCGGTTTTTTTATGCCCGCAATTCGTATTAAAGCCTTGGCAGATCTGGCAAACTTTGGGTTATCAGTGATCAAGTATTTTGACAAAGGAAGAACAGCATGACAAATCCGGTTCGCATTGCCGTAGCTGGTTGTAATGGACGTATGGGCAAGGTGTTGATTGAGTCAGTAAGCCAAACGGCGGGCGTGGTGTTAACCGCTGCCATTGAGCATGCAGGCTCATCCGTATTGGGTGCCGATGCCGGTGAATTGGCCAACGTCGGCCGTTTAGGTGTCATGGTCAGTACCGATCTTGCGGCTGTCATTGATAACGTGGATGTAATCATCGACTTCACGCGCCCCGACGTGACCTTAGCGAACATTGCGCTTGCCCAACAGCATGGTAAGCGACTGGTTATCGGCACCACCGGCTTTGATGACGCAGAAAAAGCCCAAATTCAAGCGGCCATTAATGATACGGCGATTGTGATGGCTTCAAACTTCAGCGTGGGCGTGAACTTAGTGTTCAAGCTGCTGGAACAAGCCGCCAAGGTAATGGGTGATTATACGGATATTGAAATCATCGAAGCCCATCATCGCCATAAAGTCGACGCGCCTTCAGGCACGGCCTTAAGCATGGGCGAAGTGATTGCCAACACCTTGGGCCGAGACTTGAAAAGCTGCGCCGTGTACGGCCGTGAGGGCATTACCGGTGAACGTGATCCCAATACCATTGGCTTTGCCACCGTGCGCGCCGGCGATATTGTGGGCGAGCACACAGTGATGTTTGCCGATATTGGCGAGCGCGTCGAGATCACGCACAAGGCATCTAACCGCCTGACCTTTGCTAACGGTGCCGTGCGCGCTGCAGCTTGGATTGCCGAGCAAAAGCCTGGATTGTACGATATGCAGGATGTGCTGAGCTTAAAATAAGCTGAGCTAATGATAAAAAGGCCTAAATGTGATATTTTAATGTACTTTAGGTCTTTTTTTTATTTATTAAATTGTTGATTTATATAATTAATATGTTGTTTATTTTGTTTTATATACCGAATGCCAGTTAATTCTCTCCAAGTGTATTTTTATTGATGTTATCTATCCTGCCTTAGTGTTTTCTCCCTCTTTTATCGATTTTATTGCGCTTTTTGTGACCTAAAACCCAGTAGAAAGGTTTTTTTAGAAAATAGTTTGTCGAAAATGACGCTTTTATATAAGGTAATTAGAATTTGCCCAGTATTAGCCGAAATGTGATCACTACTTATTAGGATTCATTTCGTGACGACCAGGTAAGTTGTTGATTTTTAATCTTAACTTGGAGGTTGTCTTGACACATACAGCGTTGCTCGTACTCGAAGACGGAGCCGTCTTTTATGGTACAGCCATAGGTGCCGACGGTTGTTCTGTTGGTGAAGTGGTATTTAATACCTCTATGACGGGATATCAAGAAATACTCACAGACCCGTCTTATTCTCGCCAAATCGTTACCCTTACTTATCCTCATATCGGCAATACCGGTACCAATACTGAAGACGAAGAATCTGAACGCGTGCATGCTCAAGGTTTGATTATTCGTGACCTCCCGCTTATTACTTCTAACTTTCGCAGCCAAGACTCCCTGTCTGATTACCTTAAAGCCCACAACATAGTGGGTATTGCCGATATTGATACCCGTAAGCTCACCCGCATCTTGCGTGAAAAAGGCGCCCAAGCGGGTTGTATTATGGCCGGAACAGATTTAGATGAAGCCAAAGCATTAGCAGCAGCTAAGGCATTTCCTGGTCTAAAAGGCATGGATTTAGCCAAAGTGGTGACCACTCAAATTTCTTACCCGTGGCAGCAAGGGAGCTGGCGCTTAGGCGAGGGCTTTAATGAACCCACTCTGGCTGACTTGCCTTATCACGTGGTGGCCTATGACTATGGCGTGAAGCGCAATATTTTGCGGATGCTGGTGGATCGCGGGTGTCGGGTTACTGTCGTGCCAGCCCAAACCTCAGCCGCCGACGTATTAGCGCTGCAGCCTGACGGTATTTTCTTGTCTAATGGCCCTGGCGACCCAGAGCCATGCGACTACGCCATTAGCGCCATTAAAACCTTACTCGACAGCAATATCCCGCTGTTTGGTATTTGCTTAGGCCATCAGTTACTGGGCTTGGCCAGTGGTGCCCAAACCGTGAAAATGAAGTTTGGCCATCACGGGGCTAACCATCCGGTGAAAGACCTCGCACAAAATCGGGTGCTGATCACCAGCCAAAACCACGGTTTTGCGGTGGATGAAGCCAGCTTGCCGACAAACGTGCAAGTGACACATCGTTCATTATTTGATGGCACAGTGCAGGGCTTTAAGCGTACCGACAAACCGGCGTTCAGCTTTCAAGGACACCCAGAAGCCAGCCCAGGTCCGGGTGAGGCCGCCAGCTTGTTCGACGATTTTATCGATTTGATTAAACAGCACCGCGCGTAGGAGTAGGAACAGTCATGGCAAAACGTACAGATATAAAAAGCATCCTGATCTTGGGCGCTGGGCCCATTGTGATCGGACAGGCCTGTGAATTTGACTACTCCGGGGCTCAGGCGTGTAAAGCGCTGCGTGAAGAGGGTTATCGCGTTATTTTAGTGAACTCTAATCCTGCCACCATAATGACAGACCCAGAGATGGCCGACGCTACTTATATTGAGCCGATTCACTGGGAAGTGGTGCGCGAAATTATCAAAAAAGAACGCCCCGATGCGGTGCTGCCGACCATGGGCGGCCAAACGGCGCTGAACTGCGCGCTGGATCTGGAAAAGAATGGTGTGTTAGCTGAATTTAATGTCGAGATGATAGGCGCCAGCGCCGATGCTATCGATAAAGCCGAAGATCGTAACCGTTTCGACAAAGCCATGAAGAGCATCGGGCTGGCGTGCCCCCGCGCAGGCATAGCCCGCAACATGGAAGAGGCGTACCAGGTTCAAGCCGAAGTGGGCTTCCCTTGCATTATCCGTCCTTCGTTCACCATGGGCGGCTCTGGCGGCGGTATTGCGTATAATCGCGAAGAATTTGAAGCCATTTGCACGCTCGGCTTAGACTTATCACCGACTAACGAGTTGTTGATTGATGAGTCTTTAATTGGCTGGAAAGAGTACGAGATGGAAGTGGTGCGCGATAAAAACGACAACTGCATTATTGTCTGCGCCATCGAAAACTTTGACGCCATGGGCGTGCACACCGGCGACTCCATTACCGTAGCTCCGGCGCAAACCCTGACCGATAAAGAATATCAAATCATGCGCAGCGCCTCCTTGGCCATTTTGCGCGAGATAGGCGTAGAAACCGGCGGCTCTAACGTACAGTTTGGTATTGAGCCGGACACAGGGCGCATGGTGGTGATAGAGATGAACCCGCGGGTATCTCGCTCTTCTGCTTTAGCCTCAAAAGCCACCGGCTTTCCGATTGCTAAAATCGCCGCCAAGCTGGCGGTGGGTTACACGCTGGATGAGCTGCAAAACGACATTACTGGCGGTCGTACGCCTGCCTCGTTTGAGCCAGCCATTGATTACGTGGTCACTAAAATTCCGCGCTTTAACTTTGAAAAGTTTGCGGGCGCCAACGACCGTTTAACTACCCAGATGAAGTCGGTGGGCGAGGTAATGTCGATTGGCCGTAACTTCCAAGAATCCTTACAAAAAGCCCTGCGCAGCCTAGAAACAGGCCAGCACGGTTTAGATCCAATTGTTGAATTGGCTGAAGCCGGCGTGTTTGATGCGGACAGCATGGCGCGCATTCGCCGCGAGCTAAAAGAGCCAGGCCCAGACCGCATTTGGTATATAGGCGATGCCTTTCGGGCCGGCATGAGCAGGGATGAGATCTTTACTCTCACCAATGTCGACCCTTGGTTCTTGGTACAAATTGAAGATTTGATCAAGCTAGAAGGGCAGGTGAGTGAGCTGGCTATTACCGATCTCACACCTCAACTGCTGCGCAGTCTAAAGCGTAAAGGGTTTGCCGATATTCGTTTAGGCAAGCTATTGGGTTTATCTGAAGATGAAGTACGCAAGTTACGCCATCGTTTTGAGATTTTCCCGGTCTATAAGCGCGTCGATACTTGCGCCGCTGAGTTCGCGAGCGACACCGCGTATTTATACTCTACTTATGACGAAGAGTGCGAAGCCAAGCCGTCGAATAAAGACAAGATCATGATCTTGGGTGGTGGTCCTAACCGCATCGGTCAAGGTATCGAGTTTGATTACTGCTGTGTGCATGCGGCCTTGGCGCTACGTGAAGACGGTTATGAAACCATTATGGTGAACTGTAATCCAGAAACCGTTTCCACCGATTACGACACTTCAGACCGCCTCTACTTTGAGCCGGTGACGCTAGAAGATGTGCTGGAAATTGTGCGCATTGAACAGCCCAAAGGCGTGATTGTGCAATACGGTGGTCAAACGCCGCTCAAATTAGCCCGCGCGCTAGAAGCTGCCGGTGTGCCCATTATTGGTACTAGCCCAGATGCCATTGATCGCGCCGAAGACCGTGAGCGTTTTCAGCAAGCGGTAGAGCGCTTAGGCCTAAAGCAGCCAGAAAACGGCACCGTCACCGCCATGGAGCAAGCAGTAGTGGTGGCCGAGCGCATTGGTTATCCGCTGGTGGTGCGTCCGTCCTATGTGTTGGGTGGGCGCGCCATGGAGATAGTTTACGACGAGCAAGACTTGCGTCGCTACTTTAAAGAAGCGGTGACTGTGTCTAACGAATCACCGGTATTGCTGGACCGCTTCTTGGATGACGCCATTGAAGTAGACGTGGATGCCATCTGTGATGGCAAAGACGTGGTTATCGGCGGCATTATGGAGCACATAGAGCAAGCGGGGGTGCACTCCGGTGACTCGGGTTGCTCACTGCCGGCTTATACCTTAAGCCAAGCGGTGCAAGATGAGATGCGCGAGCAAACGCGCAAATTGGCGCTTGAGCTTGGTGTGATTGGCTTGATGAATATTCAATTTGCCGTAAAAGGCAGCGATATTTACCTGATTGAAGTGAACCCGCGTGCGGCGCGTACCGTGCCGTTTGTGTCTAAAGCCACCGGCGTGCCGTTAGCCAAAGTGGCCGCGCGGGTGATGGCGGGTAAAACACTGGCCGAGCTGGGAGCGACCGTCGAGGTGATACCGCCATATTTCTCCGTTAAAGAAGTGGTGTTGCCCTTCAACAAGTTCGCGGGGGTGGATCCGCTACTCGGCCCTGAAATGCGCTCTACCGGTGAAGTGATGGGCGTAGGTGAAACCTTTGCCGAAGCCTTTGGTAAAGCGCACTTAGGTGCGGGTAAGGCGGTGCCTACTAACGGCCGTGCGTTATTATCGGTGCGTGACAGCGATAAAAAACGCGTGGTTGAGCTGGCGAAAGCCTTGCTGGCCGCCGGTTTTGAGCTGGATGCCACCCACGGCACGGCGGTAGTGTTGGGTGAAGCCAATATTAATCCGCGCTTGGTCAACAAGGTGCATGAAGGTCGACCGCATATCTTGGATCGCATCAAGAATAATGAGTACACCTATATAGTGAACACGGTAGAAGGCCGTCAGGCCATCGAAGACTCCCGCCAATTGCGCCGTGGCGCGCTGGCACAAAAGCTGGCTTATAGCACCACGCTCAATGGTGGTATTGCCACCTGCATGGCCATGGCCTTTGATGCCACTGCGTCTGTGGTCTCGGTGCAAGAAATGCATGCGCGCATTGCGGCTCAGAGTAAGTAACACAAGTTATGTGAGCCGTCAGTGAACACAGTGCGGCGGCTAAGCCATTAGCTCATAAGATGAAGGTGCCTTTAAGGCACCTTTTTGCTTATCTAAGTGCTTGTCTAATCCTGTGCGTTTAGCATTTTATGTAAAAATACCCAGCAATACGGGCCGAGCGAAGCGCTCTGCCTAACTAAAGGGGGCGACGACAGTAGGCAAAGGTGTTTGTTGTCTTGGTATTTTGTAGCTAATTAACCCTTAAAAATTAAATGCTTAGCGATATTTAAGTGGCAAAGTATGCCGCTGATTTAAAAGCAATTACATATAATGGCAATAAAGTTTGACGCCACCCCCCGACTCCCGTAGAGTGCACTCCAGCAAAAGATTCAAGTTAGCGCGGCCGTTGTACATTGTTCGTACCTTTTTTGGCACTACAGTCACCAAGCTTCCCTTATTTGATATTTGTTGCATTTTCCGAGCATACGCTCGTCACACTAAAATAAAGGTAAGATTTATTATGGCTACTGGTACCGTAAAATGGTTCAACGAAGCAAAAGGTTTTGGTTTCATCACTCCTGCTGATGGCAGCAAAGATTTGTTCGCACATTTCTCTGAAATCACTGGTAGTGGCTTCAAAACTTTGGCCGAAGGCCAGCAGGTATCTTACACCGCTACTGAAGGTGCTAAAGGTCCTCAAGCTTCACAAATCGAAGCTATCTAATTACCCTCGGGTAAGACAGATACTAAAAAAACCCGCTTCGGCGGGTTTTTTGTTGTCTAGTGAAAAGCAGGGCGAGCTCTCTGATTATTTTGGGGCTTTCTGTACTGTAGGGTCGAATTTATTCGACCGTTCTAGCGATGCTAATACCATTCTGTAAAATTAACTTATCAAAGCCTTCTCGCCACGGAACTCACGGAAGAACACGGAAAAATAGTGATCAAATCTGACAAAGCCAAAACTAAGATAAGGCGTTAATAGGTAAGAGCTACCCCTCCATCATTACAGTAGAAGAGTTTTTACAATAAATACGGTCTTGATCCTTGTCACTTGTCGATCTTATCCCATCTTAATTGTTCCGTGGGTTTCGCGTTCTTCCGTTGCAAGAGTGGCTCTGCCTCTGATCATTGTTTTACAGAATGGTATAACTCGGTCGAATAAATTCGACCCTACAAAAGATAAAAAAGCCGCCTAGCTGATTTCCATCTGCAAGGCGGCTTTTTCGTTAGCTGGATGCCTGGCGCTAGGCGCTCGGCGCTTGATTTTCCATCCAAGACTCTAAGATCAATTGTGCCGACACTGCATCTACCGCATCTTTACCTAATGCCTTATAGCCACCGGCATCAAATAAGCGAGCGCGGGCATCGGTCGTAGTCAGGCGTTCATCTTGCAGCTCTACGGCTAAGCCAAAGCGGCCATGTAAGCGGTTGGCAAACTTGCGCGCACGGCGGCTAATGTCTTGCTCGGTGCCATCCATATTTAGCGGTAAGCCCACAATCAACAGTGCTGGTTGCCACTCTTTGAGTATGGCTTCGATTTGTACCCAGTTAGGCACGCCGTCATTGGCTTTTAAGGCCAACAACGGACGAGCCGAAGCGGTAATTTCTTGGCCCACGGCCACGCCTATGCTTTTAGTACCGTAATCAAAACCGAGCAGGGTACGGCTCATGCATGACCTACTTGTGAAGATAAATGACGAGGATCGACGCCTAAACGGCCGATGGCTTGGTGCCAACGATTGCTCAAAGGCGTATCAAACAGCAAAGCGGTATCGGCGGGCACAGTTAACCAGCTGTTTTCACTGAGTTCTTGCTCTAACTGACCCGGTGTCCAACCCGCATAGCCTAATGCCACTAAATAATGCTCAGGCTCCATATCGGTGCCTAAGGTTTCTAATACATCTGGCGAGGTGGTGATCATTAAATTATCGGCCAACATTTGGCTGGAGCTAAATCCCGCCATGGGGCTGTGCAATACAAAGCCTCGGTCGGTCGCGACTGGTCCGCCTTGTAATACGGGTTGATCAAGCTCAGAGGGGGTATCTTCAGGTCCCATTTCCAGCTGATCTAATAACGCATACAAAGGCATATCGATGGGAATATTAATCACCAGCCCCATGGCGCCTTCGTCATTATGTTCACAGACATAGGTGACTGAACCGCCAAAGAAGGGATCTTTGAGGTTGGGCATAGCAATAAGAAAATGATGTTGCAAAGAGTCCATGTCATCTCGTTTTAATTCAGAAATGGCCCCACCCGTTGCCGAGTGGGGGCTATGGTCTTACCGTTAGGATAGACGTTTTTCAATCGCGTCCATCAACATTCCCGAAATATTTACCGGGAACGCCGCTTCAATCTCGCGTACGCAAGTTGGGCTGGTGACGTTAATTTCAGTTAGCTTATCACCAATAATATCCAGCCCCACAAAGATCAAGCCTTTCGCCTTTAAGGTGGGGCCTAATGCCTCGGCAATGCGGCGATCACTGTCGCTTAAGGGTTGGGCAACGCCTAAACCGCCGGCGGCTAAGTTGCCGCGGGTTTCGCCACCTTGGGGAATACGCGCTAAGCAATAAGGCACCACTTCGCCATCCACCACTAATACTCGCTTATCGCCCTGTTTAATGGCGGCAATATAAGCTTGTACCATGCAGTAACGGGTGCCGTGCTCAGTCAGGGTTTCAATGATCACGCCTAAGTTAGGGTCATCTTGCTTGACGCGAAAAATCGAGGCGCCGCCCATGCCATCTAACGGCTTTATGATGATATCGCTGTGCTCTTCATGAAAGGCACGAATATCTAAGGCACTACGAGTCACCAAGGTAGTGGGCGTAAATTCAGAAAACCACGCGGTGTAGAGCTTTTCGTTCGCATCGCGCAGGCTTTGCGGCTTGTTGACGATCAGCGTGCCTTTTTCTTCGGCGCGCTCTAACAAATAGGTGGCGTAAATGTATTCGGTATCAAAAGGCGGATCTTTACGCATTAAGATCACGTCCAGATCACTTAACGGCAGCAATTGCGGCTCATCTAAGGTGAACCACTGGTTGGCGTCTTCCTTTACGGTCAGTTTGGCCATGCGGCCAAACGAGTCGCCGCCGCGCAGGCTAAGATCGCCCATTTCCATGTACCACAGCTCATAGCCACGGCGCTGTGCTTCTAGCAACATAGCGAAGCTGGTGTCTTTTTTGATGGTGATGGACTGTATCGGGTCCATCACTATTCCCAGTTTTATGGCGGTCATGCAAGATCTCCAAATCGGCATTGCAAAGCGGTAATGGCGGTTAACGCCGCGGTTTCGGTTCTCAGCACCCGGGGGCCGAGCAAAATATCAATAAAGTCTTGGCTGTTGGCCTGACTAATTTCTTCATCAGACAAGCCCCCCTCTGGGCCTATCAATAGGCGTACACCAGCTTGAGGTGCAGGCAGGGTATTCACGCTGAACTCAGCTTTAGGGTGCAAATTAAGCTTAAGATCGTCAGTTTGTTCGGCGAGCCAGTCATGCAACTGCATGGCGGGGCGTATTTCTGGTACCCGATTACGGCCACACTGCTCACAAGCGGCAATGGCGATGCTCTGCCATTGCTGAATTTTTTTCTCTAAGCGCTCACCGGTCAACTTAACGCCACAGCGGCTGGAAAATAGCGGTGTTATCACATTCACGCCCAGCTCCACTGACTTTTGAATGGTGAATTCCATTTTCTCGCCGCGGCTGATCACCTGCCCTAAATGAAAGGGCAAGGGCGACTCGCAATCATAAGCGTCAAATTCACCGACCAATACCTGCACCGATTTTTTATCGGCGTGGGTGATTTCGGCGGCGTATTGACCGCCTTGGCCATTAAATAGCACCAGTGCTTGGCCAACTTGCATGCGCAGTACGCGGCCCACATGATTGGCGGCTTCGTCTGAGAGTGGCAGCGCCAAGCCTGAGCGCAGATCCACGGCTTCATAAATTCGGGGTATACGCATAATATTGTACGGTTCTTTTACTAAGAAGGGTGGCGGCTGGGTATTACCTTAACACCCAGCACAAGCGCAGATGAGCTATATTGTACCGCTAGAAGCCATGGGCTGCTAGGCGTAAAGGGTGCAGCGTAAAGAGTGAAGGGGACAAGCGGGCAGGCCTGTGTTGGTCTCATCCTCTTCACCCATAATGCTATGGGCAGTTTTTCGCAATACGATAACCGGCTGCGATGGCCGCTTCTACACTGTCAAATGGCACTCTGTTTTTCTCGACGATTTTGTTATAGCTGGGGCAGTCGGGACGATGAAAAAGTTTCGGTTTACTATTACTATTACCGCGAACTGCGCCTTTTACAGGCTGTTGACTGTTAGCCGCTACCGGTTTGGCATTGCTGCTAGCACTGGTGTTTGTCACAGTACTTGCAGAAAACGGCGCTAGGCTGGCGGTGGCGTTATCAAATTTGCTATTACCGAGCGCCATATAAATAGGCGCATGATCGGAAACGTGCTTACGGCTTTTACTGTGGTCCCAACCGATTAGCTTTGGATAATCAATGATATCGGCTTGTGTTACTTTTAAATCACTGTCTCGCTCAATCCAGATATTGTCGTAAAGATTGGCGTACTGGCCCGGCTTCTCCGACAAGGTGGAGGCGCCATTCGCGTCTTTGGTTAGTAAAGGCCGAGCAAACTTCTTCAAGGGTGCCCAAGCGGCGTGTGCTTGGTCAAGATTAAAGTCACCGGCCAATACCAACGGCGTATTGGGGTAGGTATCTCTCATCCACTCCCAGTAATCTACCAATGCTTTGATTTCTGGAGTGCGATCTTTCACGCTCTTGCCGTACACAATATGTACGGTACCGATGGCCAGCTCGCTGTTATCGCGCAGTGATTTAAATTTGGCAGAGTAGGGTTCGCGCGCGAAATTGTTTTCTTTATCCAGATATAGCCCCGCGCCTTCGCTGTATTCAACGGCCGATTTGCGCCAGATAAAGCCGTACATCTCTTTATAACTGTTGTTGCCCAAGGCATGAGAGATCATATGATCCCATGGCTCCCCAGTCTGTTTTTCTAACGTCGCTTCAAGCTGGGCAATGCCGTCTTCGGTCATTACTTCTTGTACTGCCAATAAGTCCACTCTATTAGCAATGGCGGCCAAGGCGGCAAAGTTTTTTTGATTACCGTGGCCTAAGCGTTGAATGTTCCAAGAGCCCACCACAATATCACTGGCGTAGACACTTAAAGTAGGGAGTAACACCCCGCAGACAGCAAAAATAGCCGCGGTACTATAGCGACGTAAGGTACATAAAATGTTCATATTAGCAGTTATGTTCCTGAAGGTGAAAGTGAGTAATAAAGCCTGGCCTTGCCACGTTAATGGTCTTTCTAACGCGGATCTTGATCTGGTTTTGTTTTTAGCAGGGCTCTTGGCGCTAATGTTTTTTGTAACAGTTCATTACAGTGCAGGCACAGATAGCGCTGCTGGGCGCGCATTATCTTGTTGTGGCGCCTAAGCGTCAATTGGTGACTACGACAAGCACACTGATAACTAAAAGTGGGGGCAACCTTGCTGGTATCTAACCGATGGCGAGTGCGGGGGGTGAGTCCAAACACCGATTGCATAATATGCTGCCACTCGCGCCCGTGGGGTTTAACCTTGCCAAAGCAGGCGAAGGTGACCAAGTGCGCCACTTCATGAGGCACAATTTCGTCCATAAACTCCGCTTCATTATCTGCCAACAGCACCGGATTAAAGCGCAGCTCCCAACGCTCTAGCCAAGCGGAGCCCGCAATGCGCCCGCCTTGATTAAAGCGCACCAAAGGTGGGGCAAACTCGCGCGCCAGCTCTGTTGCGGCCAACTGCATGCAGTCATTAACGCGAGTAATGATCCGTTGTTGTATATCAGAGGTCATAGATAAGCACAGCTATAAGTCATCAGAGATTAGTTAAGTTCAATTATCAAATTATCCTGCTCCGCAGGACCAGCAGCTAAGCGCTGGACTACAGAGTTCGGTATTTTTTGTAGTCTACCGCTTTAGCTGGTAGTCCCGCCTCAGCGGGATTGTTTAAAATCCTTAGTCACTTAAAAGCAGTGGAATACTTTTTCCACATTAAAAAAGGGAAGCGTCAGCTTCCCTTTTTTACAATCATCTAACGGTTTATTTTAAGCCGGCAGCGTCGCGCAGTAAGGCCGCTTTGTCGGTAGCTTCCCAGGAGAACTCTTCGCGACCAAAGTGACCGTACGCAGCGGTAGACTTATAAATTGGGCGATTCAAGTCCAGCATTTGGATCAGGCCGTAAGGGCGCAGGTCAAAATGCTCGCGCACTAACGCATCAATCAAATCTTCCGCCACCTTGCCGGTGCCAAAGGTTTCTACGCTGATTGAGGTCGGCTCAGCCACACCAATGGCGTAAGACACTTGAATTTCACAGCGATCCGCAAGGCCGGCAGCAACGATGTTCTTCGCTACATAACGGGCGGCGTAGGCCGCAGAGCGGTCAACCTTAGACGGATCTTTACCGGAGAAAGCACCGCCGCCGTGGCGAGCCATGCCGCCGTAGGTATCTACGATTATCTTACGACCGGTCAAACCACAGTCACCCATAGGGCCACCAATAATAAACTGGCCAGTAGGGTTGATGAAATACTTGGTATTTTTGGTCAACCACTCGGCCGGCAATACCGGCTTAATGATGGTTTCCATCACAGCTTCACGCAGAGTCGCTTGGTCAACCTCAGGGCAATGTTGGGTAGATAACACTACTGCATCAATCGCGGTTGGCTTGCCAGCATCATCATATACAAAGGTGATTTGCGCTTTGGCATCTGGGCGTAACCAAGCTAGTTCTTTAGACTTGCGCACTTCTGCTTGGCGCTTCATCAACTTGTGCGCATAGGTAATAGGTGCTGGCATCAGTACGTCGGTTTCGTTAGACGCATAACCAAACATCAAACCTTGGTCGCCGGCACCTTGAGCGTAGGGGTCTACGTCTTCACGATCCACGCCCATGGCGATATCGGGAGATTGCTTACCAATGGCATTCAACACGGCACAGCTGGCGCCATCAAAACCCATGTCTGAGCTGGTGTAACCAATATCACTGACGGTTTTGCGTACTAAGTCTTCGATATCTACCCAAGCACTGGTGGTGACTTCACCGCCAACAATTACCATGCCGGTTTTAACGAAACTTTCGCACGCCACGCGTGCTTTGGGATCTTGTTCGATAATGGCGTCCAGTACCGCATCTGAGATCTGGTCGGCAATTTTATCCGGATGACCTTCGGAGACGGACTCGGAGGTAAATAGTTTGGCCATGATGATTTCCTAACGTATTAATAAAATAAATCTGGTGTGTTATCTGCGCATGTTTTTGTTGAGCCATCGGTCCATAAAGTGAGCTAGCTCTAGCTGTTATCACTCAATGATGATGTCTACACGGTGGCAGTATTAACATCTAGACGGCTATTCTAAAGAGGCATGCTGTCAATTACCAGTAAAATGTCGCCCTGCTGTGCATTATCCACAACCGCCTTCATACCAGCGAAAAGTCAGCAATATAGAAGCACTAAGTAAGCAAGATGTCGCGAGTCTACGACGCTAACTTACTGATAATTAGCCATACGGAACCTGATTATGCTGCGCACATGAGATTAGATTTGCGCCGCCTAGCAGTCTTTGGGACAATGCCGCAGTTTTACACCCTCAAATTACCTAACTGTCTCAGGAGATGTTGATGCCTTCTCGTCAAGTGCTGGCCAATGCCGTGCGCGCACTCAGTATGGATGCGGTACAGAAAGCCAATTCCGGCCACCCCGGAGCCCCTATGGGCATGGCTGATATTGCCGAGGTGTTGTGGCGCCATTACCTCAAGCACAACCCCAGTAACCCAGACTGGGCCGATCGGGACCGCTTTATCTTGTCCAACGGTCACGGCTCCATGTTGTTGTACTCCTTGCTGCACCTGACGGGCTATGAGTTATCTATCGAGGATCTGAAACAGTTCCGCCAACTGCATTCTAAAACCCCAGGCCATCCGGAATACGGTTATGCGCCAGGTATAGAAACCACCACCGGCCCATTAGGCCAAGGCATTACCAATGCCGTGGGCATGGCGATTGCTGAAAAATCATTAGCCGCGCAGTTTAACCGCCCCGGTCATGATGTGGTCGATCACCACACCTACACCTTCTTAGGTGACGGTTGCTTAATGGAAGGTATTTCTCACGAAGCCTGTTCATTAGCCGGCACTTTAGGCTTAGGCAAGCTGATTGCCTTTTGGGATGACAACGGCATCTCTATCGATGGCGAGCTAGACGGCTGGTTTAGTGACGATACCCCTAAGCGCTTTGAAGCTTACGGCTGGCAGGTCATTGCCGACGTAGACGGCCACGACTGCGCAGCACTCACTGCGGCCATTGATGCCGCACGCGCTGATACTACGCGCCCAACGCTCATCTGCTGCAAAACCGTGATTGGTTTTGGCTCACCAAACAAAGCCGGCACGGCCGACTGTCATGGTGCACCTTTGGGTGATGCAGAAATTGCCGCTACTCGCGCGCAGTTAGGTTGGGAGCACGCTCCTTTTGAAATCCCTGCCGATATTTATGCCGAGTGGGATGCCAAAGAAAAGGGCGCCGCAGCTGAAAGTAAGTGGAATAAAGAGTTTGCCGCTTACCAAGCTGCACACCCTGAGTTAGCTGCAGAATTCAGCCGTCGCGTATCTGGCGAATTACCAGCAGATTGGGCACAAACAAGCAGCGATTTTATTAAAAATCTGCAAGCAAACCCTGCAAACATCGCCAGCCGTAAAGCGTCACAAAACTCACTGGATGCGTTTGGTGCCATTTTGCCTGAGCTGTTGGGCGGCAGTGCCGACTTAGCCCCTTCTAACCTGACCATGCATAAAGCATCGAAGGCGATAAGTAGCGACGATTTCAGCGGTAACTACCTGCACTACGGTGTACGTGAGTTTGGCATGAGCGCCATCATGAACGGCGTAGCCTTGCACGGCGGCTTTATCCCGTACGGCGGCACCTTCTTAATGTTTGTGGAGTATGCGCGTAATGCCCTGCGCATGGCAGCCCTCATGAAGCAGCGCGCCATTTTCGTTTATACCCACGACTCTATTGGTCTGGGTGAAGACGGCCCAACCCACCAGCCGGTTGAGCAAATTGCTTCATTGCGCTTAACGCCAAACATGAGCACCTGGCGCCCTTGCGATCAGGTAGAATCTGCCGTCGCGTGGAAGTCCGCCATTGAGCGTAAAGATGGTCCTACGTCTTTGATTTTCTCTCGTCAAAACTTAGGCCAAATTGAGCGCAACGAGCAGCAATTGGCAGACGTCGCTAAAGGCGGTTATGTGCTGAAAGATTGCACTGGCACGCCTGAGCTGATCATCATCGCCACCGGTTCAGAAGTTGAACTGGCCGTAGCGGGTTATGAGCAACTGACTGCCCAAGGCAAGCAAGTGCGCGTGGTATCAATCCCTTGTACTGACGTGTTTGATGCGCAATCTGCTGAATATAAAGAAAGCGTATTGCCAGCAGCAGTAAGCAAGCGTTTAGCCGTAGAAGCAGGCATCGCCGATTACTGGTTTAAGTATGTGGGCCTAAATGGCGACATCATCGGCATGCACACCTTCGGTGAGTCTGCCCCTGCCGGCGAACTGTTCAAGCTGTTCGGCTTTACCGTCGACAACGTAGTTGAAAAAGCGAATGCACTTCTTGTTGGCTAAGAGCTGCTGGCTAAGAGCTACTAAGTAAGAATGCAAAGAAGCTAATTTAATACGCTCAGCGTATTGGTAATAAGAAACCGGCCAACTGGCCGGTTTTTTTATGGGCGAAGGGTAGGGCTGCATAATATCGTTTTATGTAGTCTGCCGCTTTAGCTGGCAGTCCCGTCTCAGCGGGATTTTTTGATGTTGGTATTCAGCTCAGAGCCAGCAGGGTAGCCTCACCCGACGCGCTAAGCTGCATCCATGCGACGCTCAAACACATAACTTCCCTGTTATGTGATGGTCGGCTGAGGTTATCCCTGCCGTCTCTCCGTTAGTTTCGGAGTCGTTTGTAATGATCTTCACTTGCGTAATGAAGCTATCTTTAGGATTTTATTTATTTGAACTTCTCTGCCACTCAGTCCAAAATGGCCTCATTTGAAAAACCATATTGCATATAAGTGAATAGGTTAAAAATTATGGTGCGGAGCGCCTATTTTATTTTTCGGCCCAGGTGCCTATTTTTCTGCAAGCGGATGCTCACATATGCTCGTATGGTGTCTTTAAATAACTTAATAATCAGATGCTTGTAGTTATTGTGCTTGTTGATACCGAGCATAGCTAAGGATCAATATGAGCATGAGTGTAAACGCGCATGCGCAGTATTAAAAATGTAGGCATCCCGATGCTCGTCACTAGACTTAATAGAATGAAAATGAAATAGAGCTAATGAATATTGACTACTGGATAAAAATTAATGAAGCGAACTTTGGTAGCCCTTTCGAGAAAATATTTGCTATCAAAGTGCTGGCCAAAACAAATGTTATCGATCTGAGTGCGGTAAGCACCCAGTACCACTTCAAGGATCTAGATGGTAAAAATCGTTATTGTGATTTTGTTATCCAAGAAGGTTCGATAAAAATAGCTATTGAGATTGATGGTTACGACAAGCGAAACACTGGGCAAGGTATGAGTCACGACGACTTTATCGATTGGCAGCGTCGGCAGGCAGCTCTTACAGCGTATGGCTGGCATGTGCTTCGATTTGCTAATAGGGATGTCGATAATGAGCCGGAGCGTTGTAAGCGTTATATAGAGCTTTTATTGCGAGATCAGCGTAGCAAGAGCCAACATCAAGCCAACCTAGAAGAGGCTATTGGACAACTGAACTATCAGTTGAAAGTTGCTCAGAGTCATACTGGCTCTGGAGAAGAAACAAATAAATTGCAGAAAGAAATCAATCTGCTAAAGAATCAGCTGCAGCTTGCGCAAGCCACTCAACCGCTAGACTCCAGTGATAAAAATGATCTGGGGCTGTTAGTTGTTCGACTGGAACAGGAGAAGAAGGAGCTAATCGCTGCGCACGATAAAGTCAAAGCAGAAAAAAATCAGCTCACGGCTTCCAACACACAATTAAAAGATCAGAGTCGGTTTTTGGATGGGGAAAATAACACAATGAGAACAACTGTTTGGGCGTTTACAGTTATTATCGGCATCATAGTCGCGGCGGGAGCCTATGTATTCACCAACGGTAGCGCCGTGCAAGCGCCTGCACTAGCTTTTGATAATGCCCCTGCACATCGGATGCAGTCATCGGCATCACAAGAGGCACACCCAGTCGCGCAATCAGTTGATTCTCGGGCATCACGTGAGAGTGCGGCAATTCCCACAACATCGTGTGATTCGGCCATCGACTGGCGTCTTGCTAAAAATTATGTAGATCAGCAGATCGCCGTTCGCGGCACTGTGGCAGAATATCGCTATATGCCAAACGTCAAGGGCGCGCCTACTTGGATTAACCTAGGTGCGAAATATCCTGCTCCCGACCGTTTGGCTGTGGTGATCTGGGGTGATGATCGTAACAAGTTCGGCCGCGCCCTTTCCAAGAATCTGATTAATCGTCAAATCTGCACCATTGGTACAATCAAACTGCGTGATGGCACGCCACAAATGGCTCTTAAGTGGCCGCGCGAATTAGTTTTTCAGTAAGGCATTATAATGCCTAACAATCGGCTGCACAGCGACCGATTTTACATCGCTTCGCAGCTCCCAAGCGGCTCGGGAGCTGAGCGTTATACACTTCACTCCATCCGTTAAAGCTACAACTTTAGCTAAACAGAACCACCAAACTTACTTCATTAACCGCTTTGGCTGCTCCATTACCTAGTATAAATGGATCAGCCAAAGGCTCCGCTTGCTTTAGCTCACCAAAACATTGTGATGGGCTAAAGACAGGCGGCTTACAAGTGCTTCAACCACGCAATCAAATCATCTTCACACATAGGTCTAGCGCGTAAGTAGCCTTGGTAGATGCCGCAGTTTAGTTCGCTCAAGGTGGCCAGTTGGGCGGGGGTTTCTACGCCTTCGGCGACTACTTCCATGTTTAGGGTGCGGGCTAACTCCAATAAGCAGCTGATAATAGCTTTGTCTTGGGGGCGTTCGGCTACGTACTGAATAAAGGCGCGATCCAGTTTAAGCTCATCTACCGGTAATTCTCGTAAATACGCGAATGAGGAATAACCGGTGCCAAAGTCATCAATCGAAATATTCACGCCTAACGCCTTAATGTGAGCCATGCGACTGCGACTATCGTGCAAGTTTTCTAAGAATACGCCCTCAGTTACTTCTAGCGTTAAGCGGTGTCGGCAGCTGGGGTATTGGTGTATTAACAGTGATAGCTGAGAAATAAAATCTGGGCCGTGAAAATGTCGGGCGCTGATATTGACCGACATCCGCTCTGGCCGATTGGGTAAGGCTTGCCAAGCATCAAAGCGCACGCAGGCTTGGCGCAATACCCAGCTGCCAATGTCGCAAATGAGTGAGGTTTCTTCGGCGATAGGGATAAAGATACCCGGCGGTATGGGCGCTTTGCCCTCGGGCAGCCAGCGCAATAATGCTTCTACGCCAGTCAACTGGTTATCTGCCACCCGTTGTTGTGGCTGAAAATACAGCTCCAGCTCATTGTTTTGCAGTGCTTGCTGTAGGGCGTTGGCGATGGTGAGCCGCTCTTGAATTTCATCGGCCATTTCTTGGCTAAAAAACACATGGCTGCCCGGTGCCACTTGCTTGGCAATGTGGTTGGCGGTGTCCGCTTGGCGCAGATATTCCTCTAAGCCTAATTCCGCTACCGGGAACAAGCTGATGCCCACGCTGGCACTCACGTGCAAACGTAGGCTTTCAAACTGAAACGGCAATAAAAACTGCTCACCTAAACTGTGTGCCAATTGCTCGGCGCGGGTTTTAGCTTGGGTATAGCCATGGCCTAAATGCGGGCAAAGCAGCACAAATTCATCACTGCCGATGCGCGCTAAGCTGGCACCGTCTATTTGCGCAGTAAACTGCCGTAAACGCTCGGCCACCTGCACTAATAAACTGTCACCAATGCGATACCCCAGCGAGTCATTAATGCTTTTAAAGCCATCTAAATCCAGCAGTAACAAGGCGCCACGGCTGGCTTCACTCTCAGCTTGGGCAATGGTGTAACTAATGTGGTCGACCATATAATGACGATTGTGCAAGCCGGTGAGCTTATCGAAATAAGCCATGGTTTCGATACGTTGCTGGGCTGACTTTTGCTGGGATAAATCTTCTACGCCACACACATAATGGATAACGCCTAGCTTATCTTTCACCTGTGACATACGCAGCATCACGGGTACTGTTTGACCGTCGGCCCGCTTGAGTTGTTGCTCGCCTTGCCAGCTTTGGTGCTGCTCTAAGCTGTGGGTGATGGCATCTATATTGGCGTGAAAAGGGGTGTCGTTACGCAAGCTTAAGGCGGAGCGGCCCAGTAATTTTTCACAAAAATAGCCACTGAGCTGTAAAAATGCCTGATTGGCGCGCTGCACATGCAGCTGACTGTCGGTAATAAACTGACCTTGTTGGGCATCAAAGGCCACCGCCGCCACCATTAACGCTTCTTGGTCGCGTCGGCGTAATAGCTCTGCGCATATTCGGTATTCCAGTTGCTCTAACACCGATTGCAGTTGGCTGGATGCAGGTAGGGGCTGCTTAAACAATAAGGCCAAATTACCTATGATGCTACCTTCATGATCCCTGACCGACAGCCCCACATAGGCCTGAATATTGTGCTGTTGCAATAAATCAGCGTCGGGGAAAATGGCCGCCACATCTTGGTGATAAACATTAATTTGTTGGCTTTGGCCAAAGCTCACTTCGCAGGGCGTGTTGGCCAGCTTAAAGCTAAAGGGCGGTTGCAGCTCGCCATTAATGGCACAAGACACCACACGCACTGTTTCTTGGCTGGGCGAAATTAAGCCCACCAGCGCCATATCTGCCTGAAACAAGCGGGTTAATTGCAGCATTAATTGATTAAAAAAATCCTGCCCCGTATGGCGTAACAAGATTGGCGTCAGCGCTGCCAATTGCAGCTCTAGGCTGCTTAATGGCTCAGGCGTCACCGGTTGGCTAATCAGCTCGGCCAATTGGGCAGCGAGGGTGGCCACAAACTGCATATCAGAGGAGGTGACCGCTGCGCGCGGGCGGGCATATTCTAAGCTCAGTACGCCGATTAATTTTTTATCCAGCAGCAGCGGCACATCGAGGCGATGCACAATGCCGTCGGTGGCTAAATAATTAAAAGCACTCAGCAGGGGTTGTTCGGCGCAGTGGCTATAACTTAAGGCGCCCCTTTGTTGCAAGGTGCGTAAATAATGGCGCTCGGCTTTCACGGGCTGCAAATTAAAGGCCATGCCTTGGCTATAGAGCGGGCGCAGCACTTCGTCATCATAATAGTGGCGCCATAAAATCACCCGATCTGCATGTTGCTCGCTCAGCAGGGTATCCACCAGCTGGGGCATGCTAACTAAAGCATGGTGATCGTCGCCGTGTTGGCTCTGCCCTAATTGCCACTGCTGAGCGAGCTGCCACTCGGTAACGCCCAGTTGGTCACATTGCTGGTGCGCGGAGATATCGGCACTGAGCAGCCAATGATTATTTTCTACCGGTGCCAAGTGGCAAATCCAGCGGCGACCCTTAATGGTGAGCGCTAAGCTGGTGGCAGCACCATTGGCGCACACTTGCTCAAGCTGGCGTCTATCGTCTTCAGGCAGCTGGCTTAACAGTGACTGCTTAGTATCTGGTAGGCGTAACTCATCGCTGGGCAACGCCGTTAATGGCGTCAGGTAAAACTGCGCGTCTAAACGGAAAAAGCAGAGCTGATGCAAAGGGCGATACAATGCAGGTAACTGCATACTATTGATATTCCTTGTGAATAGGCGCAGCCACTGCAAGGTTATGAGCGCAGTTTGTTAAAAGTGGCGAAATTTGCGGCGATATAAGTGAGCGAGCACCGCCATTGTAAATAATGAGGCCAAGGTTAGCCATGATTAGGAACAATAAGTGTAAATAACTCAGTTGTTTAAATCATAGCCTTACCTTTTATAAGTTAAATTAATGAGTTAAATAAGGTGTTGCTAATGTAGTGGTAGCTAGTATTATTAGATAATTCTAATTTAATGAGGTGGCGCTATGACAATTATCAACTTTACGCCTTGGTCAGCTTTACTGGGCGGTGCCTTTATTGGGGCTGGAGCCTTACTGCTGTTACTGGGGGCGGGAAAAATTGCCGGCATCAGCGGCATTATTGCGAGCTTGGGTAATAAGAGCAATCACGCCGATAAAGGCTGGCGCGTGGCGTTTTTGGTAGGGCTACTCTTGGTGCCGGCGCTGTTGTTCGCCAGTGATGCTATTGCCGTGCCGGAATTGGCAGGCTTTTCAGTGCTTAAGTTAGCCGCCGCTGGGCTGTTAGTCGGCATTGGTACGCGCTTAGGTAATGGCTGTACCAGTGGCCATGGCATTTGTGGCATGGGACGTTTTTCAATCCGTTCTGTGGTGGCGACTGTGGTGTTTATTGGTGCAGGCATGGCGACCGTGACCCTGCTGGGACTTGGATTATGAAAAATAACGAAGTTGGCAGCATGAAAACGAGCGGGGCTAATGCAATGAAGAATAATAACGCAGCATTGATATTTATCGCCTTATTAGCGGGCGCCTTATTTGGCTTAGGGTTAGCCGTGTCCGGCATGATAGATCCCGCCAAGGTACAGGGCTTTTTAAATATTGCCGGTAATTGGGACCCAAGCTTAGCGCTGGTGATGGGCGGAGCACTGGGTGTGTTTGCGCCGGGGTACTATTTATGGCGCTGTAGTGGCCGAGGCCAATGCGCATTGGGGAGCGACTTGCCTAAAGTGCCGGATCCGGTGATCGATAAGCGCTTACTCATCGGTGCCGCCATGTTTGGCGTAGGCTGGGGATTGGTGGGCATTTGCCCTGGGCCTGCGATAGGTCTGCTGGGCAGCATGCAATGGCAAGCCGGTGTTTTTGTACTAGCCATGCTGGCCGGATTTTGGCTGGTGGGGAAATTCAGCAAGTAGCGGCGAGTGCCAAGATAAGAAAGGATCAAACCTATTTTCGCCACGGAATACACGAAAAAACACGGACGAAGCACAAAGTTAAAAAGAGAAAATATTTTTATTAGTAAGGTCTTACAATCGCAACGTTCGGACCGCTAAAGGTGCTTTTTAACTGGTTTTCACTTTTCTGTGTGGTTCCGTGTATTCCGTGGCGAGAGAGTCTGTAGTTACTGGTTTTAGCTGGGCGTCTGGTGTTAGGCGCTCGGTGCTTATTTTTCAGTTAAATAATTCAATACCACTTCGTGGTGGTCTTTGGTTTTGAACTTGTCGAAGACGTGGGCAACGGTGCCAGACTCATCAATCAAGAAGCTAATACGGTGAATACCGTCGTACTCTTTACCCATAAATTTCTTGAGTCCCCATACGCCAAAGGCGTCGGCCACGGCGTGGTCTTCGTCAGAAAGTAGCGTAAAGTTTAGCGCATCTTTCTCTTCAAACTTCTTCAAACGTGCCACCGGATCTGGGCTAATGCCCAACACTACGGTATTAAGTGCCGCCAGCTCAGTTTGGCTATCGCGCAGGCTACAGGCTTGTACTTTACAGCCAGGGGTCATGGCTTTAGGATAAAAATAAACCAACACTTTTTGACCGCTAAAGTCACTTAAGCTTACGGCGTGACCGTTTTGGTCGTGTAAGGTAAAAGCGGGAGCTGGGCTGCCAGCAGGTAAATAAGTCATGAAAGGCCTATCCAAAGATGAAGGGAGTGGCCGTTGATCCTAGCATAAATTGGCTTTGTCTCCAGCGGCTCTCTTGTATTCACCCTTGGGCGCTACTACCATAACCGCTCATTTCAACCTGACTTTTTTACGGGCTTAGGCTGTTTACGGGTTCAGACTTGCTGCTAGCCAGAACAAGCCGGCGCACTCGCTAGCTTAGGTTTTTCGTGAAATAAGGTAAAGTGCTAGGCGCTAGATGAAGCTTATGTTTATCATGGCCAGTCGGCTGATGTTAGGTCAGTTAAGCTGAGCATCCTTGGCTAGGGAGACTGGTTACGAAAGTGACTGCAAAAGCTGGCTAGAAAAAGTGGCTTAGAATGAATGGCTACAAAAAGTGTGCGATAAAAAGTTGCCTCTAGAAAAACCAGAGCGCTAACCGGTAAAGTAAGCGTTAATTAAAGCGGAGTTAATAGGGCGTGGATAAACTTTTGAATAAAAATAAGATGATAATCAGTCTACTGGCCGTGAGTGTACTCGCAGGCTGTAGCAATCCCGAAAAGCGTGCGCAGGCAAATCGGGGGTTTGATTATGAAGATGCCACCCTCAGAACCGCTCCCTTGATGATACCTGCAGGGTTAGTCGCGCCGGATTTTAATACCGACTATGTTATTCCGAAAGCCAGCGCCCTTGAGAGCGCGGGTGTAACCGGCAAAGCAGTAGATGTGCGCCCACCCACCCAAGTCTTGCCCTTAGTACGTGGCTCACAAATACTCGAAAGCGGCAGTGGCTTGTGGTTTTATCAGCAGCGCCTCGACCAACCCTTGCAGCAAGAGCTGAACACAGCGCTCGCCGCTTTCTTTAAAGATAAAAAGGCCGATGCCACTGAAACCGCATTGGGTTGGAGCAGCAATGGTAATCCCATTAGCAACCCTAAGCAGCGCTTTAACTGGCAGCTGAATGCCGATGACGTGCGCCGCGCAGTTTCTCTGCAAGTGACCTTGGTGGAATCAGAGTTAAAGACTGACGCTAAGCAAAGAGACGAAGCGGCCATGCTTAATGCTTTCTCTTTGTCTTACCAGCGTGAGTTAACTCAGCAGCAAGACTTGTTAGACAGAAGTCCTATTCAGTTAACGCTACAGTCTGAGCAAGGCCGTCTATTGGTGAGTGAAGGTTACGATCGCAGCTGGAAACGTTTAGTGACCTTATTACCTAAACTTGGCTTTGAACTCACCAACCGCCAGCAAGCGCTGGGCTATGTGGATGTGGAGTTTGATGGCATGAGAAAGGGCAAGTGGGAAGATTTAAAACTGCCCGCCCTGAACATTCCAGAACAAGCCTACCGCGTACAATTAGGTGACTTAGGTGAGCAAAGCAGCATTACGCTCAGCGATAAAAACAAAGTGCCGGTCTCGGCGGATATTTTACGCCAGCTGAGCAACACCTTAGTGCCCGCTTTTAAGCGCACCGACTTAATTCGTTAATGCGCCCTTAATCGTTCAGCACTCTGCACACAGCCCCGTTTATCGGGGCTGTGTGGTTTTTAGGTGAGCGTTCTTTTGAAGAAGCCGCTTTATACCAATCAGGAAAACTAACTGATCAAAACCTTTTCGCAACGGAACCCACGGAAGAACACGGAAAAATAGTGCTCAAATCTGACAAAGCCAAAACTAAGATAAAAGGCTTTAATAGGTAAGAGCTAACCCGCCTCCTTACAATAAGCGGGTTCTTACAATAAATAAGCTCTTGCTCCCTGTCACTTGTCGATCTTATCCCATCTTAATTGTTCCGTGGGTTCTGCGTTCTTCCGTTGCAAGATTGGTTCTGGATCTAGAACTAAAAGTGATCATTATTTTACTTAGAATGGTATTAGCCGGCTGATGGCGCGCAGCGGCATTGCAGGATATGGCTCCGCAAAACTTTCTAGTGTGGCCGTATCTTCGGCTACAAGTGATCTATTCTTCGCTCTTCATTCAATATTACCCTTTAACGCATAGTTGTTAACGATGAGGGTATAATGGCGCCATGAGCACCATAGAACAGGGCTTCCTGTTAACCCGCCACAGTCGCGACCGCCATGGCCGCAGTGAAATTATCTATTGGCTAAATACCGCCAAGGGGCCGGTGCGCCTGCAATTGTCTGGCGAGCGGCCATTATTTATGGTGCCCATTGAGCAACGCACGCAGGCCGAGCACACCTTAAACCAAGCGCAACTGCCCTATGTATGGTCTGAGCTGGGGTTACAAACCTTAGAGCTGGCAGCGGTGGCGGTGCTGTATTTTACCAGTATTGCCCAACACAGAGCCGCCGCCGATGCACTGCGCGCGGCGGGGGTTAGTGTATTTGAAGATGATATTCGCCTGCATGAGCGATTTTTATTAAGTCGCTTTATTCGCGGCGGCGTGGCCTTTATTAGCCAACAACAAGTGGGCCAAGCGCTAACGGGCCAGAAACAAGTCGGCCAGAAACAAGCTAGCCAAGAACATAAGGCGCCAAGCTTTCGCCAGTTCACGCAAGCGCGCTTAAAACCCAGCAGCTACGAGCCCCAGTTTAGGGTGCTGTCGCTGGACATTGAATGCTCCGGCCAAGGCGAACTGTATTCTATTGGCCTGTACGGTGATGGCGACGGCTTAGATGAAGAGAAGCTGGCGCGGGTGTTGATGATAGGGCAGCCCGAGCCTGCGGACACCGATATTCAATGGATCGCTGATGAAGCCGCCTTGCTCAAAGCGCTGGAGCAGACCTTAAGCCAATACGATCCGGATATTATTATTGGCTGGAACGTAGTGGGCTTTGATTTTAAGTTGCTACTGCGTCGCGCCGCCTTGCATGGCCTAACGTTACGTCTTGGCCGTGGCGGTGAGCCGGCCTTTATGCGCGAGTCGAGCTTTACCGGTCAAACCTTTATTACCCTGCCCGGGCGCGTGGTGATAGATGGCATAGATGCACTTAAAACCGCCTGTTATCAGTTTGACAGTTTTAGCCTAGAGAATGTGGCACAGCAGTTGTTGGGGCGGGGCAAGCAAACCGAAGATGTGGCCAATCGCTTAGCCACTATTACCCGAGATTTTTTCCAAAATAAGCCCAAGCTTGCCGCTTATAACTTAGAAGACTGCCGCTTGGTGTGGGATATTTTTGTACACACCCGCCTGCTGGATTTTTTACGGCTGCGCAGTCAATTAACCGGACTTGAACTGGATCGCATCGGCGGCTCGGTGGCGGCTTTTACTCAAGTGTATTTGCCGCACTTGCACCGTGCCGGCTTTGTGGCCCCCAATTTACCCGCCGGTGGTGGCTTGGCCAGTCCTGGCGGTTATGTGATGGACTCACGCCCCGGCTTGTATCGCCATGTGCTGGTGCTGGACTTTAAAAGCCTGTATCCGGCCATTATTCGCACTTTTCATATCGACCCCTTAGGGCTGGTGTTGGGCTTGCAAGAAACGGATGCCATCCCAGGTTTTAGGGGCGCGCGCTTTTCACGCACTCATCATTTTTTACCGGCCATCATCAAGCACTTATGGCAAGAACGCGATCAAGCCAAGCGCGAGCAAGACCAACCCCGCTCCCAAGCCATTAAAATTTTAATGAATTCGTTTTACGGCGTGCTGGGCTCCGGCGGTTGTCGTTTTTACGATACCCGTTTGGCATCGTCCATCACCTTGCGTGGCCATGAAATTATGCAACAAAGTGCCCGCTGGATAAGCGATCAACACCATGAGGTGATTTACGGCGACACCGACTCTTTGTTTGTGTTGCTAACCGGTGAGCAAGATGAGCACAGCGGCCGTAAAGAAGGGCAGCGCTTAGCTAAGTTGGTCACTCAACAGTGGCAGCAAAAGCTGGCCGCAGAGTTTCAGTTAGACAGTGAATTAGAGCTGCAATTTGAATGCTATTTTGCCCGCTTTTTAATGCCGACCATTCGTGGCCAAGAGCAGGGTTCGAAAAAACGCTACGCCGGTTTAAGCAGTCATAATGGCGTGCAGGAGTTGGTCTTTAAAGGGCTGGAAACCGTGCGTTCAGACTGGACGCAGCTGGCCAAGCATTTTCAAACTGAGTTATATCGGCTGGTTTTTAATGATGAGGATCCGAGCGGTTTTGTGCGCACCACCTTAGAGAAAACCTTAAGTGGTGAGTTTGATGCAGATTTAGTGTATCGCAAACGCCTACGCCGACCGCTGGCGCAATACGTAAAATCTCAGCCACCCCAAGTACGCGCCGCCCGCCAAGCAGATGAGCACAATGCCCGCCTAGGGCGGTCGCTGCGCTATCAAAACAAAGGCGTTATTCGTTACTTAATGACGGTCAATGGCCCAGAGCCAGAAGAATATGTGCGCTCCCAGCTGGACTATCAGCATTACGTGGACCGCCAACTCAAGCCCGTCGCCGACGCCATCTTGCCCTTTATCGGCTTAAGTTTTGAGGCCTTAATCGGCCACCAGTTGGGATTGTTTTAAGTCGCTGTGATGTTTTCGTAGGTGCCAATTTATTCGGCACGGTGTTTTTTAAACTAAAACCCATTCTGCTACGCAGAACCGCCGAATAAATTGGCGGCTACAAGTGCGGCTATTACTTTTGGCTCGGTGCTGTTATTCACTATTCACCTCACGCCTTACATGTCTTAAAAATCAAACAACATCAGCATGGCGGCTAGGTCGGGTTGCCATTGAAATTCGCGCATGTTGACGCAATTGCCGCTAATGGCATGGCCTTTAAAGGTAATGCCCTCAGCCAGCAGGCGCTGTCGTTGTTCGAGCCAAGCGGGGCTGCCTTTGGGTAGGCTAATGCGACCGTCGGCACCGACCACGCGGTGCCAAGGCAGTGCTGCAACGTCTAAATTTCGCAGCGTATGGCCCACCAAGCGAGCGCGGCCGGGCAAGCCGGCTAAGTCCGCCAGCTGCCCATAGCTCACCACATAACCTTGTGGCACCAACGCCAATAACTTGAGGATTTTGGTTTGGCTAGCCGTTTGCGCCGCACTCATTAATCGCCGCTTAAGAGAAAGTGCGCGTTAAGTCGTTTAGCCCTTGCGAGCGATCCAGCAGCTCTTTACTTGAGTCTTCCACCTCGGTGATTTTGCTTAAGTTGGCTGAAGAAGTGGTCGAAATGTGGTGCACGTTATGGCTAATCTCTTCTGCGACTTGTTGCTGTTGCTCAGCGGCGGAAGAAATTTCTACGGTAATGGCCACTATCTGATCGATTTCACTCACCACGCGGCTCAAGCTATTGCTACCGGCCTCGGCCGCCGCCACACACTCTTGGCTGTGCGCCATATTGGTGTCCATCATCACATGCCACTTGGCCAGCGTTTGCTGAATCTGAGTGATACTGGTTTGAATTTGCTCGGTGGCACCGTGAGTACGAGTAGACAGGGCGCGCACTTCTTCGGCTACTACCGCAAAGCCGCGACCATGCTCACCGGCACGCGCCGCTTCAATGGCTGCGTTTAGCGCCAATAAGTTGGTTTGATCGGCAATGCCCTGAATTTCACTCATCAAAGTGCCAATGCGGTTCGACTCTTCGGTTAACGCCAGCGTCGCTTCTGCCGCTTGTTTGGCTTCCTCGGCTAAACCGACAATTCTGACTCGCGTTTGCTCTAATTGCTCTTGCGTCAGGTAGCATTGATTTTGCGCTTCTTCCGCATTATTGGCCGCTTGTTGGGTGTTTACCGTGATCTCATTGGCGGTGGCAGACATCTCATTAATGGCCGCGGCAATTTGATGGGTATCGCTGTCTTGCTGGCTCAAGTCACGGCGTGCGCCTGTCATGGCCGCTAACATGGAGCTGGCCAAGCCTTTCAGAGAATCGGTGGCATCGTCCACGCGGCCTAAAATGGTGCGGGTGCGTGCTTGCCACATTTTAAGGTGGTAATCGGCAATGGCATGAGGGGCATCACCGGAATAGACCAAGCGCGAAATGCTGTCGTACTCTTGGGTTAAGCTGCTTAAAAACTGCCGAGTACCAAACCACGACTTGCGATAACAAAGCGCTATCCAAGCCATAGGGAGTAGGCTCCACGCCAGTGTCGTCACGCCACCTTTCAAGCCAATGGCGCCCAGCAAGGCCACCAACCCAATCAGGGGCAGTGCCGATTTAGCGGCGGTTAACCAAGTAGGGGTGCTGCGTTTTTGTTGCTCTTGTTTGAGTAATTGCCGATAGGCACCACTGGCAATATCTCGGGTCTTGTCATCGAGCTGGGTACGCACCGACTGATAGCCGGTAATTTTACCGTTTTCATAGATGGGCGTTACATAGGCATCTACCCAATAATAGCGACCGTCTTTACAGCGGTTCTTTACCGCGCCGCGCCAAGGGCGACCGGCTTTGGCATGCACCCATAAGTCGTGAAACGCCGCCTTGGGCATATCTGGGTGGCGTACAATATTATGATTCTTACCGACGATTTCTTCAGGTAAATAACCCGCCACTCGACAGAAAACCTCGTTGGCATAAGTGATCACGCCGCGTAAGTCGGTGGTCGACACCAATTGTTCTTGGTTGCTGTAAGTGACTTCTTCATTTATTACATGTTCATTGCGTCGGTTCATAAATTGTAGGCCTGCCATTAATCCATTAATATCTATCGATTATATCGACATTAAGATAATAAACTTGAGTAACTACTGATTTTATCTCACCAAAACGGCGTTATTTGTGACTCAGCGACGCTCTTGCCAGTTAAACTGCGTTAAAAACAAACAAGTAGCTGTAAATTAAGACAATTAAGCTTAAGCGCTAATAATTTAGCGTCCCGTTCTCCTCTTATCTTTTCTCACCGCCATTTAATTCTGAGTACTGGCCAGCCACGCTTCATCTACTTGTATATACCAATTGCCTTCTGGGTCGATAAAGTTTTGTCGACGATCGGCACTTACTCGGCCACCTGTCATCCAGCCCAGTTTGTGCTGGGCACGAAAGGCCGCGCTAGGTGGGGCTGTGCCCCATTGGCCGCGCTCACCAGTGGCAGAGATAAAGTGCTGAGCATGCGGCGGATAATATAAACGGCCTTTTAAGATCAATCGTTTGTGTTGGGGTATCAAACCTTGTGCAGCCAGTTTGGGGGCTACGTAAGGGTGATTGCCCAGCATCAGTTGCGAGTTCAGCATATGTTGGTGTTTACGACGCAGTTTGTCGCGCGGGTTAATGCCAAAGGCATGGTCGACGGCATCTGCTTGCTGGCTGACCAGATAGAATTTAACCGCTAATTCCCAGTGCTCTACTCTTTGGCTTTGTTGATCCCAAACTAAAAAATCGAAGGCGCCCAATGTGGTACCATCTAGCACTTGTTGCCAGTTATGAGCCAACACCTGAAAGCGCGGGCTGTCGAGTAAAAAGAAGTGCCACAGCGCTTCAAAATAAAGGCCTAAACGGCGATGAGGCGCACAATGTAAATGCAGCACTGTAGGCTGCTGATCAAGCGCCAATAAGCGGGGCTGGTAGTCGTTGAGTAGCCGCTGATACCAATCGTTGTCTGGGGCCAGTATTGAATCAGATAATAAATTAGGGCTGGCCAGCGCCCACGCTAAGTCACGCACGGTCGCGTCTTTGAGCTGCGCTAATAAAGAAGATAAAGCAGTACTCATTTCTGGGAACCTTTTGTTTTACAATGTGTTATCAAATAGCACTGCACTTAGCACTTTATATGCTCAAGGGCACAGAGCACACAGGGGGCAAGATGAACAATTTAGAACTCGAGCAGCACCTAAATACGCTGCTAAACGTGCACGCCATCAAGGATTATTGCCCTAATGGCTTGCAAGTGGAAGGCAAAGCCGAGATCCGCACTGTGATCACAGGGGTGACGGCCAGCCAAGCGCTGATTGACCGCGCCATTGCAGCTCACGCCGATGCCATACTGGTGCATCACGGTTATTTCTGGAAAGGTGAGAGCGAGCCGGTGCGAGGCATGAAACGTCGCCGCCTAAAAGCCTTGCTCAGTCATGATATCAACCTTTATGCCTATCACCTGCCGCTGGATATTGCCCCTGAGCTGGGTAATAACGCCCAGTTGGCCGCGCTATTAGGTATTGATCAGCTGCGCCCCTTAGAAGTGGGCAATGCCCAGTCTATCCCTATGTGGGGTGAGTTGGCTGAGCCACTGACCGGCCCACAGCTGAGTGCGCGCTTAACCGAGCGCTTAAACAGTAACATAGTGCAGGTGAGCGACACTGGCCCTGAGCTGATCCGTCGGGTGGGGCTGTGCACCGGTGGTGGCCAAGGTTATATAGAGTTGGCTGCCGAACAAGGCATGGACGCTTTTATTAGTGGTGAAATCTCAGAGCAAACCGTGCACGTGGCGCGTGAGTATGGGCTACACTTTTTTGCTGCTGGCCATCATGCCACCGAGCGCTATGGCGTGAAGGCATTGGGTGAGTGGCTGGCAAGTCAACATGGCTTGGCGGTAGAGTTTATCGATATTGATAGTCCGGCTTAAGGTGTTGGTAACTTGAAGCCTGTATAACTGGCAAAAAAAAACCAGAGTCACAAGTACTCTGGTTTTGCAGCAGCCACAAGGCTAAAAATTGTCGTTACTAACACACTTACAGAAAAAAACTAAACAAGCAGAAAAATCTAAGCAAACAGGAAAATATTAAACCGAATACATTAAACAGATAGAAAAACTGAACCTAGCGTCAAACTAAACATCACAAACGAGTAGCAGGCGTTATAAAATGGGTAGCAAATGAGTCACACCCTGTGTTGAAGTGATGTTAGCACCGAGTTAATTTACTGCAAGTAATTTTTCTTAGATGTGTGAAAATAACAACTGAATGGTAAAGGTGAGAATTTAAGATGGGTGATAAAAGGCTAAATGTATTACTGGTAGAGGATACGGCGTCGTTGGCTGCGCTTTACCAAGCCTATCTGCAAGATGAGCCGCTGTCGCTAACGGTGGTGAATAATGGCCAAGCGGCCATTGAGCATATTCAGCAGCATGCGCCGGATATTTTATTGCTGGATTTGATCCTGCCAGATATGCCGGGCATGGACATATTGCAATGGTTGCACCGCGAAAAATTAAATATCACCACCATAGTGATCACCGCTCATGGCTCGGTAGATGTGGCCGTAGAAGCGATGCGCTTGGGCGCCCATGATTTTATTAATAAACCGATCGAACTTGAGCGCTTGAAAGTCACCCTGCATAACACCATGAAGTTTCGCCAGCTCAATCAGCTGCTCGACAGCTATCGTCACGACATTGAAGGCGAACCGTTTCAAGGCTTTATTGGTGCTAGCTTGCCGATGCAAAAAGTCTATCGCTTGATTGAGAATGCGGCACCCAGCAGCGCGACCGTATTTATCACAGGTGAAAGTGGCACCGGTAAGGAAGTGTGCGCCGAAGCGCTGCACGAGCGTAGCGGTCGGCCGGATGGGCCTTTTATTGCCCTTAACTGCGCAGCCATTCCAAAAGATTTGATGGAAAGCGAGCTGTTTGGCCATATTAAAGGTGCCTTTACCGGCGCATTACAAGACCGTGACGGTGCTGTGATCCGCGCCGATGGCGGTACCTTGTTTATGGATGAAATTTGCGAAATGGACTTGGAGCTGCAAAGTAAATTATTGCGCTTCTTGCAATCGGGGCAAATTCAGCCGGTGGGCAGCTCTCAGCAGATCCAAGTGGATGTGCGCATTATTTGTGCCACCAACCGTGACCCCTTAGTAGAAGTGGAGCAAGGGCGGTTTCGTGAAGACTTGTATTATCGCCTGCACGTGATCCCCATTAACTTGCCACCATTGCGGGAGCGGGGTGCCGACGTATTGAGCATTGCCACGGCGTTAGTGCGCCAAGCCGCGCGCGAAGAGGGCAAGTCGTTTGTGGGCTTATCGGAAGCCACCAAAGACCGTTTGCAGGCGTATCATTGGCCGGGCAACGTGCGCCAATTGCAAAACGTGATCCGCAATGCGGTGGTGTTGCATCAAGGGGAATGGATAGAGCTGGACATGCTACCGGCACCACTAGACCAGCCCGTGGCCCACAATACCGCAGGTGAATGGGTGTCCCAAGATACCTTGCCCGCGCCCATAGTGCCGTTGGCCGTATTGGAACGTAAGGCGATAGAAAGAGCCATTAGCCATTGTCAGGGCAATGTGTCCCGAGCTGCAGCGCTGCTGGAAGTGAGTCCTTCTACTATCTACCGTAAGTTACAAGGCTGGGATAATAGCCATGCTTGATTGGTATAGTCTGCAAGGTCAATTACCGCTGCTGGATGACGATCACCTAAGCCGCATGGAGCAAGATCTGAGCGCGCCTGTGGTGGCGCGCTTGCTGGGTTTGTTTCTTGAAGATGGCCGCACCCAAGGCGAAGCACTGCGCCAAGCCTTTATCGCACAAGATGTGCAGAAAATGGCGCGTTGGTGCCACAGCCTTACCTCGGCGTGCGGCAGTTATGGCGCCTTACGCTGCCAGTATCTAAGCGAAAAGTTAGAGCAAAGCTGCCAGCAGGGCGATGCGGATTTGGTGGCGGCGCAATATACGGCTTGGCAAGCGGCACTGGATGCTACTTTGCAGATCCTAGCTGCGCAGCTAAATGAGACGCGTTAGCAATTGAAGTTAAAAAAATGGCCAACCCAAGCAGGTTGGCCGAACTTCAGCCTAAGCTGAAGAGAGCACGGGATAAAAACAACTGTCCTCCTATATGAAATATCCGTGCCAACTTGCAAAAGCCAGTGTTTACTCGCTTTGGCGATGGTAAGGAGATAATATGCAGCTGCATAATGCGAAATATCCTCGTTATGCGAAGCCTTTTATTGTTGTTTATGGAAGAAAGCCGTGAGCAGATGTGGCGGAGATCCCAGAGTTGCTGCGGGGTTTAAGTTTATCTTGATCTAAAGCTAACTTTGTCTTTAAGGTGAAGAGTAGAAAAACAAAACTAGCTCACGCAAAAAAGTGTCGAAAGCTAGTTTTAAAAAAACAGTGTCAAAAAAGACAATCTTAAAAACTCCGAGTCTGAACCGTCTACGTTGCCATGTTACACAATGGCAATAGGGTGGCCAGACCGCTCAGCCAAGTGCTGTAAGGGTTGGGGGAGAAATGCCCCAGCCTCCCGTATTGGAAAGGTGTTTTATGTTGAAATTAGAAGATGCGTTCGCGCGCAAGTTTCAGTATCTGCGATTATCGATCACGGATGTCTGTAACTTTAAATGTCAGTATTGTTTGCCCGATGGTTATAAACCGGAGGGCCGAAAATCCTTCCTCACTGTGGCAGAAATTGCCCGTCTTACCCGTGCTTTTGCCGCTATGGGCACCAGCAAGGTGCGCCTCACTGGCGGTGAGCCCTCATTACGCAAAGATTTTACTCAGATTATCGAAACCGTTGCCAATACCCCAGGTATTGAAAAAGTGGCCATGACCACCAACGGTTATCGTATGGCCAAATTTGCGAAAGAGTGGCGCCAAGCGGGGCTAACTGCCATCAACGTCAGCGTGGACAGCTTAGATCCGCGCATGTTTCACCAGATCACCGGTCAAAATCGCTTTCATGAAGTAATGGCCGGCATAGATGCCGCCGTGGAGGCGGGATTTACTCAAGTGAAGGTGAATGCCGTGCTGATGCGCGGCCTCAATGACGGCGATTTAGGCCAGTTTTTGGGCTGGATCAAACACAATCCCATTCAATTACGCTTTATTGAGTTGATGAAAACCGGCGAGATGGACGAGCTGTTTGACCGCCATCACGTGCGCGGTGCTGTGATCAAAGCACAACTACTGCAACAAGGTTGGCAGCAAAAAATAAGGGCCTTTAACGATGGCCCCGCTGAGGTGTTTTGTCATCCGGATTATCAAGGCGAAATCGGCCTGATCATGCCTTATAGCAAAGACTTTTGTGCCAGCTGCAATCGGTTAAGGGTTTCGTCGTTAGGCAAGCTACACCTGTGCTTATTTGGTGACTACGGCGTGGACTTGCGTGACTTGCTGACAGACGACAGCCAAATTGCCAGCTTGCAACAGCGCTTGAGTGACGCCTTAGTCGATAAAAAAGCCACCCACTTTCTGCACGAAGGCCACAGCGGCATGACGCCAAACTTGGCGTCGATTGGGGGGTAAGGGCTTGGAGCAATGTTGAATGAAGGGCTAACGGAGCGCCGAGCTAACAACAAGCAGCGTCTTTGGTAGAGGCCGCTTTAGCTGGCCGGTTTTGTACAGCAAAACTTAAACTTCGGCGGCCCAGCGTAGCTGGATGAATTTAGAGATTTACTTAGCCGTCTTACCGGGCCTGCCCCGGTATCTCGTTCTTCGATTTAAAGAAAAAAGCGAGATCCTGACTTGCGTCAGGAAGACGGCTTGAAAGAAGGTTTAAGCTGTAAGGCCAGCGTAGCTGGATGAGTTTAGAGATTTACTTAGCCGTCTTACCGGGCCTGCCCCGGTATCTCGTTCTTAGATTTAAAGAAAAAAGCGAGATCCTGACTTGCGTCAGGAAGACGGCTTGAAAGAAGGTTTAAGCTGTAAGGCCAGCATAACTGGATTATTTTAAATATTTCCGTTTGATGCCTTCTTTTGTGCGCTCTGCGCTGTACTGTACTTAAATAAATAATAATAAATAAGTGAGGATGTAATGAGTCATGCCGACTTGGCCTTTGTGCCGCTAAAAATTGCCGTGTTAACCGTATCGGATACCCGTGATGAAAGCACAGATACCTCGGGCCAGTATTTGGTGCAGGCCATTACAGAAGCGGGTCATCAGTTGGCCGATAAAGCCATTCTCAAAGACGATAAATATCAGCTGCGCGCGCGCGTATCCAGCTGGATAGCCAGCTCAGAAGTACAAGTGGTGTTGATCACCGGCGGCACCGGCTTTACCGGTCGCGACACCACGCCTGAGGCGATAGCGCCGTTACTTGATAGCCAGATTGATGGCTTTGGTGAATTGTTTCGTCACCTCACCTATCAAGAGCTGGGCACTTCCACCGTACAAAGCCGTGCCTTGGGCGGCTTGGCCAATCGTACCGCCATTTTTTGCCTGCCAGGCTCTACCGGTGCTTGCCGTACTGGCTGGACCGGCATTTTAGCCGAGCAGTTGGACTCCCGTCATAAACCCTGCAACTTTGTGCAGCACCTTATTGAAGTAGAGTAACCGCATGAGTGAAATTAGTAGCGAATTAACGCACATTAATGCCTCAGGCGAGGCCAATATGGTGGATGTGAGCGACAAGGCGGTAACCGTGCGTGAAGCCCGTGCCGAAGCTTGGGTCTTGATGGCAGAGGAAACGTTAGCCTTGATCGTGAATGGTCAGCACCATAAAGGCGATGTGTTTGCCACCGCGCGCATTGCCGGCATTATGGCGGCCAAAAAAACCGCCGAGCTTATTCCGCTTTGTCATCCGCTAGCCTTGTCTAAGGTTGAAGTGCAGCTCACCCCTAATGCCGAACGCGGCGGCGTGCACATTCAAAGCTATTGCAAGTTAGCCGGTCAAACTGGTGTAGAAATGGAAGCACTCACCGCCGCCTCTATCGCGGCCTTGACCATTTATGACATGTGCAAGGCGGTGCAAAAAGACATGATTATCGATGGCGTTCGCCTGTTAGAAAAGCGCGGCGGCAAGTCAGGAGATTTTAACGCATGAGTATTCAGGTATTATTTTTTGCCAAAATACGCGAGCAATTAGGCCAAGAGCAAATCACGGTGGCGGAAGACTTTGCGACTGTGGAAGCACTGCGTCTGCATTTAACGGCCCAAGGTGAGCCTTGGACCAGTGCCCTGGCGGTGAATAAGCTATTGGTGGGCGTTAATCACACCATAGTGCCGCTGAGCAGCGCCATTAAAGCCGGAGACGAAGTCGCCTTTTTCCCGCCGGTCACTGGGGGCTAATATGAGCCAGACTCAAGTTCAGGTGCAAACTCAAGTTCAGGTGCAAACCGCAGACTTTGATATGGCCGCGGAATACGCTGCCTTAAGTGAGTCGCATCAAACCGGTGCCGTAGTGACCTTTGTCGGTAAGGTGCGTGAGATGAACGAGGGCGCGCGGGTGAGCGGCTTGACGCTGGAGCATTATCCGGGCATGACCGAAAAGGCGCTGCAGGGCATTGTTGAACAAGCCCAAGCGCGCTGGCCATTATTAGGCTGCAAAGTTATCCACCGCGTAGGAGCGTTAGCGCTGGGCGAGCAAATTGTGTTTGTCGGCGTGGCCAGCCAACACAGGGACGCCGCCTTCGCTGCTTGCCAGTTCATGATGGATTACTTAAAAACCCAAGCGCCATTTTGGAAAAAAGAACAAACCACCCAAGGTGCTGTTTGGGTTGAAGCCAAAGACAGCGATACCCAAGCTGCAAAAATTTGGGATTAACGATAGCGCGGAGCGCTAAGCACCAAGCTAAACAAAACGGGTGCTTATCTTTATGCCGTCTTCCGGTTGCACGTCAGGATCTCGTTTTAGTTTTTAGTTTTTAGTTTTTTAGCTAGGCGCTTGGTGCTGGGTGTCTGGCGCTGCTTTCTCTATTTTAAGGACTCATCATGTCTTCATCTCTATTTCGTGGTTCGCTATTGGCGTTTGCCTTGGCGGCATTTTCTGGATCTGTGCTGGCGATTGATGCGGACAAAAAAGAAATTGTGATTGGCACCACAGTGGGCGATTTTGCCGATATGGTCACCGAGTCGGTAAAGCCTTATTTAGAACAGCAAGGTTATAAAGTGAAGCTGGTGGAGTTTACCGACTATGTGATGCCCAATATTGCCTTGGCCGAAGGCTCCATAGATGTGAACTGCTTTCAGCACCAGCCTTACCTTGAGAGCTTTATTACAGACCGCAAGCTGGAGTTAAGCCCTATAACTCAAGTGCCCACTGGGCCCATGGGTGTGTACGCTGGAAAGCAGCAAGCACTTGAGCAAGTAAAGTCTGGCAGTACAGTGGCTATTCCCAACGACCCCAGTAATCAGGCCCGCGCGCTGTTAATGCTGGCAGATCTAGGTTGGATCACTTTAAAGGCCGACATTGACCCGTTAAAGGCCAGCGAATTTGATATTGCCGAAAATAATAAAGGCATTAAGTTGCTGATGTTGGAAGCGGCACAGCTGCCGCGAGCCCGCGCTGACGTGGATTTTGCGGTGATCAATGGTAACTATGCGGCCTCAAGCGGCATTGCCTTCACCGACGGCCTATTTTTAGAGCGCAGTTATGACTTTATTAACTGGGTAGTGGTGCGCAGCGCTGACCAAGACGCGCCCTTTGTACAAGACGTAATTAACGCCTATAACTCCACGGCTTTTAAAGACTACGCAGTTAAGCGCTTCGAGGGCTATAAATACCCTGAATCTTGGAAACCTTAGCTGTGACTGTTCATTATAAAAATTGGCAGTTTACTCATCATGGCCGCCAATTAGCGGTGATGGAGTGGGGGCCAGCAGATGGGGTGCCGGTAGTGGCATTACACGGTTGGCTGGATAATGCGGCCAGCTTTAGCTTGCTTGCTGAGAATTTACCTGAACTTCGCATTATCGCCTTAGATTTTGCGGGGCACGGTTTTTCCGATCACTTGAGCGGCGGCCAGAGTTACTACAGCTGGGATCATGTGGCAGATGTGTATGCGCTGCTGGATGAACTAAAGCTTAAACAAGTGTCCTTGCTCGGTCATTCATTGGGTGCCGGCGTGGCGACCCTGTTAGCCGGTGCCTTTCCTGAGCGCATTAGTCAGCTGTTTTTAATTGATGGTTTAGTGCCCTTAACCTATCCCGTTGAAGAATTGCCGCAATTAATGGCCAAAGCCGTGCGTCGCGGTGCGCGCTTAAGTTCGCGACGTCTTAAGCCTTATGCCAGCTTTGAGCAAGCGGTGGCGGCACGGGTGAACAGCCGTTGGCCGGTAAGTGAAAGTGCCGCCATCGCATTATTGGAGCGCGGTTTACAGCAAACAGAGCAGGGCTGGGTGTGGCGTTCCGATATGGCGCTAACGCAACCGTCTTTACTGCGCATGTGTGAGTCGCAATTACAGGCATTTGTACAGCAACTGAGTATGCCGGTATTGTTGGTGATGGCCGAGCGCGGCGAAGAGTTGGTACTGATTGAACCCATGCTAGAACAGGTGTCTGATTTAACTTTGCACACATTAAAGGGCAGTCATCATCTGCATTTAGAAGCCGAGCCCGCCAAGTTGATTAGCGAGTTAATGCGCGAGCGGCTAACTGCAATGTTGAATGAAGGGCGAAAAAAAGATCACTTGTAGCCGGCACTTTTGTGTACCTGTAGCCGGCCGTCTCTTTGATAAAGAGGACTTCGCCGGGCCAGCGTAGCTGGCGGATTTAAAACCAAAGCAAACCGAGCCGAATAAATTGGCTCCTACAAGGGAAAACCAACAAAATCCGTGGCTAATACCCTTTACCTACAACAGGGCCACACAACAAAAACGTTACAAAAGATGAGATAAGCAGCAGGCTTAAAGCGGCAGTGACTCTTGTGGTGGGGTTTGTTCGTCGTCAAACGCCAGCTCCAGCTGTTTTTTACGGGCCGCCGCCAGCACGCGTCGTTTGCGGTCTTGGCATAAGCGGATCACTTCACGCTTTTGGCCCGCACTAAATTTTAGCCAATTAAAGCGCTCATCTCGGCTGCGAAAGCAGCCTTTGCAATAGCCTCTATTATTCACCTGACACACACTAATACAGGGGCTAGGGACGTCAAAGAACTCCAGTTGTTCCATATTGCTCCCTCCCTGTGCCAGTTAAATAAATCATAAGCTAAATTGAGCATATTTCTGCCACGCCAGCAACGCTAAGCCAGCATACTCTTGAGCTTTATCACACGTGCACGCCACATTACCCCGCACTTAAAGGAGGCCAGACGCATTAAGGCAGCTGCTTTGTGCCTGTGCTGCGCTATAATGGCGCCATTCAGATATGCTCACAGAGGCAAAGATGTTCATCGGGGTTCCACGAGAAATTAAAAATCATGAATATCGGGTAGGACTCACACCCGGTGGCGTAAAAGAGTTGGTGCTCGATGGGCATCAGGTATGGGTGGAGTGCGGTGCTGGCGCAGGCATTGGCTTAGCGGATGCAGAGTATGTCACTGCGGGGGCCAAGCTGGTGGCAGATGCCCGTGAGATTTACGCCAAATGCGACTTGATCATCAAGGTTAAAGAGCCCCAGTCTCACGAATGCCAACAACTGAGAGCCGGGCAGGTATTGTTTACTTACCTACATTTGGCGCCAGATTTAGCGCAAACTCAGAGCTTACTGGCCTCAGGTTGCACGGCCATTGCTTATGAAACGGTGACTGACCATAAAGGCGGGTTACCTTTATTAGCGCCGATGAGCGAAGTGGCGGGGCGTATGGCTATTCAAGCGGGTGCCCATTGTCTGGAAAAAGCCCAAGGCGGGCGTGGTGTCTTGCTCGGTGGCGTGCCCGGTGTATCTCCGGCGCGGGTATTAGTGCTGGGCGGCGGTGTAGTTGGCGTGAACGCGGCGCGGATGGCCATGGGCTTAGGGGCAGATGTGACCTTAGTAGACTCGTCACTGACGCGCTTAAAAGAATTGGATGCCCTTTATGGGCCCAATCTTAAAACCTTGTATTCGACCGTGGATAACATAGAGCGTGAGTTATCACGCAGCGAGCTGGTGATTGGCGCTGTGTTGATCCCCGGTGCTGCCGCACCAAAGTTAGTGACCAAGCAGATGCTGGCATTAATGCCAAAAGGCGCGGTTATGGTGGATGTGGCCATCGACCAAGGTGGCTGTTTTGAAACCAGTCGCGTAACCACCCATCAAGACCCCACCTATGTTGTGGACGGCGTGGTGCATTATTGTGTGGCGAATATGCCAGGCGCCGTGGCGTATACGTCTACCTTTGCGCTGACTAACGCCACCTTACCTTACGTTAAGGCCTTGGCTAATTTGGGTTGGCAACAAGCCTTGCGCCAAGATGCGCACTTGGCTCAAGGGCTAAATGTACATCAAGGCTTAGTGATTTGTCCTGCAGTTGCTGAGGCGCATCATTTAGACCTTACCCCGTTACAAATGGTATTGGCGGCGGGATAGTACGTTATTAAGTGACACATGCGCAGCACGGCATGTTAAAGGCCATTGCTGCGCTGTACCGCCGAAACCCTCTGTTTAACAAAATTGGTGTCTACAGTTGCAGTATCGCTCGGCGCTGTTACTGCTTTTTATCTTGATCGTCTTCTGGGTGGTATTCACCAGGAGGGGCGGGCGGTACTCCCCAGTTTTCTTCTTTGGCTTTGTCTTTTTTCTCTTCTTGATCCCAATCTTTTAACTGCATTTTATCGCGGTTTTTCTTTACCACGCGTTCAACCTTTTTGGTGTCTTTGAGTGCACTGACAAACAAGCCAACAATAAACAACAGCGGCAGTGCAATCCATAGCCAAGTACTCATAGGTTACTCCTTGGTAGCGGCAATATTAGTGTGGGGAATAATAGGTTTATCAATAGTAGCGTGGCTAATAAAACGGATAAAAATATCGTCCAGTTGCTTAAGGATATGTGCTTTTCCGCTAATTTGCTGACCACTTAGCGCCTCAGCGACGAGAGCAGGCGTTAGCTGACCGGCACACATCTCGGCCACCGGGCGATAACTCAAGTGCCAAGGCTCAATGGCCACGCCGCCATTGGCTTCGGCAAAAGGCAGATAAAAGCCAAAGCGCGCCATATTTGTCTTTAACCACCGGCTGAGCGGATAAAAATAACCGTCCGCTTCATACTCCCAAGGTTCAAGGGCCAGCTTGGTATTGGCAGGCAATAAAGTAGGATCGTATACATCCACATCACTGCCCCAATGGTGGCGGCTGGTGCCGGGCAGGGCGCTCCAATGCAAAATGGCCGCAATGCGCTGGCTGGCCGTTAAGCTTAAAGTGTCGAGCGGCTGGCTGCTGGCGTCTAATACTGGGCGAAGGCCGTCATATTTCGCATTCCAAATGGCCAGTTGCCGCTCAAAGTTGCGATAGCTAGAAGCGGGCTGCAAATTAAAGCCCGCCTGTGCCGCCGCCGCTTGCATGGCCATAAAGGCGACTTTGGCGTCAGGATGTAACCTATGGCCTGGCTCGTTTAACGCCACCACATGGTCGTCATTTAATCCCAGTAGGCTATTGGCTTCCATATCAGGCAAGGCTCCTCGGGTAGGCTGGCGCATTTTACTGCGCAAATAGCTCACGGTATAAGGCGTCATTAAACCCCAGATAAAGCTGGTCGTTTACTTGCAACAACGGGCGCTTGATCATGGCTGGCTGAGCCAACAGTAACTCGAAGGCAGTCTCGGGATTTAAGTTCGCTTTTTGCTGTTCGGTTAAGGCGCGATAAGTGGTGCCTCTTTTATTGAGTACCGCTTCCCAGCCTAATTGGGCGAGCCATTCTTTAAGCTGTGCTGGGTCTAAACCATCACTGCGATGATCGACAAATTGGTAGGCAATCTCGCGTTCAGCTAACCATTTACGGGCTTTTTTGATGGTGTCACAATTTTTAATACCATAGAGCTTGATGGTCAAAGTTCACTCCTGATGCCGTTAAAAAGGGCGAATAATTAAACGAAGCAGACTGTTATGGGCAGCAACTGCGGCAAACAAGCCCGTGCCCAAGAATAATAACATTGCTAACTCAATGATTTTTGAGCATCAGCATTATACACTGACGCACAGCAGAGGTTTTAGCTAATGTTAGCGTTTTTGGTATGATTTGAGCCGCTTCACAGCTAAAGCTGTGTCGCACTTGCTTATTGAAGCCAATTATATCGACGCAGCTGAGCCGTGGGTGAAAGGAATTCACCATCTTACAATTTAAAAAAGGGGAATGAGTTGGAACTGAAAGAATACTGGAGTGATCATTATCACTCTCGGGATTTTAGACTCATCCGGATTGGATTTGTGGCGGTACGCTTTCGCTGGCTGGTCACCTTACTGATTATAGGTATCGCCGGTTGGGTTGCCGTGGATTGGTGGGTATTGGACGCGGCGCATTTTAAGCTGTTGTGGAAGGTGCGCCTGATCACCGGAGCTATGCTCACGCCCTTATTGCCGCTCAGTTATTTGTGCAAACTCAATCGACGTTGGATGGTGCTGTCGCTGTTTGCGCTACTGAGTATTTTGCTGTTCTTTAATGCCGTGAGCTTATGGAGCTTTCGCGATGTGGCCACTATTCCTGCAGGCTACGTCGCTTTTCCGTATTTTCTATTGGCACTATTAGCAGTATTGCCGTTGCCGATTCGCTCCGGCTTACGGGTGGTGGTGTTTATTTTGGCGGCGGTATTGGGCACCGACTACTGGCTCGACTCCCATACCTTGGATAACGGCCAGCTGATAGACAGAGTCTGGCTGCTGTTGTGCTTTAGCTTGGCCATGTTGTGGGTACAAAGCGGGCAGCTGCGCATGTTGCTCGACTTATATCGCGAGTCGACTCGCGATCCGTTAACGCGGTTGATGAACCGGCGGTTATTTATGCAGCAATTAAATGCGGTGCGCCAAGAGAATAAAGCCGGCCAGAGCTTTACCTTAATTTTATTTGATCTCGATAAATTTAAGCGCATCAATGACCAGCATGGGCATTTGATGGGCGATGAAGTACTGGTTAGCGTGTCCACCACCTTAGTCGATATTTTTGGATCCGATGCGCTGATTGCCCGCTACGGCGGCGAAGAATTTGTGGTGTTATTGCCTAATACGGCGCTCGAGCAAGGGGCTCGCCAAGCGGAAACCCTGCGTTTAGCCGTGGAGTCTCAGCCTATCGAAAACCCCTTGGATGAAACCGAGGTGCTGGTGACCTTGAGTGGCGGCGTGGTGAGTGGCGATAAAAATAGCGATGTGACCCAGTTAATTCAATGGGCGGATGAGGCGTTATATAAAGCAAAAAGCCAAGGGCGTAACTGTGTGATAGCACATTCGCCGCACATTTTAGCTGAACTTTAGAATAAGGCACGGATAAGCCAAGGATTAGCGACTCAAGGTGTGGTTTGCTAGGTGTGCTTGGCTTATACTGGGTGCGAGCCCCCAATTATTCAAATCATAACTCCCCTGCGGACTATAACTTAAGCGAGATGTCTTATGCCCAAAGAGCATCATGAAAAACGTGCCCTCTATGTACCTTTTGCCGGACCTGCCTTATTAGAAACGCCATTGTTGAACAAAGGTGGTGCTTTTTCTCAGGAAGAGCGCATCGCGTTCAACCTTGATGGTCTGTTGCCGCGTAATATCGAAACCATTGAAGAGCAAGTGGCCCGTGCTTACCAACAGTTCACGGCTTTTCAAAGCGACCTCGATAAGCACATTTATCTGCGCAATATTCAAGACACTAACGAAACCTTATTCTACCGTTTGGTGCGCGAACATATCAGCGTGATGATGCCGACTATTTACACCCCGACCGTGGGTCAGGCTTGTGAAGAGTTCTCTAATATCTATCGTCGTGCTCGCGGTTTATTTATCTCTTATCCTGATCGTGACCGCATCGATGACATTTTACAAAACGCCACTAAGCGTAACGTAAAAGTGATTGTGGTCACCGATGGCGAGCGCATTTTGGGCTTGGGCGACCAAGGCATTGGCGGCATGGGCATTCCGATTGGTAAGTTGTCTTTATACACGGCCTGTGGCGGTATTTCTCCTGCTTACACGCTGCCTGTAGTACTGGATGCCGGTACCAACAACCAACAGCTGCTGAACGACCCTATGTACATGGGCTGGCGCAATCCGCGCGTAACGGGCGAAGAGTACGAAGAATTTGTTGACGCCTTTATTCAGGCAGTGAAGCGTCGCTGGCCTAATGTGTTGTTGCAGTTTGAAGACTTCGCACAGAAAAACGCCATGCCACTGCTTAACCGTTATAAAGATGAGCTGTGCTGCTTTAACGATGATATTCAAGGTACGGCTTCCGTGACCTTGGGCTCACTGATTGCTGCGTGTCTGGCCAGTGGTAGCAAGTTGTCTGAGAAAAAAGTGGCCTTTTTAGGCTCAGGCTCTGCGGGTTGTGGTATTGCCGAGCAAATTGTCGCGCAAATGAAAGCCGAAGGCTTAAGCGATGAAAAAGCGCGCGAGCGCGTGTTCATGGTGGACCGTTTTGGTTTGATCACCGACAACATGCCAAACCTGGTGGACTTTCAGCGTCCATTAGCGCAAACCGTCGCCAGTGTTAGCGACTGGAACACTGCCGGCGATAACATTTCCTTGCTGGAAGTGATGCAAAACGGCAAACCAGACATCTTAATTGGTGTGTCTGGCCAGCCAGGTCTGTTCACCAAAGAAGTGATCCAGACCATGCACAGTCATTGCGAGCGCCCGATTGTATTCCCGTTGTCTAACCCAACGTCTCGCGTAGAAGCGACACCGGAAGACATTATCAACTGGACCGATGGCAAAGCCTTGGTAGCCACCGGTAGCCCGTTTGCGCCTGTGGAATACAAGGGTAAGCTGTTCCAAATCGTGCAGTGCAATAACTCTTACATCTTCCCAGGTATTGGTTTAGGTGTGTTGGCCTGTGGTGCTAAGCGCGTGACGGATGCCATGCTGATGTCTGCCAGCCGTGCCTTGGCTGCCTGTTCACCGATGGCCACCGATCCAGACGGTGCTTTATTGCCGCCACTGGAAGAGATCCAAGACGTGAGCCGTCAAATTGCCAAGGCCGTTGCTAAAACGGCCCAGTTGCAAGGTCAGGCACTACAGGTGTCTGATGCAGCACTGGACGCAGCTATTGAAGCGAACTTCTGGAGCCCAGAATATCGCCAATACCGTCGTGTTTCTTTCTAAGAATACGATGTGGTGTGAGTGATTAACCCAGTAGGGTAAGTCGCAATATAAAGGCATGCTTAGGCATGCCTTTTTAATAACGATTAAAAAATCGCGAATAATGACTTTTTGTGGGGATGAATGCCTTGAAAAGCCACTGTTTGCCCTCATACTACTTAACCTAGCTTAGATACGCTCGACGCTGTCAGTCTGCATCGTTATAATGCCGTGTCTCATTTGCCGTGAAGGTGCCACTTAATAGTCGCGCCCTCATCAAGATTCAAGCAAGCAGCCCAGGCTGTTTTAAATCAATCACATCGCAACCGATGCGCTGTAAAAAATTGAGGTAGAAGAATGCAAGTTTCACTCGAAACGACTCAAGGCCTGGAACGCCGCCTGACCATTACCGTGCCAGCCGACAAAGTAGATGGCGAAGTAAACAGCCGCCTACGTCAATTGGCTAAAACTCGTCGTATTGACGGTTTCCGTCCAGGTAAAGCGCCACTGACTGTGATCCAAAAAATGTTTGGTGCGTCAGTTGAAGCCGATGTAGCCGGCGATTTAATGCAGCGTAACTTTTTTGAAGCCGTGATCAGTGAAAAACTGAACCCAGCGGGCATGCCTACCATGGAGCCTGCGCCAATCAAAACCGGTCAAGACTTTACCTTTACTGCCACCTTCGAAGTGTACCCAGAAGTGGAAGTTAAAGGCTTAGACGCCATCAGCATCGAAAAGCCACAGGCTGAAGTTCAAGATGCAGATCTGGACAAGATGATTCAAACTCTGCAAAAGCAGCACGCTGATTGGGCCGTGGTAGAACGCGCCGCTGCCAATGATGATCGTGTTACCATGAACTTCGTCGGTTCTGTAGACGGTGCTGAGTTTGAAGGTGGTGCCGCTGAAGACTTCGTACTGGTATTGGGCTCTGGCCGCATGATCCCAGGTTTCGAAGAAGGTTTGCTGGGCAAACAAGCCGGTGACGACTTCACCCTAGAAGTGAACTTCCCTGAGGAATACCACGCTGAAAACTTGAAAGGCAAACCGGCTCAATTCGCCGTTGTTGTGACTAAAGTTGAAGCCCAAGAGCTGCCTGAGCTGACTGAAGAATTCGTGAAGCGTTTTGGCATTGCCGACGGTTCACTGGATGGCTTGAAAGCTGAAGTGCGTAAGAACATGGACCGCGAATTGGCCCAAGCACTGAAAGCCTCTGTTAAAGAGCAAGTGATCAACGGCTTGCTGGAGCAAAACCCAGTAGACGTGCCTCAGTCATTGATCGACAATGAAATCGAAACGCTGCGCAAGCAAGCCATGCAGCGCTTTGGTGGTTTGGATCAGAAAAATGCGCCAGAGTTACCTGCAGAATTGTTCCAAGAGCAAGCTGAGCGTCGCGTACGTGTAGGTCTGTTGTTGGGCGAAGTGATCAAGAAGAACGAAATCAAAGCTGACGACGCTAAAGTACAAGAAATCATTGCTGGCATGTCTTCTGCTTACGAAGATCCGTCTGAAGTGATTGCTTATTACAACGAAAACCAAGAAATGTTGGAAAACGTGCGTAACTTAGCCATTGAAGATCAAGCCATCGAGCTGGTATTAAGCCAAGCTAAAGTGTCTGACAAGCAAGTAAGCTTTGACGAACTGATGAATAAGCAAGGCGCTTAAGAACTATTGACTTAGGCGTTAAACTCTTGCGTATAATGGCCCTAGTGTAAGTGCACTTGGGCCATTTTGTTTTAGGGACAATATCTTATGTCAAATATCCATGATCCGATGATGAGCCACCCGATGGCGGCGCTGATCCCCATGGTAGTTGAGCAAACTGCCAAAGGTGAGCGTTCTTACGATATCTATTCTCGCTTATTAAAAGAGCGCGTTATTTTTCTGACCGGCCCAGTAGAAGATCACATGGCCAACTTGATCTGTGCCCAGCTGCTGTTTTTGGAATCAGAGAATCCAGAAAAAGATATTCATTTGTATATCAACTCACCGGGCGGCTCTGTGACTGCAGGCATGTCGATCTACGACACCATGCAGTTTGTGAAGCCCAATGTGAGCACGCTGTGCATGGGCCAAGCGGCGTCCATGGGGGCGTTTTTGTTAGCCGGCGGTGAGAAAGGTAAGCGCTTTACCTTGCCCAATAGTCGGGTGATGATCCATCAGCCGTTGGGTGGCTTTCAGGGCCAAGCGTCGGATATTCAAATTCACGCTAAAGAAATTCTCTATATTAAAGAGAAGCTCAACCGCCTGCTGGCCGAACATACGGGCCAAGACTTGTCGGTTATTGAACGCGATACCGACCGCGATAACTTTATGTCTGCGCAAACAGCTAAAGAATATGGCTTGGTCGATGAAGTACTGTTTAAGCGCGATTAAGCAAAGCGGGGAGGGGTGCTGTACACTTTGTTAACAGAGTGAGTGTGCACTCCTCAGCTTGTACGCAAAACGAGGTGACTGAATGACTGAAAAACGCAAGGGCGAAGGGGACGGCGGCAAACTGCTGTATTGTTCTTTTTGTGGAAAAAGCCAACACGAAGTACGCAAACTCATAGCCGGCCCTTCCGTCTACATTTGTGACGAATGTGTCGAGCTCTGCGAAGACATCATTCAGGAAGAGATCAAAGACATATCGCCCAAACAAGAAGGTGATGCGCTGCCGACGCCGCACGAAATTCGCGCTAATTTAGATGACTATGTAATTGGTCAAGATCACGCGAAAAAAGTGCTAGCTGTGGCCGTGTATAACCACTACAAGCGATTGCGTAATGCGGGCGTGACCGATGGCGTAGAGTTGGGTAAGTCCAATATCTTGCTGATCGGCCCCACGGGTTGCGGTAAAACCTTGCTGGCCGAGACTTTGGCTCGCTTATTGGATGTGCCTTTTACCATGGCCGATGCCACCACCTTGACCGAAGCCGGTTATGTGGGGGAGGACGTTGAAAACATCATCCAAAAGCTGCTGCAAAAATGCGACTACGATGTAGAAAAAGCCCAGCGCGGCATCGTCTATATCGATGAGATTGATAAAATTTCTCGTAAGTCCGATAACCCCTCTATTACTCGTGATGTGTCGGGTGAAGGGGTGCAGCAAGCGTTATTGAAGCTGATTGAAGGCACCATTGCCTCTGTGCCGCCCCAGGGCGGACGCAAGCACCCACAGCAAGAGTTTTTGCAGGTTGATACCTCAAAAATCCTGTTTATCTGTGGTGGCGCTTTTGCCGGTCTTGATAAAGTGATTGAGCAACGCCTAGACAAAGGCACCGGTATTGGTTTTGGCGCACAAGTGAAGAGCAAAAATAATAACTCCTCACTGAGCCAAACCTTTACTGAAGTTGAGCCGGAAGATTTAGTTAAATACGGTTTGATTCCTGAGTTTATCGGTCGTTTGCCGGTGGTGGCGACGCTGACAGAGCTAGATGAAGCGGCACTGGTACAGATTTTATCTGAGCCTAAAAACGCCCTGACCAAGCAATACAGCGCGTTGTTTGCCCTTGAAGACGTAGAATTGGAGTTTCGTGAAGACGCCTTACGTGCCATCGCCCACAAGGCCATGGAACGCAAGACAGGCGCACGAGGCTTACGCTCTATCGTAGAAGCGGTATTACTCGATACTATGTACGACTTGCCTGCACAAAGTGATGTGGCCAAGGTAGTGATCGATGAAACCGTGATCAAGGGTGAGTCGGCACCATTGCTGATTTATCAAAAAGGCGAAACCCAAGCCGCAGCGGGCGACAAATAAGCACGCTGTTTAATCAGTAATAGAACGCGGTTTAGGCCGCGTTTTTGTGTTAATTACGGCTGTTGACTAAGGGCTTAGCAGAAAATGATGAATATCAAAACGGTGATTTAATCATCAACCGCGTCATTTTCGAGCGGTTTAAAGGGGCTTTATGCCCCTTTTTCCGTTTTTGGCTATTCAATGATTGAATCTTCTGATCTTGCCCCCATATACTGCCTCAAGCGCCTATTACATTGCATTCAAGCTGAGAGGACACTATGACCCTAGAGCGTTGTGAACGCATCGACACCCCCGTTTTGCCTCTCCGTGACGTGGTGGTATACCCACATATGGTGATCCCACTGTTTGTGGGCCGGGAAAAATCCATTCGTTGCTTAGAAGCGGCGATGGAACAAGATAAAAAAGTATTGCTCATCGCCCAGAAAGAAGCGGCGACTGACGACCCCAAAGCCGACGAGCTGTATGACGTGGGCACAGTGGCCAATATACTGCAATTGCTAAAGCTGCCTGACGGCACCGTAAAGGTGTTGGTGGAAGGTGGCCAGCGCGCGCGTTTAGAAAACTTACGCGAAGTGGATGGCTTTTATGTAGCCGAAGCGCAGTATTTAGAAACGGCCCCCTTGGCCGAGCGTGAGCAAGAAGTGTTAGTACGCTCCGCCATTACCCAGTTTGAAAATTACATCAAGCTCAATAAAAAGATCCCACCTGAGGTATTAACCTCGCTGTCTGCCATCGAGGACGCCGCACGTTTGGCCGACACCATGGCCGCGCACATGCCGCTTAAACTTGAAGATAAGCAAAAAGTGCTGGAAATGGCAGAAGTAGGTGAGCGTCTTGAATATCTGATGGCCATGATGGAATCAGAAATGGACGTGCTGCAGGTTGAGCGTCGTATTCGTGCCCGCGTGAAAAAGCAGATGGAAAAAAGTCAGCGCGAGTACTACCTCAATGAGCAGATGAAGGCGATTCAAAAAGAATTGGGCGAGATGGACGATGTGCCCGACGAATTTGAAGCGCTGCTGCAAAAGATTGAAGATGCGGGCATGAGTGAAGAAGCCCGCACTAAAACCGATGCCGAGTTTGCCAAGCTGAAGATGATGTCACCCATGTCTGCAGAAGCGACCGTGGTGCGCAGCTATATCGACTGGATGGTGGCCGTGCCTTGGAAGAAAAAATCCAAGGTGAAAAAAGACTTAGCCAAAGCCGAAGAAATGCTTGATGCAGACCACTATGGCCTAGAGAAGGTCAAAGAGCGCATTATTGAGTATCTGGCCGTGCAAAGCCGCACCGCTAAGCTCAAAGGGCCGATTCTGTGCTTAGTGGGGCCACCGGGCGTGGGTAAAACCTCACTGGGTCAGTCCATTGCCAAAGCCACGGGTCGCAAGTATGTGCGCATGGCCTTGGGCGGCGTGCGTGACGAAGCAGAAATTCGCGGTCACCGTCGTACCTATATTGGTTCTTTGCCGGGCAAGCTTATTCAAAAGATGGCTAAAGTGGGCGTACGTAACCCATTGTTCTTGCTCGATGAAATCGACAAGATGGCCTCAGATATGCGTGGCGATCCGGCTTCCGCCTTATTAGAAGTGCTGGATCCTGAGCAAAACAACAGCTTTAACGATCACTACTTAGAAGTGGACTACGACTTATCTGATGTGATGTTCGTCGCTACCTCTAACTCCATGAATATCCCAGGCCCGCTTTTGGACCGTATGGAAGTGATCCGTTTGTCCGGTTATACGGAAGACGAAAAGCTCAATATCGCCAAAAATCACCTATTGGAAAAACAAATCGAGCGTAACGGTTTGAAAAAAGGTGAGATTACGATTGAAGATTCGGCAATCGTGGGCATTATTCGCTACTACACCCGTGAAGCGGGCGTGCGTAGCTTGGAGCGTGAAATTTCTAAGCTGTGCCGTAAAGCCGTGAAAGAAATTATGCTCGATAAAGCCATCAAGCATGTGCAGATCAATCAGGAAAACTTAAAAAATTACCTGGGCGTGCAGCGCTTTGATTACGGCAAAGCCGAAGATCATAACCAAATCGGTCAAGTGACTGGTTTGGCATGGACCGAAGTGGGCGGCGAGTTGCTGACCATCGAAGTGGCCAACGTGCCGGGTAAAGGCAAGCTGGCCTATACCGGTTCATTGGGCGACGTGATGAAAGAGTCGGTACAAGCCGCCATGACGGTGGTGCGCTCACGCGCAGATAAATGGCGTATTAATAGCGACTTCCATGAAAAACGTGATATTCATGTACACGTACCCGAAGGTGCCACGCCTAAAGATGGCCCCAGTGCCGGTGCCGCCATGTGCACGGCTTTGGTGTCGAGCTTAACGGGTAACCCAGTACGCGCCGATGTCGCCATGACAGGTGAAATCACCTTGCGCGGTGAAGTCTTGCCTATCGGCGGCTTAAAAGAGAAGCTGTTAGCCGCGCGCCGTGGTGGCATCAAGATGGTATTGATCCCCAAAGAAAACGAGCGTGACTTGGAAGATATTCCAGAGAACGTGAAGCAAGATTTGGATATCCGTCCGGTGCGCTGGATTGAAGAAGTACTAGAATTGGCCCTTGAACAGCCACCAGAAGGCTTTTCAGTGGCGTCTGCGTAAGGTTTTTCGCGTTAATGGAGGGTTTCTGACTTGTCAGCAGCCCTAACACGCAGTAGCCTTGGAACACTTTATTTAGCTGGCGCTGTGAATGGATGACATGGTGTCGATAATAGAGAGTGCCAGTGAGTAGGCAGTCGCGAAGCTTGAGCGATGTCATCCGTTGCACAAGAACTGTCTTACAAGAACTGTCTTACAATAACCAACTCACACTAACAATGTTAATGTTACGCTTGCCATCAACCGCAATGCATAAATAACAAGGGGAATGACCGTGAATAAATCTCAACTGATCGATAAGATTGCCGAAGGCGCTGATATCACTAAAGCTGCGGCTGGCCGTGCTTTGGATGCATTTGTTGAATCCATTACTGAAACCCTCAAAGAAGGCGACACCGTCTCTTTAGTGGGCTTTGGTACTTTCTCTGTGCGCGAGCGCGCAGCACGTACTGGTCGTAACCCACAAACCGGTGCAGCTATCGAGATTGCGGCCGCTAAAACCCCTGGTTTTAAAGCCGGTAAAACATTGAAAGACGCCGTTAATAACTAAGACTGCGTAAAGGTAAGACTTAGCATCAGCTAAGCCATGACGAGAAGGCGCATCACACGGTGCGCTTTTTTTTCGATTATAGAGAACCCCCTCTAGTGGGAGTAACAACCGATTATGTTTTTCGACAAACTCAGAGCGGGCGCTCAAGGCACCGTCTCCAAAGTCATATTAGTGCTGATTATTCTATCTTTTGCCTTGGCCGGTGTGGGCAGTTATGTCACTCAGCCCAAGGAAGAAGTGGCCGCCGTGGTCAATGGCGATGATATCAGTGCGCAAACGCTAGAAAATGCCTATCGTAACGAACGCGCTCGCCTAGAAAACCAGTTAGGCCCACAGTTCAGTGAGCTGTTATCTGATCCGCTATATGTGGAACAAGTGCGCCGCTCGGTATTAGAGCAGCTGGTTGAACAGCGCTTGATTGACCAAAAAGTGGCGGAGCTGGGTATTTATGCCAGTGACAAGCAAGTGCGTGATGCTATTCGTGCCTTGCCTGAATTTCAAACAGACGGCCAGTTTAGCAATGAGCGTTATCAGTTGTTGTTATCTCGCAGTGGCATCAGTGCCGATCAATTGCGCGATAACATTCGCCAAGACTTAAGCCGTCAGCTGTTATTAAACGCCTTAGTGGATTCAAGCTTTGCCCTAGAAGCAGAAGCGGGCTTGTTAGATAAACTGAGCCGCCAGCAGCGTGATGCAGAATTGGTAAGCATTCCGTTAACTGATTTTGCCGAGCAGGTAAATTTAAGCGACGAGCAAGTGCAAGCTTACTACGATGCTAATTTGGCGAAATTCCAACGCCCCGAGCAAGTGAAAATTAATTACTTGTTACTCGATACCCACAGCGAGGCGGCAGCGCAAATCGACGAGAAAGCGATTGCCGATGAGTACCAGGCCAACATCAGCGCTTATCGCCAACCTGCTGAGCGCAAGCTGGCTCATATTATGCTGCTTAAGGCTGATGGTGCCCAAGAGAAGTTAACGGCCATTGCCGAGCGCATCGCAGCCGGTGAATCTTTTGCTGAGTTAGCCAAGACCGAGTCTGAAGATGCCTTTTCTGGCGAGCAGGGCGGCGACTTAGGCTGGGTAGAAGAAGAGACTCTAGATGCCAGCTTTGATCAGGCAGCCTTTGCCTTAGCCGAAGTGGGTGATGTTTCTGGCGTGGTAGAAAGCGCTGATGGTTTTCATCTGATTACCTTGCTAGATAAAAAAGACGTACAGACTAAACCTTTGTCTGAAGTACGTGAGGCAATTGCCGCACGTTTGGCCAAAGAACAAGCGGCCAGCAATTTTTATGAGCAAGAGCAGCGCTTAGCGGATTTAACCTTTGAATTCCCTGACTCCTTAGACATGGCGGCACAAGAACTCGGCTTAAAAGTAATTTCTACAGACTTCTTTTCTGCGGAAGAAGCGCCTGCCATACTCAAAAACCAACGAGTCATCGCCCAAGCTTTCTCAGCTGAGCTGCGTGAGCAAGGCATGAACTCAGAAGTTATTGAGCTAGGTGATAATAAAGCGCTAGTGTTGCGTGTGGTTGAACAGCGCCCAGCTGCACCGCGTGAGTTTGTTGAAGTACAAACTCAAGCCCGTGAGCAAGCGACCCAAGTAAAAACCACCGAGCTAGCTGAACAGGCAGCAACTGAGTTGCAGCAAGCTTGGTCTAAAGGCGAGCAAGCTGCGTGGTTAGCCAAACATGAGCTGAGCGTAACTGAATTGAACGCTATTACTCGCGAAAGCGAGCAAGACGCGGCCTTGATCAGCGCCTTGTTTGCCATGCCTGCGCCTGTTAAAGATGCGGCCAGCGTGCAGCAACTGACGCTTACCGACGGCCGCTTGGCGGTTGTGAAGCTTAACCAAGTGACCACGCCCACCGACAGCACTGAGTTAAAGACACAAATCCAAGAAGGGCAAAACGCCATTCAAGGACAAAGAGAATATGAAAGTTTGATCTTGGCACTTAAAGCCTCAGCCAAGATAAAGTATCGTGAGTTAACTGCGCCGGAAGACGATTTTTAATCGTTGTGGTTAATCTTAGATAACTCAAAACTTTTCAATAACATAAGGCGCTACGGCGCCTTTTTCTATTATAAATTATTGCGATATCAGTCGTCATATCACCATTGTTAATAAACAATGGTCGCGAGTCGTCAGCAGCGTTTTCTTTTCCGAGGTAACTTCGATATGATGCAGGTATAAGTATGTCTTATATATAAACCAGTCACGCAGTCGGAGAGCATCTTTTGATTAACGTATTCTTGGTTGATGACCATGAGTTAGTGCGTACAGGGATCCGACGCATACTAGAAGACGTCAAAGGAATGAAAGTGCTGGGCGAGGCTAAAAGCGGCGAAGATGCCGTGCTTTGGTGTCGTGAGCAGCAGCCAGACGTGGTGTTGATGGACATGAATATGCCGGGCATTGGCGGTTTAGAAGCCACGCGCAAAATTCTGCGTGCCAGCCCAGAAATTAAAATTATAGTGTTGACCATCAATACTGAAAACCCATTTCCCACCAAAGTAATGCAGGCCGGTGCCAGCGGCTATCTGACCAAGGGTGCGGCACCCGATGAAATGATCAACGCCATTCGTTTGGTGCAGAGCGGCCAGCGCTATATTTCGCCAGAAATTGCTCAGCGCATGGCATTGAGTCAGTTTTCTAATGAAGAAAACCCGTTTAAACAGTTATCGGAACGTGAATTACAAATCATGTTGATGATCACTAAAGGTCAAAGAGTCACGGATATCTCAGAGCAGTTAAATTTAAGCCCTAAAACCGTGAACAGCTATCGCTATCGTTTGTTCAGTAAACTGGATATCAATGGCGATGTGGAGTTGACCCATTTGGCTATTCGCTATGGCATGTTAGATTCGGAAAAAATTTAATCCGTAATGAGTGCCCCCTTTGATGCTAAAGATTTTCTTGCCGTCGTAACCGACCAACCCGGTGTGTATCTGATGTTTGATGATGCCGGGGTGATTATTTATGTGGGTAAGGCTAAAAATCTAAAAAAGCGGCTGTCTTCTTATTTCCGTACTCAGGTTAGCGGCGAAAAAACCCGTGCCTTGGTGCGCAATATTCGTGATGTGCAGGTCACGGTCACGCACACCGAAACCGAAGCCTTGATCCTTGAGCACAATCTCATCAAGCAACATCTGCCGCGCTACAATGTATTGCTGCGCGACGACAAGTCTTACCCCTTTATCTTGATCAGCGATCATCGCCATCCCCGCATTGGGCTGCATCGCGGTGCGCGTAAGAAAAAGGGCGAGTACTTTGGTCCTTATCCTAATGGGGCTGCGGTACGTGAAAGCCTGCATCTGATGCAAAAGCTGTTTCCGGTGCGCCAATGCGAAGACAGCGTGTATGCCAATCGTTCTCGCCCTTGTTTGTTATATCAACTGAAACGCTGCTCGGGCCCCTGTGTAAAAGGGCTAGTGAGTGATGAAGAATATGCCCATCAACTGCAATTGGCCCGTTTGTTCTTGCAAGGTAAAAATCAGCAAGTGCTACAAGATTTAGCTAATAGTATGGAGTCGGCCAGCACCGATCTGCGTTTTGAAGATGCGGCCAAGTATCGAGATCAGCTACAGGGGCTGCGTAGGGTTCAAGAGCAGCAATCGGTGAGTGGTAATGTACAGGACGACTTAGACGTGATTGGCTTGGCGGTGTCCCCCAGCCAAGCTTGCGTGCAGGTATTGTTTATTCGCCAAGGTAAGATACTGGGCAGTCGCAGTTATTTCCCTAAAATGCCCGCCGATACCGACGCCGAAGAAATTCTGCAAAGCTTTGTGCTGCAGTTTTATTTAGCCGGCATTGGTGGGCGCGAAGCGCCGGCGGAGATCTTGCTCGACCAAACGCTAGCGGACGAAGAAGTGCTCAGTGATACGCTCAGTCAGCATTATGGTCGACGCATTAAACTGCGCAGCCGTACCCGCACGGAGCGGGCGCGCTTTATTAAACTGGCCACCACCAATGCACAAACGGCGTTGGCCAGCAGATTGGCGCACCGCAGCACCCAGCGCCAACGCTTGTTACAACTAGAAGAAGTACTGGCTTGCCCGCCGATTACGCGCATGGAGTGCTTTGATATCTCGCATACCATGGGTGAAAAAACCGTGGCCTCGTGTGTGGTGTTTAATCACGAAGGTCCACAAAAGAGTGAGTATCGGCGTTTTAATATCACCGGTATTACTCCCGGCGACGATTATGCGGCCATGGAGCAAGCGTTAAGCCGGCGCTTTCATCAAGCGGACATCGATAAACTACCGGATATCTTATTTATTGATGGTGGTTTAGGGCAGCTAGCCCGCGCCGAAGAGGTGATCGCCCGTGAGCTGGCCGACAGCCCACGTCAGCCATTATTAATTGGCGTGGCTAAAGGCGTGACGCGCAAGGCTGGGTTAGAAACCTTAGTGATGGGCGGCAGTCATGAAGAGCGGCATTTACCCGCCGACTTGCCAGCACTGCACCTTATTCAGCATATTCGTGATGAATCACACCGTTTTGCCATTACCGGCCACCGCGCCCAACGTGGCAAGGCGAGAACCACCAGTACCTTAGAAACTATCCCCGGTGTGGGCGCCAAGCGCCGCCAGGCTTTGCTAAAGTACTTAGGTGGGATACAAGAAGTAAAGCGCGCCAGTATTGACGAGCTGGCCAAGGTACCGGGCATTAGCCAAGCCTTGGCAGAAAAAATCCACGATGCATTGCATCACTAAACCGCATCATGCACCATGGACGGGTATGATCTTATGGCGTTAAAACAATGATAAATATACCTAATTCTGTGACTTTTTTTCGATTACTGCTGATCCCTGTATTCATCATTCTGTTCTATATACAGATGGAGAACGCAAATATGTGGGCGGCGGGTGTGTTTGCACTGGCGGCAGCCACCGACTGGTTGGATGGCTTTTTAGCGCGCACGCTAAAACAAAGCACACCGTTTGGGGCATTTCTCGATCCGGTGGCCGACAAAGTGATGGTGGCCGCGGCGCTGATTATCATAGTCGAAGACTTTAGCTCTGCGCTGATCACCATACCGGCGTTGATCATGATAGGGCGAGAAATCATCATCTCGGCGCTGCGCGAATGGATGGCGGAGATTGGCCAGCGTTCACAAGTGGCGGTGAGTTGGATTGGTAAGTGGAAAACCACCATTCAGATGGTGGCGCTCACCGGTCTAATTTGGCAGCGCGACATCTACATGATTTGGGCCAGTTACGTACTTTTGTACGTGGCCACCGGCTTAACTTTGTATTCTGCGTACGATTATTTAAAAGCCGCCTGGGGCGATTTGACTCGACCCGCTTAAATATTCAGCAGTCAGTAATAAAGAGGGCGGGGTGCACGGGATAAAAGCTAATCTACAGTGAAGTTTCTATCCCTTTCGCCTGACATTAAACAGCTTATATTTGATGTTTAATGCTTGAAAAGATTAATAAATATACTAAAAAAGCCATTAGCGTTTAAAAAATGTGCGAACGAACTTTTAAGTATAGATTAGTGTTGCATTAGGCGCAGGAATCATTAAAATGCCTAGCAAGTGAGTGAGGCAAGCAGCTCAAACGGCGCGTTAGCAAAGCGGTTATGCAGCGGATTGCAAATCCGCGTAGTCCGGTTCGACTCCGGAACGCGCCTCCAGCCTCACTAAGCTTAGTCTGCCCGGATGGTGAAATCGGTAGACACAAGGGATTTAAAATCCCTCGCTCGCAAGGGCGTGCCGGTTCAATTCCGGCTCCGGGCACCAAAAGTAAAACAAAAAAGCCACTCGCAAGAGTGGCTTTTTTGTGTCTGGAATTTGATGAAATTAAGCACCAAGCACCAAGCACCAAGCACCAAGCACCAAGCACCAAGCACCAAGCACCAAGCACCAAGCACCAAGCCCAACAAAATGCGGTGTTTATCTTTATGCCGTCTTCCTGGCGAAAGTCAGGATCTCGCTTTAGATCTTAGTGACTAACCCCATCTGCCACGGAACCCACGGAAGAACACGGAACAATAGTGATCAGATCTGAAAAGGACTTTTATTGGTAAGGGCTGATACTCGACATCTACACCGACACCTATCAGATGCGGGTTTTGTAGCTGCCAATTTATTCGGCAGTCTTCGCCAAAGATACAGGCTATGTAGCCTGCCGCTTTAGCTGGCAGTCCTGCGCAGCAAGATAGTGTTAAACCGCTCCAAGAGGCCGCAGGCTTGCCTCCGCCAACGCGCTAGAGGTTTTGCCACTCATCTTTTTAGCCTACTGCGAACATTCACTGGGTGTTCGGTTAGGCTAAAAAATTCGTCACGGCGAGACAAGCTCGCCCCATGCGCGCTCGGTAAATGCCATCGACCGCCAAGGATGGCGGAAATGCTGAAATGGCAGGAGTATTTTTCGGCGCTGGCATTCGACGGTTGGCTACGGCAATGCCTCGTCATCTCTCTGTAATCAGGAGTTCTCTGCTGCTAATACACAGATAGCTCCAGTCGTTGCTCATTCCACCTAGATTTACCCTCTGTCTTGTTCGTACTTGTTACACGGTATCTTGTAATAGGCGTTTCTTTGCGCATCCGCAAACCGAATCAGAATGTTCCGGATCAGTGGCGGATAACCTAAACCGTTTAACTCGGCGATCAGCTATAAATCCGCATTTCTAGCACGTTGGTGATGGCACTGCCGTTCCAACAGTATTCGAAATGTTTAGCTTGGCAGATGTCGGTGAACAGTTTGGGTTTGTAAAGTACGAAGCAGTTATGTGCGGTATGTCTGACTGAGCGATATAGCAAACCATCGGCGCCTTGGGTTCTTTGTGTATTGGCGAATGCCTGACTGTGGCTGTAATCGGTCGAATGGTAGAGGTTTGATGATAAATGCGCGGGCCCAGTAAGATCGATGAGGTTGGCATCGAAATGCGCAAATAACGAGCGCATTTGAATACGTTGCGCAGGCTCATTGGTGTAACCATAAAGCCGCTCTTGATGATAAATGGTTTCTTTGATGGCGGTATCAAGAGTGGGGGCGCAGTAGTAGCCACCAAAGTCGCCGGTGGTAAACCGTGCGCCTTCCGGATTGATATGGGTGAATGCAGCCATGACATAGCTGGCATGAGCAACGCCAACTAACCAATCGATTTTGGGTATTAAACTAAGATCGCCTGCTTCTTCAAGTAAACGAGGATTAGTCATGGCTTCTACTGCATATACGGCTTCCAGCTCGTCGGCATTAGCAACGTCTTCATAGAGGTCTATCGGCGGATATTTACTGGGGATCAGCCGATAACACTCTTGGCCTTTTAGTTGCTGCATTGGATGCTCAATTGGCTGGTCAGTCTTTAGTTCTGCACTCAAGCCATGCCCCCGCGCCAAGCACTCAGCCTTTTAGATACTTCATACAAATCGGCAACGCGGCCCGCATTCATTACCTCCATGGCACTCCTGCCGGCGAAGAATGGATGGGTATTGGGTTGACGCACCCAGCCATAAACACTGTCTTCGGCAGTAAATAAGATGCGCAGGCTCTTATGAATGTTAAGGATATAGCTCATTCGCTCCAAGGTGTCTGGGCTAAGGCGAATGCCGCCATGCATAGACTTATATTTGTTCAATGTTGAACGAGAGTGAATGCCCAAAAGCGCCAGTTGTTCTGCAGTAGAGCACTGCCATTGTTCTAAAATTTTGAACACCACCGGCAGTGCCTTGCTTAGATCTGGGCCTTGTGTTGATTGGACCGGTAATATTTGTGTGTTCATCTTAGTCTCCTGCATACGCGCACATCTAAAGCTCGCGCCGAACGTTAGTTTTACGTCCAACTTTGTATAATGTTAGTATAATTGTGCATATATGAACAGGTCGTTTGAAATCGATCACGCTTCCTAGCGCTGATTGTTCACCGCCACTGGGTGGCGGTTTATCGATAGTGATGTTTGGTGCAGAGCTTAAGATGACTCAGTGGTTGCTGTGTCATCCGCCGCGCAGGCATCCAGTTCTCTAAACAAGGTGTCGAGTGCTTGATAGACCAGCTTGCTGTCGCTGCTGTTGGCCAGTATGGGGCGTAAGTCGTGACTACTGAGATTGAGCTTGTTTTGTTTGGCTAAACGTAACTGGCTAAAGCCGTAGTGGGTGCCGTTATGCTGGCCGAGTAGTGCCAAGTTAAACGTGATTTGATAGCGGCCGACTGAGATGCCGAGCCGACGACTTTCTCCTGACACAGCACCGCTGGTCGTGAGTACGTCTAGGCCTAAGTAGTGGGTACTGGCATCTGTATCCTCATTTAAGTCAGCAAGCGGCTCTTGCACACAAATTTTGGCCGTTTTTTTACTAAAAAGCGTCTCCGTAAAAAAAGTGATGCTTTCCAGTGTTGGGGGCTTAGTTTGGCTAACGGCAATACCGAGCGTATCTTTGGTTGAGTCAGAGCTGGCTGAGCTAGCATTCGCTTCGTTGGCGCTGCGGTTAAAGTAGGGCAGGGTGTCCAGCGTGGTACAGCCGCTGAGCAATAAGGTAAGTAGTACAAAGGTAGCAACAGGGGCTGACTTCATCGTAAACTCCAAGCAATGGGAGATAAGGGATAACCTTTATCCTAATACAAGTCCAAGCGAGGCTGGAGAGAGTGGTAGTGATTAAAAAATTGCTGCGACAGATTACAACCGAGGCGCGCTCGCGCTATCATTGAATTATCTACTTTTATAGGGCTTAGTCTTACGTATGCGTCTTCTACGAGGATTTACCGTGCCAGCACTTATTTTGGCCACTTTCGCTAGCGCTCCGGCAGTGAGCGCTTATTATCCGCACGGCAGTGTGTCTGAAGTGGTGACGGCTTATGGCTATTTAGCTGAAGTGCGCATGAAGCCTTACTTTATGCGCGCTAACATTACCTATCCCCCGCAAGAAGTGGTGTTTTTAGCCACCAAAGAAGAAAAAGAGCTGGAGTTGTGGGCGCGTAATGACGGTGACTTTACCTTTATTCGCAGCTATCCCATCAGTAAGGCCAGCGGTGGCCCAGGCCCTAAGTTAAGGGAAGGGGATAAGCAGGTGCCGGAGGGGATTTATCGCATTACTCATTTAAACCCCAATAGTCAGTTTCACTTATCGATGCGCCTCGATTATCCCAATTCTTACGACTTGATGCGTGCCGCTAAAGAAGGGCGTAGTAACCCGGGTGGCGATATTTATATTCACGGTAAAGCGCAGTCTACCGGTTGCTTGGCGGTGGGTGACATTGCCGTAGAAGAGCTGTTTGTGTTGGTTGATAAGGTAGGTACCCACCGTGCTTCGGTGGTAATAGCGCCGCACGATCCACGACGACTGCCATTAGATGGTTTTGCCGATAATTTACCGCGGTGGGCGGTAGAGTTATATGCAGATATTTCACGCGAGTTTGCTAAATATCCTAAAGGCGATATTTAAAGGTAGAAATAACTAAAAAGAAGTGAAACTCTGCGTTACCGATCACGTATTATCTAACCAGCGCTAATAATGGAATAAGTAGCTGGTTAGTATAGACGCATTAGTAATAAAAATGTATTAAGCACGCCTACGTACAATAATACCTAAAGGATTAAGGATAATTATGTTTGGCAGTAAAGCAAAAAAACACGCGCATAGCCTTGAGCAACAATTAGCAGCCCTGACTGCGGATTATGAAACTCGACTTTCAATAAAAGAAAGTAAAATCACTGAGCTTAAAGCAGAAGCACTGTCACAACAGGCGGCCCAACAGGTTTCTGAACAATTATTGGCAGTGGTGCTGCAAGGTTCAGATATGCTGAATACCATTCGTGAGGGCATGGTATTAAATGCAGAGACCTTGTTGGAAGAGCAAACTAAGCTCACTGAAATGGAAGAAGTGTTTGCACAAACCTATCAGGCAACCGATACCCTAAAGCAGCGCTCGGCAATGATAAACGCCGAAGTAGGGCATAGCGCCGAAAGCTCAAAAGTATTGACCGATACCGCGAGTAAAATCAGTAATTTTGTGTCTGTTATTCAAGAAATATCTGAACAAACCAACTTACTGGCGCTAAACGCCGCTATTGAAGCGGCCCGTGCGGGTGAGCAAGGCCGAGGCTTTGCGGTGGTGGCGGACGAGGTGCGTACTCTGGCCAGTAAAGCCCATGAAGCTAGCGCCAATATTAATAATTTGGTGCAGCAGGTGCTCCAGCAAAGTAAAACCATTAATAGTAGCGTGGCGCAATCATTAGAAAGTACCGAAGAGATTTCTGCTTCCTCACAGCAAATTGATGAGGTGACTCGAGAAGTGATGCGTCATGCTGAAAGTATGCGTAATGTCATTAAACGTAATGCGGCCTCCGCCTTTTTAGAAGCGGTTAAGCTGGATCATGCGGTATGGAAAAATCATATTTATCATTGTGTTGAAACTCAAGATTTTGATGTGCAAGTGAGTTCTCATACCGAGTGTCGCTTAGGAAAGTGGTACTACGAAGGGCGAGGTGCACAATTATACAGTCAAACCCCTGCTTTTAATAAAATAGAAGCCAGTCATAAAGTCGTGCATCAAGCCGGCAGTGATGCGCTAAAAGCCTTTGCGGCGGGCAATCAAAAAACAGCACTCGAGGCGCTGCAACTGATGGAGCAGTCTAGCTTACAGGTGACGCGTGCGTTAACTGAACTGGATAATGAAATGCAGCAGCAATGAGTTTTAGGGTTAGTGTGACGTTTAGTGACTGCAGTGCGTGATTAAATAATGAGTGGCTAAATATAGAATAGCTACACAAAGAGCAGCCAAGGCGAATCATGATGAAGAAAGCTACGATGAAAAAAGTTACGATTAAGTGAATGTGGATTAAACGAGTGTCGATTAAATAAAACATCAACAGACACAAAAAAGGGGCCTTAGGTCCCTTTTTTGTCTCTGGCTTTTAAAAGGTGTTCTTTAACTGAGAAAACCATGATCTGGAATAAAGCACCACAGCTAAATAAGAGATAAAGTGGCGTAAGCGTTAAAAAGCGATGCAAGTATAAATATTAATTTTATGTACTCTTTTGAGCTTGCTTGCCGCCAATAATCGCGAGCAGCTACCAATTTGTTTGTAAATGGATAAGGAACATAATATGAACACTGCCACATTTTATATGCCCTCCGTTAATCTCATTGGTACCGGTGCGCTTGCGCAAGCGGTGGTCGAGCTAAGTCAACTGGGCTTTAAGCATGCCTTAATCGTGACTGACCAGCCCTTGGTGGAGCTAGGCTATGCCGGCGACTTGCAGCAAGCATTGGCCAAGCAAGATATTCAGGCCAGTATTTTTGACCAAGTGCAAGCTAACCCCACCACGGGTAACGTGGAAGCGGGATTGGCATTGTTACGTCAAAAAGAGTGTGACTTTGTGATCTCTTTGGGCGGTGGCTCACCCCATGACTGTGCCAAAGGCATTGCGCTGGTGGCCAGCAATGGCGGTGATATTCGCGATTACGAAGGTGTGGATCGCTCCGCCAAGCCGCAACTGCCGTTAGTGGCCATTAATACCACTGCCGGTACGGCCTCAGAAGTGACACGCTTTTGTATTATTACCGACGAACAAACCCACATTAAAATGGCCATAGTGGATAAAAACGTGACGCCCATTATGTCGGTAAACGATGCCGAATTGATGAAGAATATGCCTAAGTCCTTAACCGCCGCCACCGGGATGGACGCACTGACTCATGCGGTAGAAGCTTATGTATCAACGGCCGCTAACCCCATTACCGATGCCTGTGCCATTAAGGCCATCAGCTTGATCAGCCAATATCTTACGCGTGCAGTGAATGATGGCCACGACATGCAAGCACGCGAACAAATGGCGTACGCTCAGCTGTTAGCGGGCATGGCCTTTAATAATGCTTCGCTGGGTTATGTGCATGCTATGGCGCATCAGTTAGGTGGCTTTTACGACTTGCCGCACGGAGTCTGTAACGCCATCTTGTTGCCACATGTACAGCGCTTTAACAGCCAAGTGGCCAGTGATCGCCAAACAGACATTGCCGCCGCCATGGGATTAGATGTGCGCGGCTTAAGCGCGGAGCAGGGCGCTAAGCTGTGTATTGATGCCATTGTCAGCTTGGCCGAGCAGGTGGGCATTCCGGCGGGCTTGAGCGGCTTGGGTGTGCAAGAGTCTGATTTTGCCACGCTCGCCACCAATGCCATGAAAGATGCCTGTGGCGTCACCAACCCGATTCAGCCGAGTCACGAGCAAGTAGTAGCCATGTTTAAAGCGGCTATGTAAGCGGCTTAAAGACGACTCTGTGAATAAGAGTAGGCAAAGAAGTGGCAACAAAACTGTCGTCACAAAGTAATAGTCACACAGCAGTAAGTGACAGAGAGCCTCGCATCACGCGGGGCTTTTTTATGTTGATACACAGACTGCGAGTACTAACGCCAAGTCAGCAGCTCCCAACCGCGCTCGGCGGCGATGCGATATAAGTAATTATCGCCATTGACCACGGCGGCTTGATCCACGTATTCCAAAAGCGGCAAATCATTAAGCGAGTCACTGTAACCGTAACTGGTGCTGGGCGTAATGCCTTGTTGCTGCATCCATTCTTGTAAGCGGGTGAGCTTGCCTTCTTGATAGCTGTGCACGCCTCGGGTGAGCCCGGTATAGGCGCCGTCACAGTAATCGAGCAAAATACCGATGGCGTGCTCTACGCCAAGGGCGCGGGCGATGGGTTTAACCAGATGCTCGCCGGTGGCAGAAATAATCACCACTGTATGCCCTTGGGTTAAATGCCAATGCAATCGCGCCTGAGCGTCCCCATAAACTAAAGGCAAAACGTAGTGCTGCACAAAATCTTCGACGAGTGGGGTTAGTACGTCTGCTTGCCAATAACGAATGGGCGCTAAAGTCAGCGCCATATAGGCATCCATGTCCAGCTGGCCCTGATAATAGGCGGCCATCAGGCTTTTTTCTTGGGCTAAAATATCAGCGGAAATCAGCTTGCGATCCACTAAATATTCTAGCCATAAGCGGGCAGAGTCGCCGGCGATCAGGGTTTCATCTAAGTCAAAAATCGCTAATTTCATTAGGCAACCTCCTTCAGCTCGTTACAATCGAATAGCAGTTCAAGTGGGCTGCCGACCGATAATAATGCCTCTGCCCCTCGGTTCAGCTTATCTACTGTTAGCAGGCAGCCCGCAGCTTCGATACGATAGCGAATCACATTGCCTAGCAGTTGATGACTACTGACTTTGGCTGGTATGGGCGGTGACATTGCCGGACCATAGTCACGACCCTGCTCACGAATATAGATGGACTCAGGGCGCACGGCCAGTCTGCCGTGTATGGTCAGCTTCAGCAATAAATAAGTTTGTTCGGCTGAAAGCAGATTATAGTTGCCAATAAAGCTTGCCACAAAATCGTTGGCGGGCCGAGTGTAGACCGCCTCGGCGGTATCAGCCTGTACTATTTGACCTTGATTCATCACAAATACCCGATCCGATAGCGTCAATGCTTCTTCTTGGTCGTGGGTGACAAATACGGTGGTTAGATTAAGTTGTCGCTGTATGGTGCGGATCTGTTCGCGCAGGTGTTTACGAATTGGGGCATCGAGTGCGGATAGCGGTTCGTCCAGCAGCAGAATGCGCGGCCGTACTACCAGTGCTCGCGCCAAGGCGACGCGCTGGCGCTGGCCACCGGAGAGTTGAGCGGGATGAGCGCGTTCTCGACCGCTCAAGCCCACCAGCTCAATGACCTCGGCCACGCGGTGAGCGATATCTGATTTATTTATCCGCTGCATGGTCAGGCCAAAGGCAATATTGTCGGCCACGGTCAGATTGGGGAACAGCGCATAGCTTTGAAAGACCATGCCGATGCCCCTATGTTGCGGCTTGAGCCAAGTAATGTCTTCTCCTGCGACCCGTATCTGTCCGCTGTCTGGCGTGGTTAGCCCCGCAATACTGCGTAACAGCGTCGACTTACCGCAGCCCGAAGGGCCGAGCAGAGTAACAAACTCCCCTTTACTGATATCGAAACTGATGCCCTTGAACACGGGGGTGTCGGTAAACGATTTGGTCAGGTTGGCAACTTCTAGGTAGTGCATTAGCGGCTCCGAGTTTGCAGGCGCAAGGCGAACCAGGTCGCGACGCCGATAAAGAGAAAATAAGACATCACCATGGCGCTGGTAAAATGGCCACTGTTGGTGCGTTGGCTATACAGATAGACCTGCAGCGTTTCAAAACGGGTGCCGACCAGCATATTGGCGAATACAAACTCGCCGAATAAGAACGAGAAAGACAAAAACAGCGCGGCCAGCAAACCATTACGGATGTTCGGCAATACCACCCGCAGAAAGGCCACCACCGTGCTGGCGCCCAGCAGATGTGCTGCGTCAATTAAGTCCGACAATGGAATGGCGTCCAGGTTATTGGCCAGTGCTCGGTACATAAAGGGCAGGCTGATAGTGAAATAGCAGAAAATCAAAATCCAAGGGCCGCCAATCAGTGGCAAAGGCCCACCCGCATAGAGCTGTAATAGGCCGACTGATGACACTACAGGCGGCACCGCAAAAGGCAGCAATATCAGCAGGTTCATCAGACTCTTCAATCGCGGAAAGTAATAGAACACCACAAACAGCGTCGGTAATATCAGTAGCAAGCTGAGCAGCAAGGCGGCCAAACACACCAGCAGTGAGCGGGCAAAGGCGGCCAAAAATCGGCTGTCGGACCACAGTGTGATATACCAGTCGAACGTAAAGCCGCGCGGTAAAATATGTGCGCCCCATTGTGCAGACAAGGAGTAAACCAAGGTTGTCATAATGGGAGCGACTAGCAAAATCAGCAGTCCGTTGACCGTTAATCGGGCCAGCAGCGGGGCCTTGAGTGATTTATTCATAACGGCTCCGGCTAATAATCCACTGATTGACTGCGGTCACCAGCAGCAAGATGATCATCAGTAATAGCGACAGGGCTGCGGCCAGCTGCGGCTCAAGAAAAATATCACCGGCGACCAAGGCGGAAATCTGGATGGTGACCAAGTTATAGTTGCTGGTCATCAGCGCAAAAGTACTGGCATAGGCCCCCAGCGCATTGGCCAGCAATATGATAAAGGTGCCCAACAAGGCCGGTGTTAGCACGGGTAATACTACCCGTAACCAATATTGCCACGGGCGAGCGCCGAGCAGCGCGGCTGCGTCTCGCCAGTCTTCTTGCAGACCGTCGAACGCGGGGTAGAGCAATAAAATGGCTAACGGGATTTGAAAATAGGTATAAAGCACAATGAGTCCGCTGCGAGAATATAAATTAAAGCTCTCGACGATACCGGCTTCTTGCAGCAATAAGGTTAAGGCGCCGTTCATGCCCAGTAACACGATAAAGGCAAACGCCAGCGGCACCCCAGAAAAGTTGCTGGCCATGGTGGTGAAGGCCACCACCATATCTTGTAACTTACCCGGCACTTGGCGCAGTGCTGCGGTTCCCGCCAGTGCAATCAGTAAGCCCAGCAGGCTGGACCATAGCGCCAAGTCGATGCTGTTAGTAAACGACTGCAGATAAAAGGGCGAGTCGATAATCTCTTTAAAATTGGCCAAGCTCCAGTGGCCATCCACTTGAAAGGCATTGACCATGACCCAGATCATGGGCGCCAGTTGAAATAGGCCAAACAGTAATGCAAAGGGCAGCAGCCACAATAGGGGCAGGGCGCGCCGCCAAGTTGCAGGTTTAGCCGCCACAGACGACGCTTTATGACGATGATGACGGGGCGCTCGCGCTTGGGAAAGGCTGGAGTCTGGGGGGAAGTTGACGGTTAGTGGTTCACTCATTTCAATAACTCGCTGCACATGGGTTTGTCGTGGGGGATCCCCAGCAAGCTGGCGATAGTGCCACACAGCTCAATTTGTTGCGGGCGGGCATGACGGTTATGGCTGAAGGCGGCTCCTGCTACCAACAGCGGTATATCTCGCTCTTCTGGCAAGATGCCGCTATGGCTGTGATCTCGGTTCATGCCGTGATCGCTGGTGATCAGCACTTGATAGCCTTCATCTAACCAACACGGCAGATAGTTGGCCAATAGCAGATCGAAACGCCGGGCACTGTTGCGGTATTGTCGCGAGTCTAGGCCGAACTTATGGCCTGCGTCGTCGGTGTTCATGGGATGGATCAGCAAAAAATCCGGATCGAATCGGGTTCTCAGGATCTCGGCGTCTTGTAGTAGGTGACAGTCTGGGTAATGGTCCTGAGAATAAAACAGGCCATACTGAATAGGTAATTTCGAGTCGTGAGTGAAACGATCCCGTACCGGCTGATAGGGCGCGCGATTATACAGTTCACTAACCCAGTGATAAGCCGCCGCCGCCGTGGTTAACTTCGCCGAACGCGCCAGAGAAAACAGGCTCTGCTGAGTGCTAAGGCGAACCATATCATTATTTAATATTCCGCTGTCCACCGGCCGAGTGCCGGTGAGAATACATTCATAAAGGGGGCGGGATACCGCCGGTAGCTCACATTGCATTTTATAGCTGGTAAGCTGCTCCGCTTCGTTTAGGCCCTGCAAGTAGCCCATACATTGTTGGGCTACTTCATAGGCCAGTCCGTCTATTACGACCAGTATGACCTTGCTCATTATGCTTTATCTCTGCTGATGAATGAGTACGGCGGACTGCCATTGGCGAGATAAGGTGCGGGTGCTTTTCTCCCAGGCCTTATGGTCGGAAATAGGACGCGCCACGGTATACATCTCTTGGGGTAGCAGTTTGTCCTGCACATCAGCAGGCAGGGTGACATTGTCGCGGATGGGGCGGGCATAGCCGCGCGCCAAATTGATTTGTCCAGCATCACTTAAAATATATTCTCGAGCCAGCTTGGCGGCGTTCGGGTTTTTAGCATATTTATTGATAATGGTGGCGTAGCCTGAAATCAGCGAGCCGTCACTGGGGATAACCACCGTAAAGCGGTCACGATTAATTTGGTCACGATAATTAAGGGCGTTAAAATCCCACAAGATGGCCATTTCCACTTCCCCTTTCTCTAGGTTGGCAATATTGGGGTCTATGGGAGACAGGCGGCCTTGTTTTGCCAACTCGGCAAATAAATTCAGTGCCGGCTTGATATTGGACTCATCGCCTCCTTGCGCAAACGCGGCGGCTAATATGGCGCTGTTGGCTTGTGCGGCCACGCCCACATCACCCACGGTTACCTGATAGTCGCCATCTAGCAAGTCTTGCCAAGAGGTGGGGGCTTTGTGTATCAGTTCGTTATTAACGATAAAGGCGATAGTACCGGTGTAGCCCAGCATCCAGTGCCCGTCTTGGTCTTTGGCCCAGTCGGGGATTTGTTCCCAGGTGGTGGGTTTGTAGGCTTGGGTGACGCCTTGGCGCACGGCGATAGGACCAAAAGCGGCACCTACGTCGCCAATGTCGGCGGTGGCATGGTCTTTTTCTGCGGCAAACTTGGCAATTTCCTGAGCCGAGCTCATATCGGTGTCTTGATGCTTAAGGCCGTATTGTTTGCTTAAATCCTGCCAAGTGTCTTTCCAATTCGCCCAGCTATCAGGCATGCCGACACTGTATATTTTGCCTTCAGTTCGCGCCTTTTGTTCTAGCTCTGCGAGATCGGCGGCAAGCACAGCCGACGTGCTTAGGCTTAGGGTCAATAGGCTGGATATTCTCAGTATGCTGTTCATCGATTTCAATCCTCAGGAGTAAGCTAAGTTCGAAGCCGATGCTAAGTGAGGCAGATGACAGTTTGGTGGGTTTTTTATTGCAGTTTTATGCCAGTAGATAAACGGACGCTGGCCGGCGCTGATGTTAGACCACAGATAAACTTAATCTCGCTTAGCCAGCTTGCGGCAGTGACCGAACAACGCTTATAGACTTAACATAATGAATAATAAGGTGAGTATTATTGCTGTGTCTTGGCGTTGTCTAGCGTTGCGTTATTTAAAGATGGCTCTTTTGCCATTAGTGTGGCTAACGTTTGTTGCGAGCGAAACAGATTGGTGCCGCGGCCTTCGCGAGTCACATAAATAAAGCCATCATCTGCGAGGCTAATGCCTTCAAATTGACCATTTTCACTGAGCATCAATTTTCGGCCTAAATGCTCCAGCACACGACCCTCATGTACCGGATATAGCCATATCCACGCGTGGCGATTAAACCAAGAGCGGCTATAGCCGAGCAGCATTAGAGTCTTGGTTTGATCATCAAAGTCGGCGCCCGTGACCAGCATTTGAGTATTAAGCTGCTGCTGGGCCTGCAGTGGTGTCGGCTCGGTTGCCCTCACAGCGTTCATTGCTCCCTGATGAGTAGACAGCTTATAGATGGCGGTTTCTTGGTCAAGCCAGCGTTTGGTAAACAGCCATAATTCGTCATCTACTTTAGTGAGAGCTTCTGCATCAAAATTATGTTGATGGCGCGGCGGCTGAAAATTCGTTTGTTCGGCGTAGGCCACCGGCAAGATGGAGGCTAGGCTAAGTGTGTCTTGTGCGAGCTTGAGTACTAAAATCTTCAGCTCGCGCCGCTGGCCACTGTTGTTGCCGGTGTCTGCCAAATACAGGGTATTGCCCTGAGCGGCAATATCTTCCCAGTCGTGATTCTTGGTTGGTACGGTGAGGCGCGCGCTTATCTTTCCTTTATCGTTAAGCACAAATAGCTCAGGCGCATTGCCGCTGTCATTATGGCTGATAAACCCTTGCTGCCAGCGTATCAGGCCCGAGGTTTCACTTAAGCGGCTGTCAAAGCGCGCCACCGGTAATAATTCCAAGCTCAGGCCTTGGGCTGAGCCGCAACTGGTGAGTGATAAGAGCATTAATAATGAAAGTATCAGGCGCATGCCGCAATCCTATAACAAGTGAGTGCTTGTTATAGCGTGAATCTGCTTAACTTCAATCTTTAACTGCAATGCTTATCTCTTTGGAATCGGCGATTTACGCAGTCATGTTTTTATCTGTTTCGTCTAAGGGCGAGTACTTGGAGTTATATGCTGGTTTTTGACGCTTGTTCGGTGGCTACTGGCTGATTTTATTTATAGCATCAGCCTAATATCTGCAGGGAAGCTGTTAGACTGCCAGCAAAATACGTGAGTTACATATATAAGAGGAGAGAGCCATGACCCGAGGTATTGGGCTGTCGGTGTTTGCATCTGTGTTGTTTGCCTTTTTGTATTATTACGCCAGTTTGCTGCACCCGCTGTCTGGGGAAGTGGTGTTTGGTTGGCGCATGCTACTGACCATGCCATGTGTCGCCTTATTTCTGCTTTACAGCCGCGATTGGCATTTGGTGACTACATTATTTGCTGAGGCAAAACGCCGGCCTTTGTTGTGGGTCGGCTTGCCCGTATCTGCGGCACTAATGGGCGTACAATTGTGGATCTTTATGTGGGCGCCCATTAATGGCCGCGGGCTGCCTGTTTCGCTCGGTTATTTTATGATGCCCTTGGTATTAGTGGTGATTGGTCGCTTTGTTTATCAAGAAAGGCCGAGTCGTCTGCAATGGACTGCAGTGGGGTTTGCCGTTATTGGCGTGGCAAATGAAGTCTGGCAGGCGGGCGGTATTTCTTGGGAAACCTTAGTGGTGGCGCTGGGTTATCCGATGTATTTTGTCTGGCGCCGGTATATAGGCACCGACAACCTAGGCGGACTCTGGTGTGATATGTTGTTGATGCTGCCCGCGGCTGCCTGGTTTGTGTTATCCGTTGATCAACCGTTTTTAGCCTTCGAGGTGCGTCCTTTATTGTGGCCGCTAGTGGTGGGCTTAGGCGTTGTCAGTGCCTTAGCCTTGGTCTGTTATATCGTTGCCAGTCGCCTACTGCCCTTTAGCTTATTTGGCCTACTCGGCTACGTAGAGCCTGTTTTGCTGGTGGTGGTGTCGTTAATCTTGGGCGAGAGCATTCAAGACGCGGAATGGCCGACCTATATCGCCATTTGGTTAGCGGTGGGTTTATTAGTGCTAGAAGGCGTGAAGCGACTACTGACCTTTAGGCGTTACCCCTTCGATGCGAACCCCTCGGGCAACACAGAGCCATAAGTTAAAAAACTAGGGAATTTCTTTGCCACGGAATACACGGAACCACACGGAAAATGAACATCAATCAATCAAAAGTAATCTTTAAATTGTAAGGCTGCGAACCTTTTTTATTGTTGTGCTTGTCTGTACATTTTCGTGTATGCCGTGGCTAAATAGGTTTAGCTTTTAAGGTCAATGTCGTTATCTTTCACGATTCACCGTATTAAGCCCACATCACGCAAATGGCGGCGATAACAATTAAGGCTAATCCCCAGTGGTCTTGGCGGGCTAGCTTAGTCTTAAAGTAATAGCTGGAAATCAACAACGTAAATAACACTTCCACTTGGCCGAGGGTTTTGACTAAGGCCACGCTTTCTAGACTCATGGCGCTAAACCAGCCAATGGAGCCTAAGCAACTGCAGATACTAATCAGCGCCGTTAACTTAGGCCGCTTAGCCAAGCCAATTAAACTGGGCGGATCGCGCAGCCCAAGCCAACCCACCAACAGCAGGGTTTGCAGGCCGATCACCAATAACAACACCCAAGCGGCGGAAAAAGGAAACGACAGCTCAAGTAATAAACTGGCTTCGCGTACCCACAGTGAAGTCAGGGCAAAGCTTAAGCCGCTGGCCACGCCCACTATTAGGGTCTTAGGCGAAATCACCCCCGCAATGCGGCGCAGGCCACTTAATAATCCTACTGCGATACCGCCGAGCAATACGCCCAGCCAACCTAATGGTGTGAGCAGGGTGCCAAAAAAGGCCACTCCTAATATTGCCGCCCAAATGGCTTCACTCTTTGCCAGTCCCACGCCCACCGCATAATTGCGCAGCTGAAATAGTCGCACCATTAGGGCGGTGGCGATAATTTGGCACAGTGCCGCCCCCACAATATAGACGAAGAACAGTGCAGAGAACTGCGGTAGTGCCTCATCGGGTTGCCAGAGATATAAGCCCCACAAATATAAACCGGCCAACGGACCTGCCAATATAAAGCGGGCCAAGGTGACGCTGGTGGCGCCTAAGTCTTGGCTGAGTTGCTTTTGAAAGGCATTACGCCACGCCTGCATTAAGGCGGCAAACAAAGTAAAAGGGATCCAGAGCATTGAATTACCGTGACATGTGAGGTGTAAAGGGTGAGGAGAAGATATCAGTAGCAGCGAGTAAGGAGTGAGACGAGCAACCGAACTTTCAGGTTCGCAGTTACGCCTCACGCCTTACTCTTCACCCCTCACGTATTAAGAAGCTTTGTTTTTACTCTGTTGTTGTTTTTTGCGGGCCAGCTTGTCGGCACGGCGTTGTTCGGCATTGGCTACTGCATCGCTGCCGATGTGGGCTTCGCCGCGAGCTTGGGCCAATTGCAGCTGGCGCTCACGCTCGGCGTAGCGCTGTTGCTGCTCCGGGGTGTGAGTATCATGGCAATGCTGACAGCTGATGCCTGCTTGAAAATGAGCGTGGGTGAGCTCTTCTGGCGACAGCGGCATACGACAAGCCGAGCACAATTCATATTGGCCGGGCTCTAATTGATGATCCACGGTCACGCGGTTATCAAACACAAAGCATTCGCCTTCCCACATAGACTCTGCCGCAGGCACTTCTTCTAAGTATTTTAAAATACCGCCGTGCAGGTGGTAGACCTCGTCAAAGCCTTGCTCTTTAAGATAAGCAGTGCTTTTTTCACAGCGAATACCACCGGTGCAAAACATCGCCACTTTCTTGTGCTTATTGGCATCGAGGTTATTTTTTACGTATTCAGGAAATTCGCGAAAACTCTCGGTATTCGGATTTAGCGCACCTTTAAAAGTGCCGATGTCCACTTCGTAATCGTTACGGGTATCCACCAAAATCACCTCTGGATCTGAGATCAGTGCGTTCCAATCTTTGGGTGCCACATAGGTGCCCACCACTCGTAGCGGATCTATGCCCTCAACACCCATGGTGACGATTTCTTGCTTAAGCTTTACCTTGGTGCGGTAAAAAGGCTGTTCGGCGCTGATGGATTCTTTGTAATCGATACCGCTAAAGCGTGCATCCTGTTCAAACCACGTTTTAAGCTCTGCGATGGCGTTGCGTGAGCCGGCTACTGTGCCGTTAATGCCTTCACTGGCCAGTAATAAGGTGCCGCGGATCTGCTGGCTTTCTAGCATCGCCTGCAACGGCTCGCGCAGTGCTTCATGGTTTGCTAGCGTGACGAACTTATACAGGGCACAGACCACAAACTCAGGCATTGCTTCTTTCGGCTTAACTTCTTGTGACATAGCATTTTCTGACATAGCTTTCTGCGACATAGCTTCTTGTGACATAAACATCTCCAGCGTAACTAGTGCATAGCAACGCTTTACTCATAAGTTGCAGCGCCTGCCTAATAAATAGCAGCGCTGTATTAATAACATTGATCGCCATAAGCATAAGTTCACAAACATGGCGTGATGGAGCGCATGATAACAAATTTTGCGGGGGCGCTGCAGCAAAAGCGAAAACGCCTAGCGCAGAGGCTAGGCGTTTTTAGTCGGTCTTTTCGGTATCGACATCGGCATTAAGCCATGGCAATTAGAGCTTACAGGGAATTAGCAGCCTGATTATTGTTTTGCAGGTCTGTTTCATTTTTAAGGCCCAGGTCCTGCAGCTCTTCATCACTCAGGTTCTCGTCCTTAAGAAAGGTCGCATTATCGGTTTGGCCGAGCAACTTGCTGGTGATGGTGCCAGCGGTCATGGAGCCATTCACGTTTAAGGCGGTGCGCGCCATATCGATTAACGGCTCAATGGAGATCAGCAAGGCGGCCAAGGCCACAGGCATACCCATAATCGGTAATACGATAAGCGCGGCAAAAGTAGCACCCCCACCCACACCCGCCACACCAAAGGAGGCGAGGGTGATCACACCCACCAGCGTGGCTAACCACAAGGGATCCAGCACATCAATGCCCATGGTGGGCGCTATCATCACCGCCAGCATGGCCGGATAAATCCCGGCACAACCGTTTTGGCCAATGGTGGCGCCAAAGGAGGCAGAGAAGTTGGCAATGCTTTCCGGTACGCCCAGCTTTTGCGTCTGTGCCTGTACGTTTAGCGGTATGGTGGCGGCACTGGAACGACTGGTAAAGGCAAACGCCAGTACCGGCCACACCTTAGTGAAAAAACGTTTGGCATTCACACCAACAAAGGTCAGCAGCAGGCCATGAATGACAAACATAATGGCAATTGCTAAATAAGAGGCCAGCAAGAAGCCGCCTAAACTCAGCACGTCTTGCAGATTAGAGCCGGCAATCACTTTGGTCATCAGTGCCATCACGCCGTAAGGAGTGAGCTTCATCACCAAACGCACTAAGCGCATCACTAAGGCTTGCAGTGCTTCTATGCCGCCAATCACTCGTCGGCCGAGCTCTGGCTCGTCTTTCAGCAGCGTCAAGGTGGCTAAGCCTAAAAACACCGCAAAAATAACCACACCAATCACGGCGGTAGGGCTGGCGCCCGTCATATCGGCAAAGGGATTTTGGGGAATAAAAGACACCACTAATTGCGGCACTGATAAATTAGCCACGCTGGCCACCTGAGACTCTAATAGCTCGGCGCGAGCTAATTCGCGAGCGCCTTGCACCAAGTCGGCGGCATTGAGGCCAAAGCTGTGGGTGACAAATACGCCGACTAACGCAGAAATGGCGGTGGTGCCGAGCAGAATACCCAATGAAAGCGCGCTGATTTTGCCCAGCGACGTCGCATTGTGCATCCGCGACACGGCACCTAAAATAGAGATCAACACCAGTGGGATCACTATCATCTGCAACAAGCGTACATAGCCGGTGCCCACCATGTTCACCCACTCTAGGGTGCGCGCTATGGTGTTGGCGTCATACAGATTTTGCATAATAAAACCGGCGGCCACCCCAAACAGCAAACCGGTTAACACTTGACGAGATAACGACTGGCCGCGGCCGGCCAAACGGCCTAAAAGCAGCATTAACACAACAAACACCGCTAAATTTAATAGCACCAGTAGCATGGTGACTCCGTAAACAGTAATTTATATAGATTAAGTGCTATGTTAGCAGCAGATTCGTCTGGGTTATAATCGATTTGGTTATGACTACTAACAATTTGTGTATAAGAGTAAACATACGAGTAAGTTTTAAGCCGTAAGTGCTCAGAAAATCCACCAGCAAGGTCAAAGCAGCATATTTGGCCAAGACTGAAGGCTAAAACAAAAACGCCCCGTCACTCAGGACGGGGCGTTTTTATTTAATCGCAGTTAAGTAGCAGTAGTTAATAGCAATCTGGGAAACTAACTGATCAGACTTTTATGTCTTCTGTAGGGTCGATTTCAATCGACCAAAAACCATAGCACGGCCTAAAGAGGTCGAATGCTTCCTACCTAAGTAAGGCGCCCCTACAAAAGGCCAGAGCCAAACCCTAACCTTAGTCATTACGAGGAGTGTAACGACGCGGCAATCTATATTTTGACCCAGCGCAGCCTGCAGAATGGATTGCCGCGCTGCGCTCGTAAAGACAGATAAGACCAAAACCGATATTTGCTTTAACGTAAGGCATACAGCTAACGCGAAATCTTGACGTCCACCAGAATCTCTACACTCGTTTTAGGCTAGGATTTATCCTCTTTTTTGTGCTTTTATTTGGATAAAATTAGCGTTTCAGTTGCTCCAGCAAGCTGGCGCTGGCATAGCCGTCTGCCACTTGTTGTTTAGACTGCTGATAAGCGCGAATAGCGTTAATGGAGTTAGGGCCAATGACGCCGTCTACGCCTTTGGTATCAAAGCCTTTAGCGGTGAGCATTTTTTGCAAGGCCACTTTTTCACTGCGACTTAAGGCGCGTTCTTCTCTTGGCCAGCTGGCGACGAATTCACCAGCGCCGTCTAATTTATCAGCTAAATGTCCTACCGCCATCGCATAGGAGGTGGCGTTGTTATAACGACGGATCACCTTAAAGTTCTTAAAGATAGCGAATACTGGGCCATGGGCACCGGCGGGCACTAAAATAGCGGCGTCACCAAAGTCCGGTAATGGCTGGCCGGTAATGGTTTTTACCCCGCGCTCGCGCCAGTAGGCGACGGGCTTAAGGTTGCTTTGATCGGCGGTGGTGTAATCAAAGTTTTGCGGTAATTTAATTTCTACGCCCCAAGGCGCTTTATGTTGCCAGCCAAAGCGAGCCAAGTAAGCAGCGGTAGAGGCCAGTGCATCTGTGGGATCTTCCGACCAAATGTCACGTTTGCCATCACCGTTAAAGTCTTGAGCATATTGCAAATAGCTGGTGGGCATAAACTGGGTATGGCCCATGGCACCGGCCCAAGAGCCGCGCATGCGCTCAGGCGTCACGTCACCCGCTTGCAAAATTTTCAGTGCGCCTATTAACTCGGCTTCGGCAAAAGTGCGACGTCGGCCTTCAAAGGCCAAGGTCGCCAAACCGGCGATGGTGCTGGTATTGCCGCGATAAGAGCCGTAGTTGGTTTCCATGCCCCATACCGATACCACAACTTTGGCGTCCACGTTATAGCGGGCTTCGATAGCGCTCAGTGTTTTTTCCAGCGATTTCCACTTTTCACGACCAGTAGTGACGCGTGTAGTAGAGGTGGCCGTGTCCAGATACTCCCAAATTTGACGGGTAAACTCCGCCTGACTGCCGTCAAGCTTGATCACTTGGTTATCCAGTTTTACGCCTTTAAAGGCGGCATCGAAGGTGGCGGGCGTAATGCCTTTATTGAGTGCTTGTACGCGAAACTGTTGGCGCCAAGTATTAAAGTCAGCCATCTCGGTGGCGGTAGGCGGGCGAGTCTTAGCCGCAGGCGTGCTGGTTTTGTTGGCGGTGGTACTGGTCTTAGCCGAGTCTTTGGCGGACTCAGTGGTGACAGGTGCGGTATTGGCAGCGCTCGTACAGCCACTAAGGATAACGCCCAGCACTAATGCGCTGATATAAGTTGGTTTTAGCATAAGGTCTCTTTGGTCGCTCTTATTAGGGTCTGTTGACCTTTCGCGGTTAAGTTTGGGTTGGTAAAGGTATGCCTGCAGCATATCTCAACGCGATAAAAAGGAAAGAGCTGGCGCGGTTTGCCTGTAAGATATTCAGGCTGTCATTAAGGGTGCTTATGCTCAACGCACCGATAATTTTCCGTTAACTTGTCTCTTATGCTCACCTACGTTGGTTTATAAGGTCGTTGCTGTTAATTAGCCCCCTAAAGCTAACAAAATTGGGTGATGATTGCTGCCAGTGCGGTTAGGCTTTGTTATGATCGCAAAAGGTTATTAGCGCCAAAGTAATGTGCGATAAAAGGTAACTCGTTTCTCAAGTTTGTGGTGGTTAGGCCGATAGCCTGTCCTAGCGTTAAGAAAATCACCAAACCAAGCATCAAGATGCCAAGCAATCTCTGGTTTTGCCAGCGGCTAATCGTTAAGCCGGGTTGATTTTCTATCGGAGTAGTTATGTACCTGATTAGGGATTTTAGAGACACCGACCTTAGCAGTCTGGAGTTGATTTTTCATGACGCAGTCATGGCTCAAGGGCGACGTGGCTACAGTGATGAACAGGTTGAATTTTGGGCCGCTTTTCCTTATTTATATGCGGCAGATTTTAGAACCTTAGTGCTCACCGGCTACACCCGAGTGATGGCGTGCAATCAGATCCCAGTCGCCTTTGCTACTTTGCATCCTGACGACCATCTGGCCTTGCTTTATGTGCTGGGTGATCACGCCGGGCGTGGCATTGCTGGGCGTCTGTGTGCAGACATAGAACAGGAGGCGAGCCGCCGTGGTGTGGGCTGTTTGCGTACCGATGCCAGCTTGTTATCACGACCGGTATTCGAGCAAAGAGGTTACCGGTTAGTGCAGCAAGAGCAGATTGAAAAAGAAGATATCGAGTTTACGCGTTTTATTATGGAAAAAGCCCTGCGCTAGAGTGTTGCAGCGCTGGTATAGAATGACGCTTTGCCGCAAACTAGCGCCCCCTTAACAGGGTATTTGATGAATTAGGGGTAGGAGTACCGTAGTGGCTAAGCCGAAGAACACCTATTATCTCACTGCTCATTGCCCTAGCACCTTAGGCACCATGGATGTGCTGACCCGTTATTTGTGCGAGCAGCAATGTTACGTGGTAGAAATGCAGACTTTTGATGATATCGAAAGCGCGCACTTTTTTATTCGCATGGAGTTTCGCCCCCCCGCGGATCACGCCTTTGATGTGGAGCAGTTTCGCCAAGGCCTCGCCCCCAGAGCCGCCGAGTTTGGTATGCAGTGGGAGCTAACGGCGGCAAGCCTGAGGCCGAATGTGGTGATCATGGTGTCGCGTTTGGATCATTGCTTAAACGACTTATTATATCGCTATCGCACCGGTCAATTAGCCATTGAAATTCCGGCCATTATTTCTAATCATCCGGATTTACAACGCTTGGCCGACTGGCACCATATTCCGTTTTACTATTTGCCAGTTGATGATAGCAATCGCGCCCTGCAAGAAACGCAGGTGTTGCAGCTGATCAATGAGTGCCAAGCGGACTTAGTGGTGCTGGCGCGTTATATGCAGATGCTAAGCCCTGAGCTGAGCACAGCACTTACAGGTAAAGCCATTAATATTCATCATTCGTTATTACCCGGCTTTAAAGGTGAGCTGCCTTATCATCAGGCTTATGACAAAGGTGTCAAGCTGGTGGGGGCCACTGCTCATTACATTGATAACCACTTGGATGATGGACCCATTATTAGCCAAGGAGTAGAGGTGGTGGATCACAGCCATTATCCCGAGCAGTTAATTGCCAAGGGGCGCGATATTGAATGTCGAACCTTGGCCCGCGCCGTGCAAGCGCACATTGAAGGGCGGGTATTTTTACACCAGGGTAAAACCGTGGTTTTTAGCAGCTAGTCGGTTATGTGTGCTCTTTATTTGATTTTTTAATCTCATTATATTTTTTCGGAGTGTCTAGTTACATGAATAAAACCCTGATGGCGAGCTTATTGGCGTTAGCGCTAACCGGTTGTGCCAGCTCACAATCGGATCAGCCTTTTAGCCTGACCTTGGCGCACATTAACGATACCCAATCACATTTTGATGCCGATGATGTGCGACTCAGCTTTGCCAATAAAGCGGTTTACACCAGAGCCGGTGGCAGTGCGCGCGTCTTTAACTACGCCAATCAACTGCGTGAGCAAGCCCACACTAACAATCAGGCGTTTTTATTTTTACACGCCGGTGATGCGTGGCAGGGCAGCGGCTATTTTACTCAGCACAAAGGCGCCATGAATGCGGATATTCTCAGCCGCATGCAACTCGATGCCATGACCCTGGGTGAGCGCGAGTTTGCCCTCGACAACCGCCATCTGGCGTCTTTTATTGAGCAAGTCGACTTTCCAGTGTTGGCGGCCAACCTAGATGCCCGCCAAGACGCGGATTTACAAGCGGTAGAAAATCTTCAGCCTTATGTCTTGTATGCCTTTAAAGGCAATAAGAAAAAACGTGTGGCGAGCGTTAAAGACGCGGGTAAATCTCCGGTAGTAGCGGTATTGGGCTTGGTAAGACAAGACATGGCGACGGCGGGCAAGCAAGTGGGCCAGCTGAGCTTTGAGCAAGAAGTGAGCCGTGCTCAAAGCACAGTTAACGCGCTTAAAGAGCAAGGCGTGAGCCACATAGTGGCGCTGACGCATTTAGGGCTGGAACGCGATAACCAGCTGGCGCAAAAAGTGAATGGCATTGATGTGATAGTTGGTGGCCATGCCCAAGGTTTATTGGGCGATTTTACGGCGCTGGGTGGCACTAAAAACGAACCTTATGCCCGCCGCTTTACTAACCCTGATGGCCGTGGCAGCACCTGTGTGGTGCAATCGGGCCAGTTTGGCCAAGCCATAGGCAAAGTAACGGTGACTTTTACCTATGATGGCCGTGTCAGCCAGTGTGAAGGTGGCAATACCTTATTAGTCGACCAGCAGTTTTACACTGATGTACGCCGTAATGACACTCAACGAGTGAGCGAACAACAGCAGCAAAGCATTATGGCGGCCATTGCCGATGCCGATGCC